>NZ_JBHVUH010000004.1:0-90786 GCF_042884245.1 Streptomyces sp. NPDC058145 | reverse complement strand
GTCTGGGGGGGTGGTTTTTTTTTTTACCACCCCGCGGGGGTGGGGTGCGGCGGGGCGGAAACCCGCCCTCTGGCCCCGGGGGGGGGCCTGGCCGCCGCGCGGCGCCACGCCCCCCACCGGGATCCTGAGGGCGGTTTCCCGCCCGTCCTCACTCCTCCACGGGACCGGTGCCGCCGAGCAGCGCCGACGCGGTCCGGAGCCGGGTGGAGCCACCCACGCCCACGGTCTCGGGGCGGTCGTGGCAGGGACGGCCCGGGCGAGGGGCATCGGCGTGCGAGGGCGAGTAGGCACGGAACCCGGCCTGGCTCGGCAGGGATCCGTCGAGGACGTCCCGCAGACGGATCCGGTCCGTGTACGTGGAACTGTCGCGGAGAACGGCGAGCCGGGCCAGGGTGATCAGACCCGTGCTCTCGTCGTCCCCGTCGCACACGGTCAGGTGCTGGACCCGGGCACCCGCCATGACGGCCAGAGCCACCTCGACGGTCATGTCGTCCCATACCCGGGGCCCGTGCCCGTCGTTGTCGTCGACCACGGACCTGGGGGCGGGGTGCGTCCTGCGGTACTGCGTCCGTGCCGGCGTCAAAGGTGTCTCCTTCGGTGAGGGCTGGTCGGCCTGATGCCCCCCCCGCGGCCCAAGGAGGGCACGGGGGCTCCCTGCGCCGGCCTACGCAGCCGAGTCGTTGCCGGGCCGCCGCTGTGCCCTGCGCCGCACCCCCGCGCCGACGGGTCCGCCCTGATCGGTGCGGCTCCGGCGGCTCCGGGACGGCGAAGACGCGCGGCGGGGGCGTTCCGAGACCGGCGCGGTGATGACCACCGGGACGCCGGAGGGCGCCTGGGCACCGGTGATGCGGCTCAGTTCCGCCTCGCCCGAACGGACCGGGGTGATCTGCGGGGTGATGCCGGCCGAAGCCATCAGCCGGCTCATGCCGCGGCGCTGGCCGGGGGTCACGAGGGTGACGACGCTGCCGGACTCCCCGGCGCGGGCCGTACGGCCGCCACGGTGCAGGTAATCCTTGTGGTCGCTGGGCGGATCCACGTTGACGACCAGGTCGAGGCTGTCGATGTGGATGCCGCGCGCGGCGACGTTGGTGGCCACCAGCACCGTGACGTGACCGTCCTTGAACTGCGCCAGGGTCCGGGTGCGCTGCGGCTGGGACCTGCCGCCGTGCAGGGCGGCGGCGCGGACACCGCTGTTCAGCAGGTGCTCGGTCAGCCGGTCCACGGCGTGCTTGGTGTCCAGGAACATGATGACCCGGCCGTCCCGGGCCGCGATCTCGGTGGTCGTGCGGTGCTTGTCCGCGTCGTGCACGTGGAGTACGTGGTGCTCCATCGTGGTGACGGCACCGGCCGACGGGTCGACGGAGTGGACCACCGGGTCGGTCAGGTAGCGACGGACCAGCAGATCGACGTTGCGGTCCAGAGTGGCGGAGAAGAGCAACCGCTGGCCGTCGGGGCGCACCTGGTCGAGCAGGGCGGTGACCTGGGGCATGAAGCCCATGTCGGTCATCTGGTCGGCCTCGTCGAGAACCGTGATGCCGACGTCGGCGAGCCGGCAGTCGCCCCGGTCGATGAGGTCCTTGAGCCGACCGGGCGTCGCGACGACCACCTCCGCGCCGGCACGCAGCGCACCGGCCTGCCTGCCGAGGGACATTCCGCCGACGACGGTGGCGATCCGCAGGCGCACGGAGCGGGCGTAGGGAGTGAGCGCGTCGGTGACCTGCTGGGCCAGCTCACGGGTGGGGACGAGCACCAGGGCCAGTGGCCGGCGCGGCTCGGCGCGCCGGCCCGCCGAACGGGCCAGTACCGCGAGGCCGAAGGCGAGGGTCTTGCCCGAGCCGGTGCGGCCGCGACCGAGTACGTCACGGCCGGCCAGGGAGTTCGGCAAGGTCGCCGCCTGGATCGGGAACGGTACGGTCACGCCCTCATGGCCGAGCGTGGCCAGCAACGCCTCCGGCATGGCGAGATCGGCGAACGACTCGACAGCGGGCAACGCGGGCGTGACCGTCTTCGGCAGGGTGAACTCGCCCCGGACCGGCTGCCGGTTTCCGAAACCGTTGGAGCGGCGCGGAGCGCCGGAGCGGCCCGCGGCGGCCCTTCCTCCGAAGCGGTCGGACGGGCGATTGGCGCGTGTGCGAGTAGTACGTGTGCGGTCCATGCGGAACCTTCCTTGATGCGGGCACGTATCAAGGAATTTCCGCAGCAGAATTTGCGGCGCAGGGAATCGCGAGAACGGGCCGAGAATGACAGGGGCGAAATAACCCCGGGAATAAAGCGAGCTGGGGCCCGCACCCCAAGGTGCGGGCCCCAGCTGCGAAGTGTGCGTCAGGCGGGAACGATGTTCTCGGCCGTCGGGCCCTTCTGGCCCTGCGCGATGTCGAACGACACCTTCTGGCCTTCCAGCAGCTCGCGGAAGCCCTGGGCGGCGATGTTCGAGTAGTGGGCGAAGACGTCGGCGCCGCCGCCGTCCTGCTCGATGAAGCCGAAGCCCTTTTCCGCGTTGAACCACTTCACGGTGCCAGTAGCCATTTTGTTTCTCCTTCGGAGACGGTTTCAGGAATACACCTTGTGTGCATTCCGTGTCGCCGTGATGATCAGCCGTCGGAAAAACCCACTGGCAACCACACCTGCAACTGACGACGAGAGTAGCACGTCGGAGTCGGCGGAGCGTGGTAAATAATTCTGCCCCGCTCGTGGCCGCAGAGATATTTCTCCTGCGCCGCGTCGATTTCTCACGTCGCGACCACAGATATTGGATTCCGGGGATGCAGTATTGCCGTCGAGTATCTCCGTTCGCGGTGCTGTGACCTGCTGCGACGGCTGAGGCCGGCCACGCAAAAGCCCCAGGTCGATGACCTGGGGCTTCATGAAGAGCGGGTGACGAGAATCGAACTCGCGCTCTCAGCTTGGGAAGCTGATGTTCTACCATTAAACTACACCCGCGTAACTACGGGTCGGCTCCGCGGAGTCGATGCCCGAACGCTCGCTCACTGTACCCCATCGGGGACCCCCGGTGCCCGGGCCCGGGGATCCACGTACGTCCGGGGCATGGGATACCGCTGCGGGGGAACGGAGTTGGGGCGTACCGTGGCGGGGTGGGAGAGGGGCCGGGCGAGGCCGGAGTGCCGCCTGGAGAGTCGTCTCTTTGATCCCGTAATGTGGCTTTCGTCGCCGAGACGGCAGGGCGATGAGGCTCTTGGGGAAGGGACTTGAGGGATTTGATGGAACGCACCGTCGTTCGTTGCGCGGACGGGCACGTCTTCAGCGCCACTTCGTTCCCGATGCAGAAGGCCGAACGGCTGGGGCCCGGCCGGCTCGTGAGGTGTCCACGATGTGCCCGGCTCCGCAGTGTGGTGCCGGTCGCCCTGGAGAAGCGGTAGCCGGACCCACCGCACAAGGGCACAGGCGCGCGGAGCCGTCACGATTGTCGGGGCCCCGCGCGCCTTGCGTATCCTCGGGGCGTGCTTCTCTCAGACAAGGACATCCGGGCCGAGATCGACGCCGGGCGGGTACGGATCGATCCCTATGACGAAACCATGGTGCAGCCGTCGAGCATCGACGTCCGGCTGGACCGGTACTTCCGGGTGTTCGAGAACCACCGGTACCCGCACATCGACCCCTCGATCGAGCAGGCCGATCTGACCCGGCTGGTCGAGCCCGAGGGCGACGAGCCGTTCATCCTGCACCCCGGGGAGTTCGTGCTCGCGTCGACGTACGAGGTGATCACGCTTCCCGACGATCTCGCGTCGCGTCTCGAGGGGAAGAGCTCCCTCGGCCGGCTCGGGCTCGTCACGCACTCCACCGCCGGGTTCATCGACCCGGGGTTCAGCGGTCACGTGACCCTGGAGCTGTCCAACCTCGCCACCCTGCCGATCAAGCTCTGGCCCGGCATGAAGATCGGTCAGCTCTGCATGTTCCGGCTGACCACGCCGGCGGAGCACCCGTACGGCAGCGAGCGCTACGGCTCCCGGTACCAGGGGCAGCGTGGGCCGACCGCCTCCCGGTCGTTCCTGAACTTCCACCGGACCCAGGTGTGAGGGCGGCGACGGCATGAGCGAAGCGCGTGAGAACCTGACCTACGAGCGGTTCGGCACCGCGATCCGCGAGCTGGCGCAGACCATCGCGGACGACGGGTACGAGCCCGACGTCGTGCTGAGCATCGCGCGGGGCGGCGTGTTCGTGGCGGGCGGGCTGGCCTACGCCCTCGACTGCAAGAACATCCACCTGGTAAATGTCGAGTTCTACACCGGCGTCGGCACCACGCTGGAGATGCCCGTGATGCTCGCGCCCGTGCCGAACGTGATCGACTTCTCCGACAAGAAGGTGCTGATCACCGACGACGTCGCGGACACCGGCAAGACGCTCAAGCTGGTGCGCGACTTCTGCCTCGACACCGTCGCCGAGGTGCGCTCCGCGGTGGTCTATGAGAAGTCCCACTCCCTGGTGAAGTGCGAGTACGTCTGGAAGCGGACCGAGGACTGGATCAACTTCCCGTGGTCCGTGCTGCCTCCGTGCCGTAAGGCCGGTACGCCGGTCACACCGTCCAGGGACGCGCTCTAGAACGGTCCGACGGCCGGGGCTGTATGTCACCCGGCCGCCGGACCATGCGATTCGGCCCCGTCGTTACGGCCGCGCCTGCTGCTGCTGTTGTTGCTGCTGCTGGTTGCAGTTGATGGTGACCGCGCTCCCGCCGTCGTCCTTGACGGTCTTCAGGACCTTGGTGACGGCGTCGCCCGCCGGGTCCTGCTGTTGCTGTTGTTGCTGCTGCTGGTTGCAGTTGACGGTGACCGTGCCCGCGTCGTCGTCCTTGCCGGTCTTCAGGGCCTTGGTGGCGGCGTCGCCCATCCGGGCCTGGTCCATCGAGGGGTAGGAGATCTGCAGGAGTGTCACGTTGCCCAGCAGCGGAAGGGCATCCCCGACACCTTGCGCCTGGGCGCCGCCGGCACTGAAGAGAACCGCCGCCGTCACAGCGGCGCTCACCGCGGCACATCGCTTGGCGAACTTCACTCGACCAACCTTTCGTCGTCCCTTGTGCCTTATTCCCGGCCTCGGTGGACAGAATGGCCACGACGGGCGGCGAACGATCACTGGGCACGCTGCGGCGCCTTTCTTTTCCCCCGGACAGCCTTACCGCGGGACTCGCCGAGCGTGTGCGAAAGGCCCCCGGCGGGCGACTGCGCGGGGGCCTTCTCGGGTGGTCAGGGGTCGGGCTAGAACGTGCCCAGCTTCACGATCGACAACAGCGCGATCAGCTGGATGGCCGACGCGGCCAGCGCCTTCGGCCAGGGCAGGTCGTGCGAGCGGGACACCATCAGGGTGAGCAGGGTGCCTGCGCCGATCCAGGTGGCCCAGCCGAGCAGCTGGACGAAGCCGGCGTCGCCGCCGAAGAACATGGCGAAGACCAGGCGGGGGGCGTCCGTGAGGGACGTGATCAGCATGGACAGGCCGACCGTGGGCTGCCAGGCGCCGTTGCCGCCGAGCTGGCGGGCCAGGGTGTGGGTCACCACGCCCAGGACGAAGGCGCTCAGGACCATCGCCACGGCGGTGACCAGGACGATCGGGATCGCGTTGGACAGCGTCGCGTTGATCGCGTCCGCGCGGGCCCCGTCGAAGCCGAACACGGCGAGCAGGCCGTAGAGGAACGTGACGATCAGGGCCGGGGCCCACATCGTGTAGTCCCGCATCCGCAGGAACGTCTGGTTCGGGGCGAGGACGACGCCCTTCAGCAGTTCCTTCCAGTGCAGGGGAGGGCCGATCGGGCCGGACGGCGCGGCCGCGCCGGCGTGGTAGGTCGAGCCCTGGGTGTAGCCGGCGGCCTCGTCGACCGAGAACGCCTGGGTGTGGCCCGGGTTGTTCGCCGCGTACGGGTCGTACCCGCCGTGTCCGGCGCCCGGGTGGCCGCCGTCGCCGAAGTACTCCGGGCCGTCGTCGGCCGGCCCCGGGTACCCGTACGGCTGCCCCTGCTGCGGGTACGGCGGCTGCGGCGCCGACGGGTAGCCGTACGAGGGGCCCGCGGGCCGTCCCTGCGACGGTCCCCGCCGTCCCTGCGACGGTCCGCCGGGCCGCCCCTGTCCGTACGACGGTCCCTGCGGCGCCTGCTGTCCTTGGGGGGTGCGGTTGTCCCGGCCCCCGCGTCCGATCCTGAATCCAGCCACGTCTTCGAACGTACCTGGTCCCGGAGACCGACGTGCCGGACCCGGGCGTCCGGGCCCGGCTTTGCGGCCGACCTGTGACATCCCCTAAGGGACCGTCAGGGTCGGTCAGTCGGCGAAGTTGGAGCCGAAGAACGGCGTGCCCGTCGTCGAGACGCCCGAGGTGCTCGGGGAGATGGCGCGGGAGCCGGTCGTGGTGATCTTCGTGCCGTTGGAGGGCAGGTAGGTCACCGCGCCGTTGTCGGCGTTCTCCCTGGAGCCGACGATCAGGTCGGCCCTGCCGTCGCCGGTGACGTCGTCGAGCTTGACGTCCTGCCCGAAGTAGTCGTCGTCCTCGTCGCTGCCGGGCACGCCCGCCGTGGACTGGGCGAAGGACTGGGCGCCGGAGGCGGTGTTCAGGCCGTCCGGGGTGCCGTAGAGGACGGTGACCGTGCCCGTGTTGGCGGCGCTGCCGATGTTCTCGCCGGCCACGCCGATCGCGAGGTCGAGGAAGCCGTCGCCGTTGACGTCGCCCAGGTCGAGCTCGTAGCCGAAGAAGTCGTTGCCCTCGGCGGTGCCGGGGACGTTGCCCGTGTCCTGGGTGATGCCGGTGGCGTTGGAGGGGCCGCCGTCGGAGCCGTAGGTCACCCAGACCTTGCCGCCCTTGCCGGAGTCCGGGACGGTCGTGCCGTTCTCGGTGGTGGTGTTCCAGTAGGCGCCGCTGACGATGTCCCCGTAGTGGTCGCCGTTGATGTCGCCGATCGCGGTGATCACGCCGGGCTTCAGAGGCATGGCCTCGGACATGTGGAGGCCGCTCGCCCCGCCCGGGATGTAGTAGTTGCGGTTCCAGCCGTAGTCGGTGTCGGTCTCGAAGCCGTCGACGACCAGGTCGGTCTGCCCGCTGTTGTTGATGTCGCCGGCGGTCAGGTTGAGCGGGCCGCCCGCGTCGGTGCCCATGATCGGGGGCTTGACCGTGTACTTGCCGCCCGGGGTACCGGAGGAGTTGAAGCCGCCCTTGAGGACGTAGATGGTGGCGGTGGAGCTGCCGACGGCAAGGTCGGCCCGGCCGTCGCCGTCGAAGTCGCCGGCGGCGAGGTTCTTGCCCCAGTAGTCGTGCGCGGAGGGGGCCGGGTCCGCGACCGAGACGCCCTTGCCGGTGATGCCGGAGGCGGAGCCCCACAGGATGACGACGCCGCCCGCGTCGGTGTCACCGCCGACGTCCTCGCCGGGGGTGCCGACGGCGAGGTCGTCGTAGCCGTCGTTGTTGAAGTCGGCGTACGCGGTCTCGGAGCCGAAGTGGTCGCCGGTCTCGGCGGAGCCGGGGTTGCCGGTGGTGTTCTGGCTGATCGTGGAGCGCTTGGCGGACGAGACACCGCTCTGGCTGCCGTAGAGCACGACCAACTGGCCGGCGGCCCTCTTGCCGCTGACGTAGGCGCCGTCGGCGGAGAAGGCCGTGTCGCCGATCCCGTCGTTGTTGAAGTCGGCCTGCGGGACGACGGTGGAGTCCGCGGCCGTGGCGGTCACGGCCGAGAACGTGAGCAGCCCGCCCGTCAGCGCGGCGGCGGTGGCCGTCGCGAGGGCGAGTCGCAGAGGCTTGTGCATGCGGGTTTCTCCTGCTGCATGCGGGGATGCCCGGCGGGCATCCGCAGTTGATGGGGTGCGGACCGTCCGGGTTCGCCGTGGGTTGTCCCACGGTTCACGGAGCGTTCGGCGCAGAGGAGACCCGCCTCGGGGCGCAAGGGTTGTACGTGAGTCCGGTTACTTTCCGGGACTGCCGGGAACCGGCTCGGCCCGCATCACATCACCAGGAACTCGGAGCTGGAGAAGGTCACCGCGGGCTTGCCGTCGACCAGGTCCTTCGCCGACCCCCGGTACACGGCGACGGTGTCCTTCGTGCCGCCCCGGTGCGTCCGCACCACCAGGTCCGCCCGCCCGTCCCCGTCGAAGTCGCCGGCCGTGAGGACCCGGGAGGTGCCGGGCCCGGGCGGCGCGAGGGTGACCGCGTCCTTCCCGGACAGCCCGGCCGTCCCCGCCCGCAGGACGCGCAGCCGGGAGCCGCTGGAGACGAGTTCGTCGCGGCCGTCGCCGTCGAAGTCGGCGGCGGCCAGCATCGAGCCGGGCACGGCGAGGGCCGCCCGGGCCGCGGGGGCCGGGAGGTCGTAGCGCAGGGACGTTTCCGCCATGCCGCCGACCGCCGCGTCCAGCGCCTTGCCGCGGCCGAAGCGGCCTAGGGCCACGTCGACGCCGGCGGGCAGGCGGGTGCCGGTGCGGGCGGGGCCGGCCGGTCCGCCGAGGACGACCGCGGCCGTGCCGGTGCCCTCCGTGGCACGGACCACGAGGTCGTCGTACCCGTCGCCGTCGACGTCGGCCGCGGGCCCGGCGGGCACCTCGCCGGGGGAGGAGAGCGGCGCGCCGGCCGCGCGCGGGGCGCCGGTCCGGCCGAACGGGCCGCGCAGGTACGACAGCCTGCCGCCGGACGCGTGCAGGACCAGGTCCTTCTCGCCGTCCCCGTCGAAGTCGCCGCACACCGGCTGGTCCGGCCAGTCGTTGCCGAAGCGGGCGCGGGCCGGGACGGTGAGCTTGACGGCGCGGCCGGTCAGCCCGGCGGGAGAGCCGAAGAGCACCTGCAGCGGTACCGGGGGCCGGCCCTGGCCGTCGTAGGGCGGGTCGGTGGAGACGATCAGGTCGGTGAAGCCGTCGCCGTCCAGGTCGCAGCCCTCCTCCGCGTCGAAGACGGCCGGGAGCTGTCCCTTGGTGGGGGCGGCCCGCTGCTTCGGGGTGAGCAGTTGCCGTGCGCCGGGCGTGAGTCCGCGCGGGCCGCCGTAGACGATCCCGATGCCGGCGTCGTCGGCGTGGCTGTCCTTCTTGACGAGGTCGTCGAGGACGAGGTCGCGGTGGCCGTCGCCGTTGAAGTCGTCGGGGACGTCGCTCCCCTCGCCATGCGGCACGGGGAGTTCGGCGGGGGCGTCGGCGATCCGGGCGGGCGTGGGCCCGGCCCCGCTGCCGGCGCCGCCCGGGCCGCAGGCGGCGAGGAGCAGGGTGCCGCAGAGGACGGCGGTGGTCGCGGTACTGATCCCACGTCTGCGCACGCGCACCGCGCACCTCTCCCGGCTCTCGGACGACAACCTCGCAATCATGCACGCGTTCGAGAGGTGGGGTAAGGGGCGAGGGTGGCGGATCGGTCACGGCCGGCTCCCGCGGACATCACGGCGCCCCCCGATCCGCCGTGCGGTCCGGGGGGCGCCGTGGGTTGTTCAGCGGGTGGTCACTTCACCGGCTCGGGCTCCGGCTCGCTCTCCGTCTCCGCCTCGCCCGCCGGGTCGACCGGCGTCCTGACGGAGTCGAGGAGCAGCTGGGCGACGTCCACGACCTGGATGGACTCCTTGGCCTTGCCGTCGTTCTTCTTGCCGTTGACCGAGTCGGTCAGCATGACCAGGCAGAACGGGCAGGCGGTCGAGACGATGTCCGGGTTCAGCGAGAGAGCCTCGTCGACGCGCTCGTTGTTGATGCGCTTGCCGATCCGCTCCTCCATCCACATCCGGGCGCCGCCGGCGCCGCAGCAGAAGCCGCGCTCCTTGTGGCGGTGCATCTCCTCGTTGCGCAGGCCCGGGACCTTGCCGATGATCTCGCGCGGAGGCGTGTAGATCTTGTTGTGGCGGCCCAGGTAGCACGGGTCGTGGTAGGTGATGATGCCCTCGACCGGGGTGACCGGGACGAGCTTGCCCTCGTCCACCAGGTGCTGGAGCAGCTGGGTGTGGTGGATGACCTCGTAGTCGCCGCCGAGCTGCGGGTACTCGTTGCCGAGGGTGTTGAGGCAGTGCGGGCAGGTGGCGACGATCTTCTTCGCCGACTTCGGCTTCCTGGACTCCGCCGTGGCCTTGCCGTCGTCGTCCAGCTCCTCGCCGAACGCCGTGTTCAGGGCCATGACGTTCTCCATGCCGAGCTCCTGGAACAGGGGCTCGTTGCCCAGGCGGCGGGCGGAGTCACCGGTGCACTTCTCGTCGCCGCCCATGATCGCGAACTTCACGCCCGCGATGTGCAGCAGCTCGGCGAAGGCCTTGGTGGTCTTCTTGGCGCGGTCCTCGAGGGCGCCGGCGCAGCCGACCCAGTACAGGTACTCGACCTCGGTGAGGTCCTCGATGTCGCGGCCGACGACCGGGATCTCGAAGTCGACCTCCTTGGTCCACTCCAGGCGCTGCTTCTTGGCCAGGCCCCAGGGATTGCCCTTCTTCTCCAGGTTCTTGAGCATCGTGCCCGCCTCGGACGGGAACGCGGACTCGATCATGACCTGGTAGCGGCGCATGTCCACGATGTGGTCGACGTGCTCGATGTCGACGGGGCACTGCTCGACGCAGGCGCCGCAGGTGGTGCAGGACCACAGGACGTCCGGGTCGATGACGCCGTTCTCTTCCACCGTGCCGATCAGCGGGCGCTCGGCCTCCGCGAGGGCGGCGGCGGGCACGTCCTTGAGCTGCTCCTCGGAGGCCTTCTCCTCGCCCTCCATGGTCTTGCCGCCGCCGGCCAGCAGGTACGGCGCCTTGGCGTGGGCGTGGTCCCGCAGCGACATGATCAGCAGCTTCGGGGAGAGCGGCTTGCCGGTGTTCCAGGCGGGGCACTGCGACTGGCAGCGGCCGCACTCGGTGCAGGTGGAGAAGTCCAGCAGGCCCTTCCAGGAGAACTGCTCGACCTGGGAGACGCCGAAGACGTCGTCCTCGCCCGGGTCCTCGAAGTTGATCGGCTCGCCGCCGGAGGTCATCGGGAGCAGGGCACCGAGGGAGGTGCCGCCGTCGGCGTTGCGCTTGAACCAGATGTTCGGGAAGGCGAGGAAGCGGTGCCAGGCCACACCCATGTCGGTCTTCAGGGCGACGGTGATCATCCAGATGAAGGACGTCGCGATCTTCAGGCCCGCGAAGAAGTAGGTGAGGTTCTGGAGCGTGGAGACGTCCATGCCCTCGAGCCAGTGGATGACCGGGTACGAGATGAAGAACGAGGCCTCGTAGCCGTCCGCGTGGTGCTGGGCGCCCTCCAGCGCGTGCAGCATGAAGATGCAGACGCCGACGATGAGGATGACGGCCTCGACGAAGTACGCCTGGCCGAAGTTGGAGCCGGCGAAGCGGGACTTGCGGCCCGGCTTGCGCGGGTGCGTGAGCTGCCGGATGACGATCAGCACGAGGATGCCGAGCACCGTCATCGTGCCGATGAACTCGACGAAGATGTTGTACGGCGCCCAGTCGCCGATGACCGGCAGGATCCAGTCGGCCTGGAACAGCTGGCCGATGGCGTTGACGATCGTCAGCAGCAGCGAGAAGAAGCCGACCGCCACGAACCAGTGCGCGACACCGACGATGCCCCAGCGGTTCATCCGGGTGTGGCCGAGGAACTCCCTGACCACGGTGATGGTGCGCCGGCCGGGCTCGTCGGTTCGGGTGCCCGCGGGCACGTTCTGGCCGAGCCGCATGAAGTTGTAGATCTGCAGGAGGGCGCGGGCGAACAGGGCCACGCCGACCACGATCAGAACCAGCGACACGATGATCGCGGCGAGTTGCATTTCGGGGCTCCTCGGGCCTGCGAGGGAAATTACTAAGCGGTAACTTATGCAGTCCGTTCGAGACTACCCGCATCTTTACTCGCACTGTAGCCAGGCGCGAGGTGATCTGGATCGCTGAGGTGTGCCTGAGCCGAATGGCAATCTGATCGTGTTATTCGTACCGAATTGCTACTTTCGCGCCTAACTTAGAGCCGTGCTCTACGGGATCGCCGCGGCCTGTGCCGCCCTCCTTCTCACCGCCGTGCTCGCGGCGCTGCTCCGGGTGCCCGCGCTGCGCGCGGGAATCGTGGACCGGCGGCGGCAGCGGCCCCTTCCGGTGCTCGGGGGAGTGGCGGTCGTGGCCGTCACCTGCCTGGTCGCCTGGGCGGGGGAGTGGATCGGCGTCGCGCCGTTCGGGGACGGGGTCGGCCGGCTGCTCGCCGTCGCCGCCGGGATCGCCTTACTGGGGCTCGTCGCCGACGTGTGGCGGCTGCGGGCGCGGGTACTGGTCACCGGCACGGCCGTGGCGGCGGCCTGTGTGGTGCCGTACGACGAGACGGGCGCCTGGGGCGGCCTCCTGGCCGTGGGCTGGATCGTCTTCGCCACGCTCGCCTTCAAGGGGCTCGACCACGCCGACGGGCTGGCCGGGACCGTCGGGGTGGTCACCGCCTTCGGGGCGGGGGTCTGCGCCGCGGCGGAGCTGATGGACGGGCTCGCCGTGCTGCTCAGCGTGTTCGCCGCCGCGCTGACCGGCTTCCTGATGCACAACTGGCACCCCGCGCGCGTGGGGCTCGGAGCCTGCGGAGCGCTCTTCACCGGGTTCCTGCTCTCCTCGGCCGTCGTCTTCACGCGCGCGGGGTACGGGCTCGAGCAGAGCGCGGGTGTGGTGTTCAGCCTGAGCGCCGTGGCCGCGGCCGACTTCCTGCTGGTCGTCCTCGCGCGCCTCACCTCCCGCCGCCCGCTGCTCAGGCGGGGCCCGGACCACCTGGCGCACCGGCTGCGGCGGCTCGGCCCGACCCCGCCGGGGGCGGTCGTGCTGCTGGGCGCCGGGTCCTTCTCCTCCGTGCTCGTGGGGGTGCTCGTGCACACGGGATGGACCGGGGACAAAGCGGTGCTGTGGGTGGTCGGCGGGGTGGTCTTCGCCGTTCTCGTACTCCTTCGCATCCCTGTCCAGCCGCCCCGCCGGACCGTATCGACGCAGGTCAGAGGGCAGTTGCGTGTAAGGAACGGATAAGAGTTGAGTCCGACTGACTCAGGTCTGTTGACCGCGCGGCCCCACTCATGCACACTTGAGCCTGTTCCACTCAAGTCAGCTGGAGGAATCAACCATGGCACGTGCGGTCGGCATCGACCTGGGCACGACTAACTCCGTCGTCAGCGTTCTGGAGGGCGGCGAGCCCACCGTCATCACCAACGCCGAGGGTGCCAGGACCACGCCGTCCGTCGTCGCCTTCGCGAAGAACGGTGAAGTGCTCGTCGGCGAGGTGGCCAAGCGCCAGGCGGTCACCAACGTGGACCGGACCATCCGGTCCGTCAAGCGCCACATGGGCACCGACTGGAAGATCCAGCTGGACGGGAAGGACTTCAACCCGCAGCAGATCTCCGCCTTCATCCTGCAGAAGCTGAAGCGGGACGCCGAGTCCTACCTGGGCGAGAAGGTCACGGACGCGGTCATCACCGTCCCGGCCTACTTCAACGACTCCGAGCGTCAGGCGACGAAGGAGGCCGGCGAGATCGCCGGTCTGAACGTCCTGCGCATCGTCAACGAGCCCACCGCGGCGGCGCTCGCCTACGGCCTCGACAAGGACGACCAGACGATCCTCGTCTTCGACCTCGGTGGCGGCACCTTCGACGTGTCCCTCCTGGAGATCGGCGACGGCGTCGTCGAGGTGAAGGCCACCAACGGTGACAACCACCTCGGTGGAGACGACTGGGACCAGCGCGTCGTCGACTACCTGGTGCAGCAGTTCAAGGCCGGCCACGGCGTGGACCTCGCCAAGGACAAGATGGCGCTGCAGCGTCTGCGTGAGGCCGCCGAGAAGGCGAAGATCGAGCTGTCCTCGTCCACCGAGACCTCGATCAACCTGCCCTACATCACCGCGTCCGCCGAGGGCCCGCTGCACCTGGACGAGAAGCTCACGCGCGCCCAGTTCCAGCAGCTGACCGCGGACCTGCTGGAGCGCTGCAAGACGCCGTTCCACAACGTCATCAAGGACGCCGGTATCCAGCTCGGCGAGATCGACCACGTCGTCCTCGTCGGCGGCTCCACCCGTATGCCCGCCGTCGCCGAGCTCGTCAAGGAGCTGACCGGTGGCAACGAGGCCAACAAGGGCGTGAACCCGGACGAGGTCGTCGCCATCGGCGCCGCCCTCCAGGCCGGTGTCCTCAAGGGTGAGGTCAAGGACGTCCTGCTCCTCGACGTGACCCCGCTGTCCCTCGGTATCGAGACCAAGGGCGGCATCATGACGAAGCTCATCGAGCGGAACACGACGATCCCGACCAAGCGGTCCGAGATCTTCACCACCGCCGAGGACAACCAGCCCTCCGTGCAGATCCAGGTCTACCAGGGCGAGCGCGAGATCGCGGCGTACAACAAGAAGCTCGGGATGTTCGAGCTGACCGGTCTGCCGCCGGCCCCGCGTGGTGTCCCGCAGATCGAGGTCGCCTTCGACATCGACGCCAACGGCATCATGCACGTGACCGCGAAGGACCTCGGCACGGGCAAGGAGCAGAAGATGACCGTCACCGGCGGCTCCTCGCTGCCGAAGGACGAGGTCGACCGGATGCGCCAGGAGGCCGAGAAGTACGCGGAGGAGGACCACGCCCGCCGCGAGGCCGCCGAGACCCGCAACCAGGGCGAGCAGCTCGTCTACCAGACCGAGAAGTTCCTCAAGGACAACGAGGACAAGGTCCCGGGCGAGGTCAAGACCGAGGTCGAGGAGGCCGTCGCCGAGCTGAAGGAGAAGCTCAAGGGCGAGGACGCCACCGAGATCCGCACCGCCACCGAGAAGGTCGCGGCCGTCTCGCAGAAGCTGGGTGAGGCCATGTACGCCGACGCCCAGGCCGCCCAGGCCGCCGGTGGCGCGCCCGAGGGTGAGGCCAAGGCGGACGACGACGTCGTGGACGCCGAGATCGTCGACGACGAGCGCAAGGACGGTGCCGCGTGACGGAGGAGACCCCGGGCTTCGAGGAGAAGCCCGACGTCCCCTCCGGCGCCACCCCTGACGACGCCGAGCCGAAGGCCGCCCCCGAGGAGGGGGCGGCCCCGGCCGGGGACGCAACCGCAGACGCCGGCCTGGTGGCACAGCTGGACCAGGTGCGCACGGCACTGAACGAGCGCACGCTGGACCTCCAGCGCCTGCAGGCCGAGTACCAGAACTACCGCCGCCGCGTCGAACGCGACCGGGTCGCGGTCCGGGAGATCGCCATCGCGAACCTCCTGACCGAGCTCCTGCCCGTGCTCGACGACATCGGCCGGGCACGGGAACACGGCGAACTGGTCGGCGGCTTCAAGTCGGTGGCCGAGTCGCTGGAGACCGTCGCGGCCAAGATGGGCCTGCAGCAGTTCGGCAAGGAGGGCGAGCCCTTCGACCCGACGATCCACGAGGCCCTGATGCACAGCTACGCGCCGGACGTCACCGAGACCACGTGCGTGGCCATCCTGCAGCCCGGTTATCGCATCGGCGAGCGCACCATCCGCCCCGCGCGGGTGGCCGTCGCCGAACCGCAGCCCGGCGCGCAGGGCGTCAAGGCCGAGGGCGCCGAGGAGAACACCGAGGCGGACGCGGCCGACGACAAGGAGAACGGTGGCCCGGAGGAGGGCTGACGTCATCACCGGGGACAGGAAGGAGGGACGTCGGGGATGAGTACCAAGGACTTCATCGAGAAGGACTACTACAAGGTCCTCGGCGTCCCCAAGGACGCCACCGAGGCCGAGATCAAGAAGGCGTACCGGAAACTCGCCCGCGAGTTCCACCCGGACGCCAACAAGGGCAACGCCAAGGCCGAGGAGCGCTTCAAGGAGATCTCCGAGGCGAACGACGTCCTCGGGGACCCGAAGAAGCGCAAGGAGTACGACGAGGCGCGCGCCCTGTTCGGCAACGGCGGCTTCCGCCCCGGGCCGGGCGCCGGCGGCGGCAACTTCAACTTCGACCTGGGCGACCTCTTCGGCGGCAACGCGCAGAGCTCGGGCGGCTTCGGCGGCGGGATCGGCGACGTCTTCGGCGGCCTGTTCAACCGCGGCGGCACGGGCACGACCCGTACCCAGCCGCGGCGCGGCCAGGACATCGACACCGAGGTCACGCTGAGCTTCACGGAGGCCATCGAGGGCGCCACGGTGCCGCTGCGGATGTCCTCCCAGGCGCCCTGCAAGGCCTGTTCGGGCACCGGCGACAAGAACGGCACACCGCGCGTGTGCCCGACCTGCGTCGGCACCGGGCAGGTCGCCCGGGGCTCGGGCGGCGGGTTCTCGCTCACCGACCCCTGCCCCGACTGCAAGGGCCGCGGCCTGATGGCCGAGCACCCCTGCCTGGAGTGCAAGGGCAGCGGCCGCGCCAAGTCCTCGCGCACCATGCAGGTCCGCATCCCGGCCGGAGTGACGGACGGGCAGCGGATCCGGCTGCGCGGCAAGGGCGCGCCCGGCGAGCGGGGCGGACCGGCGGGCGACCTCTACGTGGTCGTGCACGTCGGCGAGCACCCGGTGTTCGGACGCAAGGACGACAACCTCACCGTCACCGTGCCGGTGACGTATCCCGAGGCGGCCCTCGGCGGCGAGGTGCGGGTCCCGACCCTCGGCGGCCCGGCGGTCACCCTCAAACTGCCGCCCGGCACCCCGAACGGCCGTACCATGCGCGCTCGGGGCAAGGGCGCGGTCCGCAAGGACGGCACCCGCGGCGACCTTCTGGTCACCGTCGAGGTGAGTGTCCCGAAGGACTTGTCGGGGAAGGCTCGTGACGCACTCGAGGCGTATCGCGAGGCGACCGCGGGCGAGGACCCGCGGGCGGAGCTGTTCGAGGCCGCGAAGGGAGATTGAGGGCCCCATGGACACACCCGGCCGTCGGCGTAACCCGTATGAACTGACCGAGGAGACCCCGGTCTACGTCATCTCGGTGGCGGCCCAGCTCTCCGGACTCCATCCGCAGACGCTGCGTCAGTACGACCGTCTCGGTCTCGTCTCCCCGGACCGCACGGCCGGGCGGGGCCGCCGCTACTCGGCCCGGGACATCGAACTGCTCCGCCAGGTACAGGCGTTGTCCCAGGACGAGGGCATCAATCTGGCCGGTATCAAGCGCATCATCGAACTGGAGAACCAGGTCGCGGCGCTCCAGTCCCGCGTCGCGGAGCTGCAGGCGGCCCTGGACGGCGCGGCGGCCGCGATGCGGCAGCGCGAGGCCGCGGTCCACGCCTCCTACCGGCGCGACCTGGTGCCGTATCAGGAGGTGCAGCAGACCAGCGCGCTGGTGGTCTGGCGGCCGAAGCGGCAGCAGCAGGCGGACTGACCGCCCGCGAGAAGCACACCGGCAGGGGCCGGAGACGGGCGACCGTCTCCGGCCCCTTTCGGGTGCGCGGCGGCCGCCCACGGTTGCCCGGATCTTTGCCCTCCCGTGAACTTCCTTTACGTGAAGGGTCCGTAAAGACTGTTTGGAGGGGATTCCGCTCCTCCTTCACAGGTGCAGCGGAGCGTGCTGTTGCGCACTCGTTAAGTAGTTCCGCTTGACGCCGGGTGGCCGCTCCGCGTTGTCTTTTCAGACACCTGGGTCGTAAAGCAGCACCCACGTCCGGATCGCACCTGAAGTGAGCCCTCGAATGCGTCGTATCGCCATATCCGTGGCCGCGTCCACGATGATCCTTTCGCTCGCCGGGTGCGGCGTGCTGGACGCGACGGGGGACGGTGCGAGCGCGAGCCCGACGAAGGGTGACGACGTCACCGTCGGGCTGCTGCTGCCGGAGAAGGCGAACAGCCGCTACGACAAGTTCGACTACCCGATCATCAAGAGCAAGGTGACCGAACTGACCCACAAGAAGGGCACGGTCCAGTACGCCAACGCGGACGCGGACGCCGCCCGGCAGGCCGGCCAGATGCAGACGATGATCGACGACAAGGTCGACGTCATCCTGCTCGACGCGGTCGACTCGCACGGCATCGTCGGCGAGGTGAAGAAGGCCAAGGAGGCGGGCATCCCCGTCATCGCCTACGACCGTCTCGCCGAGGGCCCGATCGACGCCTACATCTCCTTCGACAACGAGCTGGTCGGCGAGGTGCAGGGCCGTACGCTGCTCGAGGCCCTGGGCTCGGGCGTGGACACCTCCGACAAGGTCGTCATGATGAACGGCTCGCCCACGGACCCCAACGCCAAGCAGTTCAAGCAGGGCGCGCTGTCCGAGCTGAACGGCAAGGTCGACATCGCGGCGTCCTTCGACACCGCCGACTGGAAGCCGGAGAACGCCGAGGCCAACATGGCCCAGGCGATCGGCCGGCTCGGCAAGGACAACATCGCCGCGGTCTACTCCGCCAACGACGGTATGGCGGGCGGTGTGATCAAGGCCCTGAAGGCGGCGGGTGTCACCACCCTGCCCCCGATCACCGGCCAGGACGCCGAACTGGACGGGGTGCAGCGGATCGTCGCCGGCGAGCAGTACATGAGCGTCTACAAGTCCTACCCGGACGAGGCCGAGGCCGCCGCACAGATGGCCGTCACCAAGGTGCAGGGCAAGGACATCCAGTTCGACGCCCTGACCCAGGACCGGGTCGACAGCCCCACCGACAAGGACATCCCGTCCCGCCTCGTCCAGGTGAGCGCCCTGACCCGGGCCAAGATCAAGGACACCGTCATCGCCGACGGGATCTACTCGGCCGGTGACATCTGCACGGCCAAGTACAAGGCGGCCTGCGCGTCGATCGGCCTGAAGTAACCCGCGTCCCACCCCCCCAGCTTGTTGCGGTGCGGCGGGCGGAAGACCGTACGCAACGGCGCATACCGGCCGTTTTCCCCGCCCGGAGCGCCCGGAGCCGTGTTGCGGACCCGGTCCCGGCCGCGCATAGTTGCGCTGCGGAAGTGGCAGCAACCGGGGGTGGAATGGGCGATGGCCGGGCACGGGACGGAGGAGCATCCTCACGGTGCCGACCGGCTGTGCGAGGCCGGGGATCGCGTGTATTCCCGGGCCGTACGCCGGGGGCGGGTGCCGCGCACGGACGCCGAGCCGGTGCCCTGCCTGCTGGAACTGGCCCTGCTGCACCCCGATCCGGACGACATGGACTGGCTGGTGCCGACCTCACCGCAGGAGGTCATGACCCGGCTGCTGCGCGGGGTCCACGACGAGGTCAGGGAGAGCCAGCGGCGGGTGGGCTCGGCGGTGGCCGCCTTCGAGTGGTACGCGGGCCTGGGACAGCAGCTCCAGGCGCTCTCGGCGTCCGGTGAGGGCACGGCCATCCGGGTGCTGGACGGGCTCTCCCGCATCCAGGCCGCGATGGACGAGGCGACGGCGGCGTGCACCGCGGAGGTGCTCACCGTGCAGCCCGGTGGCATCCGGCGCGAGGCCGAGCTGACCGAGGGGCTGCACCGGGCGCTGGCGCTGCGCGGCCGGGGCGTGCGCATGCGCGACCTGTACACGCACGTGGCCCGGCACGGGCAGGGGCTGCTCAACTACCTGGAGCTGATGGGCGGGGCGGTCGAGGCCCGCACCCTGGACGAGGTCATCGACCGGCTGATCCTCTTCGACCGCACGGTCGCGTTCATCCCCGCCAACTCCGAGCGCACGATGGCCCTCGAACTGCGTCACCCGGCCCTGGTCGAGTACCTGGTGACCGTCTTCGAGCGGCTCTGGCGCCTGGCGCTGCCGCTGACGGCCCCGCTGCCCGACACCGGCATCGAGGGCATCTCGCACCGCGAGCGGTCCATCGCCGCGCTGCTCGCCGAGGGCCATCAGGACGCGGTGATCGCCGAACGGCTCGGCATCAGCGTCCGTACCTGCCGGGCGCACATCGCCCGGCTGTCGGACACGCTCGGTGCGGCGAGCCGTACCCAACTGGGCGTGCGCATCGCCCAGGTGGGCCTGGACCGCCCTCCGCACAGCGGCCCGCCGGCCACGCCCGCCGCGCTGGGGATGCCCGGCCAGGGGTCCCCGAGCGTGCGCTGAGGCGGGCCGGGCCGGGCGCTGCTCCCGTGCGCGCCCTCGTCAGTCGTGCTGCCCCGGGGCCGGCATCCTGGGCTCCTGGTCCGGTTCCTGGTCCAGCAGCCCGGAGCGGGCGATGAGATACCCGAGCTGGGCGCGGCTGCCGCTGCCCAGGGCGGCGGCCAGCTTGGCGATGTGGGCCCGGCAGGTCCGTACGTTCATGCCGAGACGGCGGGCGATCGCCTCGTCCACATGGCCCTCGACCAGAAGCTTGGCGATGGAGCGCTGCACCCCCGTGACGCCGTCGATCGGGGGAGCGTAGGCGGGCTCCTCCAGGAGGGGGACCGCGCGCCGCCAGAGCTGTTCGAAGACCTTGACCAGATAGTCGACCAGGCCCGGGTGCCGCAGTTCCAGCGCCACCTGGCGGTCGTCGCGGGCGGGGATGAAGGCGACCTCGCGGTCGAAGATCATCAGGCGCTCGATCAGCTCCTCGAGCGTGCGGATCTCCACCTTTCCCTTGGCCATGATCTCGGCGTACGCGAGCGTCCCCTGGCTGTGCCGCACCGTGTGCTGGTACAGCGTGCGCATCGAGATCCCGCGGTCGATGACGGCCTGACCCCGTTTCAGGGCGATGCCGAGCACGTTCTCGCTGCGTCCGCCGCCGGGCTGCACGGTGAGTACCTCGTGCCGGCAGTCGGCCGTGGCCCGTTCGATGGCCGCGTTGATCCGCTCGATGCCCTCGTGCACCGTGACCGCGTTGGTCTCCCCCGTACTCTGGGCGCTGATGGCCATGAATGGCTCGAAGGAATCGGTGAGTTCGATCGCGACGTGCCTGCGCTCCTGAATCTCTCGTTCGATCGGATGCAGGCGCTGGGCGAGCGCGGCGGCGGGCGGTACGGGGCGCAGCCACTTCGGATCGTCCGGATCGGGGTGCAGCAACGCGAGTTCCAGCAGGCAGGGGGCGACTTGCACCTCCGCGCGGGCGACGCGTCCCAGCCGCAGCGCGTCGGCGTACAGGCGCTTGCCGTTTTCACAGAGATCCGTCATCCCGTGAGGATGATGTGTCTCGTTTGTGTGAGTATTAGGCAAATCTCCACCCCCCAGGGTCCTGTACATGCAGGAACATGATGCACCGCTTCTGTGGCTTTGACGTGGCTTGATGAGCCATCGTCTTGAGGGCGGGGGAGAGACACAGGGGAAGTGAGGACGAAGCCCATCATGTGCAAGAGAATGCTTCGCTCAGTACTTGCCGTGGCCTTCTCCACAGGACTGGTCTTCGGCACGGTGAGCACGCTGGACCTCGGCTGGGACATCGTACGGCCGGCCGGTCACGCGGACTCCGCGCTGGATCTCGGCTGGGACATCACGCCCCGCACGAGCCAGACCGCGTCCGGGCAGGATCTCGGCTGGGACATCGTGCGGGCGGGTGCGAGGGCATGACCACCCCACCCGACGACCGGTCCTTCCGGCGAGAGATGGCCACCGCCTACCGCTCCGGCTGGCACTTCATCGACCTGGTCACCGCCATCCCCCACAGCGGTGACTCGCTGATGGTGACCGTGTTCGGAGAGCCGGTCGTCGTCACCCGGGACGAGGACGAGGACGTACGGGCCTACCGGTGCCTGCGCAAGCCGCGCGGGGCGCCGCAGCCGGTGCGGTGCGCCATCCGCTACGGCATGATCTTTGTGAACCTGGACCAAAGGGACCACCGTCTCGTGGAGCCGGAGGACCCGGAACTCACGACCATCTCAGCCACCCCCCGCAGTGCCTGACGCGATTCCCCCGTCGTAACAGATCGCTCAGGTGCTTCCCCCCGCAGCGGCGTCACCGTGACCTGAACACGGTGACGCCGCTGCAGTTTCCGCCGACATTTCGGGGTATGGGCGGGTTCCCACACTGTCTGAAAACCGATGGCCGATGGGTGTGGGGCGGCCGGGGTCAGCCGTGTCCCAGTGCCCGCTCGATCTCGATCTCGATCACTACCCGCCGCGGGTTCTCCGCCGGCACCCGGTGGTAGCGCTCGGCGTACCGCCGCTCCGCCTCCGCGACCCGCTCCCGGTCGGTGCGCACCCGCGCCCGGCCCTCCAGCGTGGCCCAGCGGCGGCCGTCCACCTGGCACACCGCGACCCGCGCGCCCTCGGCGCCGGCCGCGCGGACGTGGGCCGCCTTGGCGCTGCCGCCGTTCGTGATCACCCTGGCCAGTCGCGCCTCGGGGTCGTACGTCACCCCGACCGGCACCACGTGCGGGCTGCCGTCGGGGCGCAGGGTCGTCAGGGTGCACAGATGCCGTTCCCGCCAGAAGGCGAGGTAGGGCTCGTCCGGGGCAGCCGGGTCTACGGAGTGCTTGGCCATGGCCGAAACCTAGCCGCAATTTCCCGCATCCCGCGGCATGCCGCGCCTTGAGTGGAATAGACTCAACTTTGTGTACGCTGGTCAAGTCAGCACTGGGAAGGACCTGGCC
This sequence comes from Streptomyces sp. NPDC058145, assembly GCF_042884245.1. Classification (NCBI taxonomy): domain Bacteria; kingdom Bacillati; phylum Actinomycetota; class Actinomycetes; order Kitasatosporales; family Streptomycetaceae; genus Streptomyces; species Streptomyces sp. NPDC058145. The sequence goes on along the minus strand of NZ_JBHVUH010000004.1, from coordinate 68,558 downwards.
GCCGAGCCGACGCCGAGGAGGAGAACCGACACGTGGACGCCGAGCTGACCAACAGGAGCCGGGACGCGATCAACGCGGCCGGCAACCGCGCAGTGACCGGGGGACACCCGGACCTCACCCCCGCTCACCTGCTGCTGGCGCTGCTCCAGGGCCAGGACAACGAGAACATCACCGACCTGCTCGCCGCCGTCGAGGCCGACCAGGCCGCCGTACGCTCCGGCGCCGAGCGCGTGCTGGCCGGACTGCCCAGCGTGACCGGCTCCACCGTCGCGCCCCCGCAGCCCAACCGCGAGCTGCTCGCGGTCATCGCCGACGCCACCGAGCGGGCGAAGGCGCTCGGCGACGAGTACCTGTCCACCGAGCACCTGCTGCTCGGCATCGCCGCGAAGGGCGGCGCGGCCGGTGAGGTGCTCCAGAAGCAGGGTGCCGACGCCAAGAAGCTCGAAGAGGCCTTCACCAGGGCCAGGGGAGGACGCCGCGTGACCACCGCCGATCCCGAGGGTCAGTACAAGGCCCTGGAGAAGTTCGGCACCGACTTCACCGCCGCCGCCCGCGAGGGCCGGCTCGACCCGGTCATCGGGCGGGACCAGGAGATCCGGCGCGTCGTGCAGGTGCTGAGCCGCCGTACCAAGAACAACCCCGTCCTCATCGGTGAGCCCGGCGTCGGCAAGACCGCCGTCGTGGAGGGGCTCGCCCAGCGGATCGTGAAGGGCGACGTGCCCGAGTCGCTGAAGGACAAGCGGCTGGTGGCGCTCGACCTGGGCGCGATGGTGGCCGGCGCCAAGTACCGCGGCGAGTTCGAGGAGCGGCTGAAGTCCGTGCTCGCCGAGATCAAGGGCTCCGACGGGCAGATCATCACCTTCATCGACGAGCTGCACACCGTCGTCGGCACCGGTGCCGGCGGCGACTCCGCCATGGACGCGGGCAACATGCTCAAGCCGATGCTGGCCCGCGGCGAGCTGCGCATGGTCGGCGCCACGACCCTGGACGAGTACCGGGAGCGGATCGAGAAGGACCCCGCCCTGGAGCGCCGCTTCCAGCAGGTGCTGGTCGCCGAGCCGACCGTCGAGGACACCATCGCCATCCTGCGCGGGCTGAAGGGCCGGTACGAGGCCCACCACAAGGTGCAGATCGCGGACAGCGCGCTGGTGGCCGCCGCCACCCTGTCCGACCGGTACATCACCTCCCGCTTCCTGCCCGACAAGGCCATCGACCTGGTCGACGAGGCGGCCTCCCGGCTGCGCATGGAGATCGACTCCTCCCCCGTGGAGATCGACGAACTCCAGCGCGCCGTGGACCGGCTGAAGATGGAGGAGCTGGCGATCGCCAAGGAGACCGACCCGGCCTCCCGGGAGCGCCTGGAGAAGCTCCGCCGCGACCTCGCCGACAAGGAGGAGGAGCTGCGGGGCCTGACCGCCCGCTGGGAGAAGGAGAAGCAGTCCCTCAACCGGGTCGGTGAGCTGAAGGAGCGGCTGGACGACCTGCGCGGCCAGGCCGAACGCGCCCAGCGCGACGGCGACTTCGACACCGCGGCCAAGCTGCTCTACGGCCGGATCCCGGAGCTGGAGAAGGAACTGGAGGCCGCCTCCGAGGCCGAGGAGGTCGCCAAGGACACCATGGTCAAGGAGGAGGTCGGCTCCGACGACATCGCCGACGTCGTCGGCGCCTGGACCGGCATCCCCGCCGGGCGCCTGCTGGAGGGCGAGACGCAGAAGCTGCTGCGCATGGAGGACGAGCTGGGCCGGCGCCTCATCGGCCAGACCGAGGCGGTGCGCGCGGTGAGCGACGCCGTACGGCGCGCCCGGGCCGGGATCGCCGACCCCGACCGCCCCACCGGCTCCTTCCTCTTCCTGGGCCCGACCGGTGTCGGCAAGACCGAACTGGCCAAGGCGCTCGCCGACTTCCTCTTCGACGACGAGCGGGCCATGGTCCGCATCGACATGTCGGAGTACGGCGAGAAGCACAGCGTGGCCCGGCTGGTCGGCGCGCCTCCCGGCTACATCGGCTACGAGGAGGGCGGCCAGCTCACCGAGGCGGTGCGGCGGCGCCCGTACAGCGTGGTGCTGCTGGACGAGGTGGAGAAGGCCCACCCCGAGGTCTTCGACATCCTGCTGCAGGTGCTGGACGACGGGCGCCTGACGGACGGTCAGGGCCGCACGGTCGACTTCCGCAACACCATCCTGGTGCTCACCTCCAACCTGGGCAGCCAGTTCCTGGTCGACCCGGTGAGCAGCGAGGCGGAGAAGCGGGAGCAGGTGCTGGAGGTCGTACGGGTCTCCTTCAAGCCCGAGTTCCTCAACCGGCTCGACGACCTGGTGGTCTTCACGGCGCTCACCAAGCCCGAGCTGGAGCGGATCGCCAAGCTCCAGATCGACCGGCTGGCCAGGCGGCTGGCCGAGCGTCGGCTCACGCTGGAGATCACGCCCGAGGCGCTGGCCTGGCTCGCCGAGGAGGGCCTGGACCCGGCCTACGGCGCCCGCCCGCTGCGCCGGCTCGTGCAGACCACGATCGGCGACCGTCTCGCCAGGGAGATCCTCTCCGGCGAGGTCAAGGACGGCGACATGGTTCGCGTGGACCGCTTCGAGGAGGGCCTGATCGTGGGCCCGGTGACGGGCAAGACGCTCTGACGCGAACGGCCGATCGGCCCGGGGGCGGGCCGTGCCCCCGGGCCGCACGGCGCGTGCCGAGCGGCCCGTCCGGCTGGATCATGTCAGCCCTGGGCTGACAGGCCGGGTCGGGGCTTGCCACCCCCCTCCCCGCATGGGGGAGGATGGCGGGATCCGTACGAAGGGAAAATCACGGTGAGCATCGACCCGTCCTCGATTCCGAACTTCGGGGGCCAGCCCGAACCGCAGCCCCAGGGACCGGTGGGCCCCGTCGTCCCGGATCAGGACCTCGTGAAGCAGCTCCTCGACCAGATGGAGCTGAAGTACGTCGTCGACGAGGAGGGAGACCTCGCGGCGCCCTGGGAGCAGTTCCGCACGTACTTCATGTTCCGCGGGGAGGACGAGCAGGCGGTCTTCTCGGTGCGGACCTTCTACGACCGCCCCCACCAGATCGACGAGAAGTCGCAGCTGCTGGAGTCCATCGACGACTGGAACCGCCGCACGCTGTGGCCCAAGGTGTACACCCACACCCACGACGACGGCACCGTCCGCCTCATCGGCGAGGCGCAGATGCTGGTCGGCACCGGTGTCGACCTCAACCACTTCGTCTCCTCCACGGTCAGCTGGGTGCGGGCCGCGATCGAGTTCGACAAGTGGCTGGTGGAGCAGCTGGGCCTGGAAGAGGAAGTGAACGAAGCGGAGAAGCCCGAGGACGACGGGGAGTAGTACCGCCCCGGCCGGTCCGGGGGCCAAGGCCCTCGGACCCGCCCTCACATGCGCCGCAACCGCTCCGCCGCCTCCCGCAGCACCTCCTCGCGCTTGCAGAACGCGAACCGCACGAACGGCGCCCCCGCCTCGCGGTCGTCGTAGAACACCGCGTTGGGAATGGCCACCACACCCGCCCGCTCCGGCAGCGCACGGCAGAACGCGAAGCCGTCCTTCTCGCCGAGGGGCCTGATGTCGGTGGTGATGAAGTAGGTGCCGGCGGGCCTGAAGACCTCGAAACCGGCCTGGGCGAGCCCCTCCGCGAGGATGTCCCGGCGGACGCGCATGTCCCGGCGGAAGTCCTCGTAGTACGAGTCGGGCAGGTCCAGGGCCTGTGCCACCGCGTACTGGAACGGGCCCGCGGAGACGTAGGTCAGGAACTGCTTCGCCGAGCGCACGGCGGTCACCAGGGCCGGCGCGGCCGTCACCCAGCCGACCTTCCAGCCGGTGAACGAGTACGTCTTGCCGGCCGAGCCGATCGTCACCGTCCGCTCGCGCATCCCGGGGAACGCGGCCAGCGGCGTGTGCTCGGCGTCGTCGAAGACCAGGTGCTCGTAGACCTCGTCCGTCACCACCAGCAGGTCCCGCTCCACCGCCAGCTCGGCGACCGCCGCCAGTTCCGCCCGGGTGAGGACCGTGCCGGTCGGGTTGTGCGGGGTGTTGATCAGCAGCAGGCGGGTGCGGTCCGTGACGGCCGCGCGCAGCTCGTCGAGGTCCAGGCGGAAGGCGCCGTCGTGCGGCCGGAGCGTCACCGGCACCCGGCGGCCGCCCGCCATCGCGATGCTCGCCGCGTAGGAGTCGTAGTACGGCTCCAGGGCCACCACCTCGTCGCCGGGCTCCAGCAGCGCCAGCAGGGAGGCCGCGATCGCCTCCGTGGCGCCGGCCGTCACCAGCACCTCGGTGTCGGGGTCGTACGACAGCCCGTAGCGCCGGAGCTGGTGCGCGGCGATCGCGGCGCGCAGTTCGGGGACGCCCGGGCCCGGCGGGTACTGGTTGCCGCGCCCGTCGCGCAGCGCGCGTACGGCGGCCTCCCGGATCTCCTCGGGGCCGTCGGTGTCGGGGAAGCCCTGTCCCAGGTTGATCGCCCCGGTCGACACGGCGAGGGCGGACATCTCGGCGAAGATCGTCGTGCCGAACTCCGCCAGGCGGCGGTTGAGGTGGGGGCGCGCGCTGGAGGTCATGCCGGCCATCCTGCGCCCAGGCTCCGGGGTTCCTCAACTCCGCTGCGCCGGACCCGCGGCCTCGCGGCAGGGCGGGGCCCCTGGCTCAGATCCGGTCGGCGTTCCGGTCGAGGACGGCCCGCAACCGGTCGGCGTCCGCCGGCTCCGCGGCGCCACGCTTGGGGAGGACGAGCATGCCGACGCCGTGTTTGTCAGGTGTCAGCAGCACGAAGAGCGTGGCGGTCTCCACGTACCGGGTGATCATCGGCCATCGGTACGTCGCCTCGCTGTCCCGTGAGGTGAGCCGTACCCCGGCGTCGCTCACCACTGCCCGGAACTCCCCCTGCCCGGCGACCATCCGGTGTATCCGCCGCCCCCGCAGGACGGGTCCGAACGCGTACAGACCGATGAACAGGGCCAGCGCCGCGAGGCAGATCACGGTCGACCCGAGGTGGGGCCCCTTCGCTGCCGTGGACGCCAGGACAAGATCGCCCAGCACGATGATCGCGCAGGCGAGGATGATCCCGCCCTGTCGTCGCCCCGCCGATGTGGCCCGCCTCCGGGCGCGCACCGCCCCCGTCGCGTCCGCGGTGGTCGGCACGTAGGCCAGCTCCACTGTGGTCGTTTTCTGCACGGCCCCTCCCCGAAACGTCGCGCTGCCGAGCCGCGAGCGTAGCCGGGTGCCGACAGCCGGGCCCCGGTGAGTTCCCCGAAGGCCCCTGATCGGCCTTTCTGTGCAGGTCAGGCGCCTTTTGCGGGCATTGACCCTCAGAAGTTCCTCAACTCTGCTTTGGCGCGCTCGACGGACGGGCATCCCCCGGTCACCGCACGAGTGGCGGTGACAGCGAGGCGCCCACGGGGGGCCGCTTCGGGGGAGAGGAAGGAGGGCGGCGCCATGGAGATCGGTTTCAGCCTGGCTCTGCTCGCGCTGCTGATCATCGCGGGGGCGGCGGACCGGGCGCGCAGGAAGCGGGCCAGGAGCAGGGGCCCGAACCTCGGGAAGGGCAGGACCCGCTCGGCCGGCCGGGCCCGCTCGTCCCGCCCGAGGTCCTCGTCGTCGTACGACAGCGGCAGCAGTTGGTGGGTCGCGGGCGCGGCGGACGCCGGATCGTCGTCCGGTGGCCATCACGGCGGAGGCCACTCCGGTGGTCACCACTCCTGCGGAGGAGGGCACTCGTCGTGCGGCGGCGGTTCCTCCTGCGGTGGCGGCTCGTCCTGCGGCGGGGGTTCCTCGTGCGGCGGCGGTGGCTGCGGGGGCGGCGGCTGACGGAGCGCGAGCGGGGGAGGCGGCCGACACGGGGCGGCCGGCTTCCCGGGGCCCGGGCGCCCGCCGGAGGAACGGATCCGGCGGGCGCCCGGGTGTTTCCCGGCCGTGCGCCCGGCGTACGCCGTAGTTGAACAGTTGAGCTGTGGGGCCCTCTGAGGGATGGAAACCGCACGAACTTGGGTAAAAACGCTGTGGTGGCGCCACTGTTCATGATTCCCTCTAATTCACCAATACGGCCGTCCTGCTCACCGACACAGCCCTCGGACTCCCGCAGTCGCCCCCACCGGCCGGGCTGACTGGGCTGACAAGGCCGAACTCCCCCCTCCTTGTTCGTTAGCGGAGCCGACCCATGCTCACGACCCTGAACACCTCCTACACCGATACCCGTGCCGCCGACCTCGCCTGGGCCCTCGGCCGCGAGCCGCTGCCCGCCCTGGCCACGCTCGACCTCGAACTGGGCGGACTCAGCCTGCAGTTGCGGCTCCTCGGCGCGTCCCACCAGGTGCTGCTCGAGGAGGAGCGGGGGCGATGTTCGGAGACGGTCGCATGCATCCCCGGGTCCAGCACCCCGCTTCCGCTGGGCGTGGCCAAGCGCGTCGACGACTGGGAGTACGAGTTCGCGGCGCGCGTCGAGGTGCTCACGCCGGACTCGTTCGAGGGCCGCGCCCAGGAGTTGCTGGCCCTCGTCTCCGACCACCCGCACGGCCTCGCCGGTGTCTTCCCCGGCAGCCCGCACGCCTTCACCGCGCTGCTGGCCCAGTGGCACGAGGGCCAGGTCCACTGGCGCACCTGGCACGCCTACCCGCAGGACGGGCAGTTGGTGGCGACCCGGACACGGGTCGGGGCTCGGGTCCCGGCCGGCCGGACGGGGCCGCACGCGTTCCGCGCGGCATAAACCGGTAATGCGTCAACTGCCCGGAGTTCCACACGTGTGGGTGACGAAGCGTACCGAGTGCGTGACGTAACGTCGCAGCGTGATCGATCCGCACGCTCCCGCTCCGCCGGGGACCCCGCCCTGGACGGCCCCCGTGCGGCTGCCCGTCCGGCCCGGCACCGGGCGGTTCCTGGTCCTCGTGTGCGTCTTCGTCTGCGCGGCCTGCGGGCTGGTGTACGAACTCGAACTCGTCGCCTTCGCCTCGTACCTGATCGGCGACTCGGTCACCCAGGCCTCCGTCGTGCTGTCCGTGATGGTGTTCGCGATGGGCATCGGCTCCCTCGCGGCCAAGCGGCTGCGCTGGCACGCGGCCGCCGGGTTCGGCGCGATCGAGATCGCGCTCGCCCTGGTCGGCGGCTGCAGCGCGATGGCTCTGTACGCGGTCTTCGCCTGGACCGGCGGCTGGGGCGGGATCTGGGCCGACGGCCCGCGCTGCCTGCTGGTCGCCTTCTCGCTCGCCATCGGGCTGCTCGTGGGCGCGGAGGTGCCGCTGCTGATGGAGCTGATCCAGCGCATCCGCCGCCAGGACGCGGGGGGCGCGGTCGCCGACCTGTTCGCCGCCGACTACGTGGGCGCGCTGGTCGGCGGTCTCGCCTTCCCGTTCCTGCTGCTGCCGTTCCTCGGCCAGTTGACGGGCGCGCTGCTCACCGGCGCGGTCAACGTGACCGCCGGGGGCGCCCTGGTGCTCGGCCTGTTCCGCCGCGACCTGACCCGCCGCGCGCGCTGGATCCTGCTGCTGGTCGGTCTCACCGTGCTCGGCGTCCTCGCCGCCGCGGCCGCCCTCGCCGACGACTTCGAACGCGCCGCCCGGCACGCGGTGTACGGCAAGGACGTCCGGGTCGCCGAGCAGACCGGCGTGCAGGAGGTCGTCCTCGCCGGCGGCACCGGCGGCCGGCCCCTCGACCTCTTCCTGGACGGCCGGCTCAGGGTCGGCGGCCGCGACGAACGCCGCTACCACGAGGCCCTCGTCCAGCCCGCGCTGAGCGGCCCGCACACGCGCGTGCTCATCCTCGGCGGCGGCGACGGCCTGGCCGCCCGCGAGGTCCTGCGCCACCGGGACGTGCGCCGCGTCGACCTGGTCGAACTCGACGCCGGCCTCACCCGCCTGGCCCGCCGCGACCCCGGCCTGTCCGCCCTCAACGGCCACGCCTACGACGACCCCCGCCTGCACCTGACGACGGCGGACGCGCTCACCTGGCTGCGCGGGGCGCCGGCGGGGGCGTACGACGCCGTGATCGCGGACCTGCCCGACCCCGGCATCACCGCCAGCACCAAGCTGTACTCCCAGGAGTTCTACGGCTTGGCCCGCCGCGCCCTCGCCGCCGACGGGCGGCTCGTGGTGCACGCCGGTCCGGTCACCGCCCGCCCCCGCGCCTTCTGGACGGTGGCGTCGACCCTCCGGGCGGCCGGCTTCGCCACCGCCCCCTACCGCGTTCCCGGCCAGGACTCCCGTTTCCCGGCCGGCCCCGACCGCTCGGCCGACGCCTCCCGGGCCCCGCACGACTGGGGGTTCCTGCTGGCGGCACCGGGCGGTACGGCGCCGCGGCCGCGTCTGGACCCTGAGGGGCCCCCGCTCCGCACCCTGACCGGGGACGGCCTGGCGGCCGACGCGCGCGCGGCGGCCGCCACACGGATCGGGGGGCTGCCGGCGTCGACGCTGGCGCATCCGCGGTACTGACCGGCGTGCCCGCGCCTCACCGGCAGCCGTCGAGGGACTGCTGGGCCCACACGGTCTTGCCCTCCGTCTGGTACCGGGTGCCCCAGTTGTCGGCCAGGGTGGCGATGATGAAAAGCCCGCGCCCGGTCTCGTCAGTGGTGCGGGCGTGCTTGAGGTGCGGAGCGGACATCGCGCCGTCACTGACCTCGCACGTCAGCATGCCGTTGCAGATCAGGCGCAGGCGCATCGGCGGGGCGCCGTAGCGGACCGCGTTGCCGACGAGTTCGCTGACGATCAGCTCGGTGGTGAACGCGGCCTCCCGGTCGACCCCCCAGGCCTGCAGCCGGCGCCGGGCCGCCGTACGCGCGAACGGCGCGGCCTCGGGCCCCGCGGGCAGGGCACAGCTGAAGACCCGCTCGGCGGGCAGCGCCGTGGTGCGCGCGAACAGCAGCAGCGCGTCCTCCGCCCGCCGCCCGTCGCTGATGGCGTAGGCGACGGCGTCGCACAGGTCGGGCAGCGGCCCGTGGGCGTGCTCGTCGAACAGGACGCGCAGCGGCGCGGACGGGGCGAGGACGTCCCGCGCCAGGGTGCGGGTGCCGATCGCGAGCGTGCTCCCGGCCGGCAGGTCGACCGTGGTGGCCGGGAACGGGGCGTTGCCGGGGCCGGCGAGCAGCGGTCCCGCGGGTACGGGGACGACGGCCGGAGCGCCGCCGGGCGGGACCACGACGGGTTCCGAGAGTCCCGCCCGCACGAAGGTGCAGGTGAGATCGATCGGGTCGTAGACGGCGATCAGGCAGCTCGCGGTCAGCGGCTCACGGTGCAGCGGGTCGCCCGTCGGCAGCGCTGCGCGTTCCGCGGCGAGGCGGGCCGCCGTGTCGCTCAGCCGGGCCATCAGCTCGTCCGGCGCCAGGTCCAGGGACGCCAGCGAGTGGATGACCGTGCGGAGCTGTCCCATCGTGGTCGCGGCGGCCATGCCGTGGCCGGCCACCTCCCCGACGATCAGCGCCGTCCGGGCGCCGGCCATGCCGATCACGTCGAACCAGGCACCGCCGCCGTCGGGGGAGGGCAGATGCAGGTGGGACAGCTCCACCGTGTCCGGCAGCGCCGGCCGCTGGGGGAGCAGCCTGCGCTGCACGGTCGCGGCGATGGTCCGCTCCCGGGCGTAGCGCCGGGCGTTGTCGATGCACAGTGCGGCGTGCGCGCACACGTCGGCGGCGAGGGCGACGTCCGCCTCCTCGAAGGGGTCCTCCTCCCGGTGCCGGTAGAAGCTGACCACGCCGAGTGCCTCGCCGCGCAGCGCCAGCGGGGCGACGATCAGGGAGTGGGCGCCGGAGGCCCGGATGGCGTCCGCCCGCGGCGGATCGGCCCCGAGCCACAGGCTGTCCTCGTCGACCGTGAGGAGCCGCGGCCGCAGGTCGGTGAGCACCCGCGAGAACGGCGTGCCGTAGGGCAGCCGCCGCACCTCGCCCACCGGATACGCCGACACCACGCCCCGGAACGCGGCCCGGCGCAGCGGCACCTCGCGGCCGACCGGGACCAGGGGCGGCGCCTCCCCCCGCACCACCTCCTCGACCACCTCGACCACGGCGATGCCCGAGAACCGCGGCACGACCGCGTCCACGAACTCCTGGCAGGCGGCGATCACGTCCAGCCGCTCGCCCACCCGGCGCCGCACCTCGTCCACCACCGAGAGCCGCCACAGGGCGTGTTCGCGTTCGGTCACGTCGATGGCCGAGGCGACCAGGCCGAGGATGTCGCCGCGCACGTTCTCCAGGCGCACGTAGGAGACGGAGTAGACGCTGTGCTCACGGCCGGCCGCACCCGGCATCACCCGCACGATCCGGTTCAGTTCCGCCCGGCCGGTCTCCAGCACCCGGCGCGCCGCCTCCTCCTCCTGCCTGGGGTCGGCCAGGCCGTACGCCCGGGAGAAGACCCGGCCCAGCAGCCGGTCCTCGGCCCCGCCGCGCAGCGCGCGGGTCGCGGTGTTGACGCGGACGATGCGCAGCCGGTCGTCCAGCACATGCAGGCCCACCGGTGACAGGGTGAACATCGCCCGCAGGATGGCGAGGTCCTGGCCGGACGCGGCCTCCGCCGCCGCGCACACCTCCCACACCAGCGTCCCCTCCGCCAGCACGGGCCTGACCAGCACGGGCGGCATCACCTCCGGGCGGGCGCGGCGGGCCGGGCCGCCCGCCGTGCCGCCGCGCAGCAGTGCCGCCACGGTCCGTCCGACGGCCTCCTCGGCGGACCAGCCGAACGTCTCCTGGGCCGCACGGTGCCATTCGAGCACCCGCCCGGCCTCGTCAAGACGCATGAGCCGGTCATCGCTGGGCATCGCGGCAACACCTCCGCCCCCATCCATGCCCGCGCCGCCCACCGGCCGGACCCGATCTTGGCAAGCTGCCGCCGTTCGGGGCATTCCCGGTGGGCGGGCGGCCGCGGAAGCGGCTCCGCGCGCGGGAGGGTGCGTTCCGCCCGGGACTGGGTAGGCTCAGCCGACATGGAGCACCAGGTCTTCGTTCCGGTTCCGGTCGACCGGCTCAGGGAGGCGCTCGCCGAGCCCGCCCGGGTCGCCCGGGCGGTCCCCGGGCTCCAGCAGGACGCCGGTGCCGAACCCGTCTCGGGACGGCTGAAGCTGCGAGTCGGCGGACACTCCGTCACCTACCGCGGGGCGCTGCGCATCACGCGCCGCGAGGACGGCAGCTACGCCGTCGACGGCGAGGCCGGCGAGGCCCGTGGCAGCGGCACGGCCAAGGTCGCGCTCACCCTGCGCCTCGAAGGCACCGCCGACGGCACCACCGTCATGGTCGAGGGCACCGCGGACGCGGACGGACGCATCGCCGAGCTGCCGGCGGACGCGGTGAGCTCGGCGGTGACCCGGCTGCTGAACCGCTTCGTGGAGAGCCTGGCGGCCAGCCCCGACAACCCGGACCGGGAACCCGGGCCCGAGTCCGCCTCCGTCTTCGACACCGAGGTCCCGCCGCCCTCCCTGGATGCCGCCGCGGACGACGGCACCGCCGATGCCGACCGCCCGGCGGACGACTTCGCCGACACGGGCGCGCCGCCCGCCGAGGCCGCGCACGCGCGGCGGACGATGATCGGCCGCAGCGCGGAGGAGGTCGACCACGCACCCCCGCGAGGCCGTTACGCCCCCGTACCGGCCCCGCAGGCCGGCGCCGGCAACCAGGTCCTGCGCTGGGCGGCACCCGCGGCGGCTCTGGCCCTGGCCTCCGCGATCGTGGTGAGCCGCGCCCTGCGCCGCCGGCGCTAGCGGCACGACCTCAGGGGGCCTCGGCCATCCCGAACGAGTCGTGGACGGGCCGTACCTCCACCGCCACGACATGGAAGTCGAGGACGCGTTCGGCGATGGCGCGCGCCCGCTCCGGGCTCGCGCAGTCGACGACGTAGTAGGCGGTCAGCTGCTCCGTCGTGTCCGCGAGCGGTCCCTCGACCGCGCTCGTGCCGGCCGCGTGCCGCCGCAGGGTCACCGTGTCCCTCGGATACGCCAGCCCGGCGCCGTTCAGCATTTCACCGGTGCCCGCGAGGTCCTGGTGGAGCGCCTCGTGCCGGCGGAACACCTCGGCGCGTTCCTCGGCCGTCATCGCCTCGGTCGCCGCCGGGTCGGCGTACATCAGCACCATGTACTTCACGCCTGTCACCCTGACACCCGCGAGCGGCGGACGCCCTCTTGATCGTCCAAGTAGGGTCGTCATGTGAGTAACGAAGACATCACGCTGACCGCGGGCGACGCGGAAGTGAGCGTGCGGCCCGGCAACGGTGGCCGTATCGGTGGGCTCCGGATCGGCGGCGTGGAGCTGCTGCGCCAGGGCGAGCGCTACGGCTGCTTCCCGATGGTGCCCTGGTGCGGCCGGATCAGGGAGGGCCGCTTCCTGGACGGCGCCACCGTCCGCCAGATGCCCCTCAACTCCCCGCCGCACGCCATCCACGGCACCGCGCGCGACGGCGCCTGGCGCACCGCCCGGGTGTCGGCGGACGAGGCCGTCATCACGTACGACCTGACCGACCCCTGGCCGTACCGCGGCCGGGTCACCCAGGTGGTCACGCTGACCGGGGACAGTCTGACCCTGACCATGTCGGTGGAGGCGTACGACGACTCCTTCCCGGCGCAGATCGGCTGGCACCCCTGGTTCCACCGCAACCTCAACGGCGCGGACGTGCGGCTCGACTTCAAGCCCGCCTGGCAGGAGGAGCGCGGCGCCGACCACCTGCCCACCGGCAACCGCGTCGACCCCGGGCCCGGCCCCTGGGACGACTGCTTCGGCATGCCCGGCGGCGTCGACGTCACCCTCACCTGGCCCGGGCAGCTCGAGCTGAAGGTGGCCGGCCGCGAGGAGTGGGTGGTCGTCTACGACGAGCAGGCCGAGGCCGTGTGCGTCGAGCCGCAGACCGGCCCGCCCAACGGCCTGAACACCCTCCCGCGCCTGGTCACCCCGCTGGATCCGCTGGAGGCGACGACCACCTGGACCTGGCGGCGCCTCTAAGCTGGGCGGCATGACGGACGACGTACGCGGCGCGCTGCTGCAGCAGATCAAGGACAAGGCCGTGGTGCACGGCAAGGTGACCCTCTCCTCGGGTCTCGAGGGCGACTACTACGTCGACCTGCGCCGCATCACCCTCGACGGCGAGGCCGCCCCGCTGGTCGGCCAGGTGCTCCTGGACCTGACCGCCGACCTCGAGTTCGACGCGGTGGGCGGCCTCACCATGGGCGCGGACCCCGTCGCGGCCGCCATGCTGCACGCGGCCGCCGCGAGCGGCAGGCGGCTCGACGCGTTCGTCGTCCGCAAGGCGGCCAAGGCGCACGGCCTGCAGCGGCGGGTGGAGGGACCGGAGATCGCGGGCCGGCGCGTGCTCGTGGTGGAGGACACCTCCACCACCGGCGGCTCGCCGCTCACCGCCGTGGAGGCCGTGCGCGAGGCGGGTGCCGAGGTCGTCGCCGTCGCGACCATCGTCGACCGGGCCACCGGAGCCGCGGAGAAGATCGAGGCCGGTGCGGGCGTTCCGTACCGTTTCGCCTTCTCGAAGGATGAACTGGGTCTGGACTGACGCCCGGAATTGACCTGGACTTGCCCGTGGCTTGACCGGAGCGCCTGGCACCGGCTCATGTCTGGAAAGATGGGGACGACGATGACGTCACACCCAAGGTCTAGGTCAGGGCCGTAGTACGCAGAACCCCAACCCGCACACTCCAAGGAGCGGACCATGCCCATCGCAACCCCCGAGGTCTACAACGAGATGCTCGACCGGGCGAAGGCAGGCAAGTTCGCCTACCCGGCCATCAACGTCACCTCGAGCCAGACCCTGAACGCCGCCCTGCGCGGCTTCGCGGAGGCGGAGAGCGACGGCATCGTCCAGATCTCCACGGGTGGCGCCGAGTTCCTGGGCGGCCAGTACAGCAAGGACATGGTGACCGGCGCCGTCGCGCTCGCCGAGTTCGCGCACATCGTCGCCGAGAAGTACCCGGTCAACATCGCGCTGCACACCGACCACTGCCCGAAGGACAAGCTCGACGGGTACGTGCGTCCGCTGCTGGCGCTCTCCCGCAAGCGCGTCGAGGCCGGCCTCGACCCGCTGTTCCAGTCGCACATGTGGGACGGCTCCGCCGAGACCCTCGCCGACAACCTGGAGATCGCTCAGGAGCTGCTGGAGCAGGCCCGCGCCGCGAAGATCATCCTCGAGGTGGAGATCACCCCGACCGGTGGCGAGGAGGACGGCGTCTCCCACGAGATCAACGACTCCCTCTACACCACGGTCGAGGACGCGATCCGCACCGCCGAGGCCCTGGGCCTGGGCGAGAAGGGCCGCTACCTGCTGGCCGCCTCCTTCGGCAACGTGCACGGCGTCTACAAGCCGGGCAACGTCGTGCTCCGCCCCGAGCTGCTGAAGGAACTGGCCGACGGCGTGTCCGCCAAGTTCGGCAAGGCCGCCCCGTTCGACTTCGTCTTCCACGGCGGCTCCGGCTCCACCGAGCAGGAGATCCTCACCGCGCTGGAGAACGGTGTCGTGAAGATGAACATCGACACGGACACCCAGTACGCCTTCACCCGGCCGGTCGCCGACCACATGTTCAAGAACTACGACGGCGTCCTGAAGGTCGACGGCGAGGTCGGCGACAAGAAGACCTACGACCCGCGCACCTGGGGCAAGCTGGCGGAGGGCAGCATGGCCGCGCGCGTCGTCGAGGCCACGCAGAACCTGCGCTCGGCGGGCAACAAGATCAAGTAAGTCGCGTACGGCGGCTTCGGCGGGCTCGGTGCCTCGGCACCGGGCCCGCTGTATATCTGGAACATGCCCGATGTCCGGCTGGGCTCGTCCCAGGGCAAGTGGATCCTGCTCACCACGGTGCTCGGCTCCAGCATGGCCATGCTGGACTCCACCGTGGTCAACGTGGCGCTGCCGACCATCGGCCGCGATCTCGACGCGAGCCTCGCCGCCCTGCAGTGGACGGTCAACGCGTACATGGTCACGCTGGCCGGCCTGATCCTTCTGGGCGGCTCCCTGGGGGACCGCTACGGCCGCCGTCGGGTCTTCGTGCTGGGCGTCGTCTGGTTCGCGGCCGCCTCCCTGCTCTGCGGCCTCGCACCCGACCCCGTGGTACTGATCGCCGCCCGTGCCCTGCAGGGCGTCGGCGGCGCCCTGCTCACCCCCGGCTCCCTCGCCCTCATCCAGGCCTCCTTCCACCCGGACGACCGCAGCCGGGCGGTCGGCCTCTGGTCCGGCTTCGGCGGGGTCGGCGCGGCCGTCGGCCCGTTCCTGGGCGGCTGGCTGGTGGACGGACCCGGCTGGCGCTGGGTGTTCCTGCTCAACGTGCCGCTCGCCCTGCTGTGCGCGCCGATCGCCGTGCGGCACGTACCGGAGTCCGCCTCCGGCCCCGGCAAGGGCCGTTTCGACGTCCTCGGCGCCGGCCTCGGGGCCCTCGCCCTGGCCCTGCTGACGTACGCCCTGATCGAGGCGGGCGGCGGCGGGCGGGGGGTGGCGGTGAGCGCGGTCCTCGGCCTGGCCGCGGCGGTGGCCTTCGTGTACGTCGAGAAGCACCGCGCGGACCCGATGCTCCCGCCCGGCATCTTCGCCTCGCGCCGGTTCACGGCGGTCAACCTGGTCACGCTGTGCGTGTACGCGGCCTTCGGCGGCTTCTTCTTCCTGACCGCGCTCCAGCTCCAGGTGGTGTCCGGCTACTCGCCCCTCCAGGCCGGTACGGCCCTGCTGCCGACCACGGTCCTGATGCTGCTGTTCTCGGCCCGCTCGGGCGCCCTGGCCGACCGCACCGGCCCGCGGCTGCCGCTCACCGTGGGGCCCCTGCTCTGCGCGGCGGCGATGCTGCTGATGCTGCGGGTGGGCGTGGACGCGGACTACCTCACCGACGTCCTGCCCGCGCTGCTCGTCATGGGCGCCGGCATGGTCACCCTGGTCGCCCCGCTGACCGCCACGGTGCTCGCCTCCGTCGACACCGCCCGGGCGGGCCTGGCCAGCGGCATCAACAACGCGGCGGCCCGGGCGGCGGGCCTGGTCGCCGTGGCCGCGCTGCCGCTGCTGACGGGTATGGGGCCGGAGGCGTACCGGTCCCCGGTGGCCTTCGACGCGGCGTTCTCCCGGGCGATGCCGATCTGTGCGGGGGTGCTGCTGCTGGGCGCGGTGCTGGCCTTCACCTTGATCCGCCGCCCGCCCCCCGGCTGCCGCCACCCGGACTGCAGGACGTTCTGCAACGTCGCGGCTCCGCCGCTGGAGTCCGGGCGCCGTACTTAGCCGTGGGTGCGTGGAGCCGGTCGCGCTTCGGCCGCAGGGGCGTGGGGGCTGGTCGCGCGGTTACCCGCGCCCCTGGGGAGTCGCGGTCCCGCCCGCCGCGGCGGGCACCCTGGCCGCCCCGGCTGCGGGCACCCGTGCCGCCAGGGGCGGCACGGGCGGGCGCAGCGGTACCCCGTGAGCGCGGGCAGGCGAAACACCGCCCGGGCGGCAACGGCGCCGGGCACCAAGGAAGCGCCGGGTAAGCCCGACCGCACCAGCGCAGGGCACCCGGCAAGCGGCAGACACCGGGACGACCCCGCCGTAGAACGACACGTGCGCCAGACTGGAGCCATGACGATTCACGAAAACCTCCTCGGCGGCCCGCCCCCCACCCACCTCCCCGACGACCCGGCGCCCCGCGAACTCCTCGCGACCGGCACCGCCCCCACGGACGTCGCCGCCAAGTACCCCACCTCCTCCCTCGCCTGGGCCCAGCTTGCCGACGAGGCGTTCGAGCGGGGCGCGGTCGTGGAGTCGTACGCCTACGCCCGGACGGGCTACCACCGCGGCCTGGACGCCCTGCGCCGCAGCGGCTGGAAGGGCCACGGCCCGGTGCCCTGGGAGCACGAGCCCAACCGCGGCTTCCTCCGCGCCCTGCACGGCCTCGCCCGCGCCGCCCAGGCGATCGGCGAGCAGGAGGAGTACGAGCGCTGCTCCCAGTTCCTGAAGGACTCCTCGCCCGCGGCGGCCCAGACCCTCGGCTGACCGGCCGGCCACGGCGTCACCTGTGTGGCCCGTCTGGCAGCAGGCGGGCCTTGCCGTGACCGGAGTGATTGCGGAGGATGCGGGGTGGGGACCGGGGCCCCCGTGCCGGCATCGGCAGGGGCGGACCGCCACCCGGAGCAACAACAGGAGACAGCGATGTCGCAACAGGCTCGCCCCCCTCACGAGGCCGCTGAGCCCGAGACCCCGCATCTCGACTTCGCGGGTACGACGCCCTACGAGGACTACGTCCGGGCGGACGTGCTCACCCACCTCCAGCACACCCTCTCCGACGACCCCGGAGAGATGGTCTTCCTGGTGACGACCCAGGTCATGGAGCTGTGGTTCACGGTCGTCGTGCACGAGTGGGAGACCGCCGCGAAGGCCCTCCGCCAGGACGACGTGCCGACCGCGATCGCCGCGCTGAAGCGTTCCGTACGCGAGCTGGAGGCGCTGAACGCCTCGTGGAAGCCGCTCGGCCAGCTCACCCCGGCGCAGTTCAACTCGTACCGCGGCGCCCTCGGCGAGGGATCCGGATTCCAGTCGGCGATGTACCGCCGTCTTGAGTTCCTGCTCGGCGAGAAGTCCGCGTCGATGCTGGTCCCGCACCGCGGCGCCCCCCGCGCGCACGCGGAGCTGGAGAAGGCCCTGCACGAGCCGAGCCTGTACGACGAGGTCCTGCGGCTCCTCGCCCGCCGCGGCCACGCGATCCCCGCCTCGGTCCTGAACCGGGACGTCTCCCGGCGCTACGAGCACTCGGACGCCGTCGAGTCCGCCTGGGCCGCGGTCTACTCCGGCGACCAGGACGGCGAACCCGTGCGTCTCGGCGAGGCCCTGTCCGACGTGGCCGAACTGGTCTGGCGCTGGCGCAACGACCACCTGGTCGCCACCCGCCGCGCGATGGGCGCGAAGGCCGGCACGGGCGGCTCCGCGGGCGTGGCCTGGCTGGAGAAGCGCGCCCGCAAGAACGTCTTCCCCGAGCTGTGGACGGCGAGGTCCCATGTCTGAGCGTCCCGAACTCGCCCTGCGCGCCAAGGAACTGGACGCGGCGGACGCACTGGCCCCGCTGCGTGAGCGTTTCGTCCTCGACGACGTGGTCTACCTGGACGGCAACTCCCTCGGCGCCCTGCCCGTGAACGTCCCGGACCGGGTGGCTGACGTGGTCCGCAGGCAGTGGGGCGAGCGGCGCATCCGCTCCTGGGAGGACGGCGGCTGGTGGACGGCGCCGGAGCGGATCGGCGACCGGATCGCCCCGCTCGTCGGCGCGGCACCGGGCCAGATCGTGGTGGGCGACTCCACGAGCGTCAACGTCTTCAAGGCGGTCGTGGCGGCGGTCCGGATGGCGGACGCCGGCCGCGACGAACTCCTCGTCGACGCGACGACGTTCCCCACGGACGGCTACATCGCCGAGTCGGCGGCCCGGATGACCGGCCGCACCCTGCGCCCGGTGACCCCGGCGGAGCTGCCCGCCGCGCTGAGCGACCGCACGGCGGCGGTACTGCTCAACCACGTCGACTACCGCTCCGGCCGGCTGCACGACCTGCCCGGCCTCACCGCCGCGATCCACGCCTCCGGCGCCCTCGTGGTCTGGGACCTGTGCCACAGCGCGGGCGCGCTGCCGGTGGGCCTGGACGAACACGGGGTCGACCTGGCGGTCGGCTGCACCTACAAGTACCTGAACGGCGGCCCCGGTTCGCCCGCGTACCTGTATGTGCGCCGGGAGCTGCAGGACCGCTTCGACTCGCCCCTGCCCGGCTGGACCTCCCATGCCGAGCCCTTCGCCATGAGCTCGTCCTTCGCCCCGGCACCGGGCGCCGCACGCGGCCGGGTCGGCACTCCGGACATCCTCTCCATGCTGGCCCTGGAGGCCGCCCTTGAGGTGTGGGACGGGGTTTCCGTCGACGCGGTCCGCGCCAAGTCCCTGGCGCTGACGGACTTCTTCCTGGAGTGCGTCGCCGCGTACACCGAGCCCGGCCGGACCGAGTGCGTGACCCCCGGGCCGCACGCGGAGCGGGGCAGCCAGATCGCCCTGCGCTGTTCCCCCGGTCCCGACCTCGCTCGAACGGGCGGTGCCCCCATCGCCGGAGAGGTGATGAAGCGGCTGATCGAGCGGGGCGTGGTGGGCGACTTCCGCCACCCCGACATCCTCCGCTTCGGCTTCACCCCGCTGTACGTGGGCTTCGCGGACACCGAACGCGCGGCCCGGGTACTGGGAGAGCTGCTGGCCCGGACCGGGTGACGACGTGACGCCGGGGGCCGCTGACGCCCCGTGCTCCTGGGCCGCGGGCGGCCGTGCCGCCCCGGCTACGGGCACGCGTGCCGCCCTGGGGGACCCCAGGGCGGCACGCGTGGGAGGGTGGGGGAGGCACCCCGCAAGCGCGGGCAGGCGCCCCCCGGCCGGCCCGGCCCCGACCCCGGGCACCCTGCGTGACATCCCCATGTCGGCCCACGTCACCCGCCTGATACCGTCCCGGCCAACGGCCGACGATGCGTACCGACCCGTACCCACCAGGTCCGCCAATCCCATCCCGCCGCTGAGAGGTTGGAGCATGCCGGACGACGCCGCAGCAGCCCGCGCCGCCGCCGAAGAGGAGTCGGCCTTCTCGCACCCCGAGGTCGACCCCGACGTCACCGTTGCCTACGGCGACCACCCCGACCAGGTGATCGACCTCTACGCCCCGCGGACCGACACCCCCGGCGCCCCCCTGGTCGTCGTCCTGCACGGCGGAGCCTGGCGCGCCCGCTACGACCGCCGCCACGTCACCCCGTTCGCGGATCACCTGGCCCGCGCCGGCTTCGCCGTGGCCAACGTCGAGTACCGGCGCGGCGGCGAGCCCCTGGTCCCCGAGCGGAACCAGGGCGCCGGGCCCGGCCCCGAAGCCGCGACCCCGCCGGCCGGCCGCTGGCCCGACACCTTCGACGACGTGGCCGCCGCCCTGGACGCCCTCCCCGGCCTGGTCCGCGAGGCGCTCCCGCAGGCCGACCCGAGCCGCACCGTCCTCACCGGGCACTCGGCGGGCGGCCACCTCGCCCTGTGGGCCGCCGCCCGTCACGTCCTGCCCGCCGACGCCCCCTGGCGCACCGACGGCCCCGCCCCGCTGCGCGGCGTGGTGGCCCTCGCCCCGATCGCCGACTTCGACGTGGCGGAGAAGCTGGACGTCTGCGGCAACGCGTCCCTGCAACTCCTCGGCGGACACGACCACTTCGCCGAGCGCCGGCCGTACGCCGACCCCGTGCTGCTCCTCCCGAGCGGCATCGCCACGACGCTGGTCCAGGGGCGTGCCGACCTGGTCGTGCCGCAGCCGGTGGCCGAGTCGTACGCGGACGCCGCCGAGAAGGCGGGCGAGCTGGTGGGCCTGACCCTGCTCGCGGACGTCGGTCACTTCCCGCTCATCGACCCGTCGACGGACGCCTGCGCGGTGGTGGCCGAGGAGATCGCCCAACTCGCCTGGTGAGCCGCCCCGGTCATACCCGTAGTACCTGAGAGCTACCCCGCGGGACAGCTCCCTGGTGGGACGCCGGCGACGCCCTCCGACTCCTAACTTCCCTTCTCGACAAGCCCGATGGCCGGGCTCTGCGAAGGGAAGCCACCATGGGGCAAGCGTCGCCACCCGCCACCGGTCCGCACCCGCCGCCGCCCCGCCGGGGCCGGCGGCGGCCGGGGCGGTTCCGGATCCGGAGCCGGGCGCTGCTCACCGCCGCGACGGTCGTCGCCCTGACCGCCGCCGCGCACTCCACGATCCCCGCCCCGCTCCCGGCCGGCCACGCCCCGCCCACCGCGGCCACCCTGCGGTCGGCCTACGCGGCGAACCGCGCCAACGCCGCCGAGGCCGCCGCAATGGCCGCCGCCCACGGCGACGTGCGCAGGGCCGCCGCCGACCGGGCCCTGGCCACCCGCGACCTCCTCGCCTTCGACGGCCGGGGCCCCGGCCAGGCCACCGAGGTCCTCGGCGAGCTGCGCCGGGCCGACCGCATCGCCGTCCTGGTACCCGGCTCCGACACCTCGATCGACACCTACGCCCGCTTCCACCGGGCGGCGGCCGCCCTGTACGAGGACCTCACGCACCGCGCCCCCGCCGGCACCCGCGTCGCCGTGGTCGCCTGGCTCGGCTACCGGACCCCCGGCACGGTCAGCACCACGGTGACCACCACGGCCAGGGCCGACGAAGCGGCGCCCCGGCTCCGCGCCCTCGCCGGGCGGTTGCGCATCCTCGCCCCCGCCCGTGCCCGTGTCTCCCTGCTCTGCCACTCCTACGGCTCCGTCGTCTGCGGCCGGGCCGCGCACGGCCTGGGCGTCGACGACATCGTCCTGGTCGGCAGCCCCGGCACGGGCGCCGGCACCGTCGCCGGGCTGCACACCCACGCCCGGGTGTGGGCGGCACGCGGCAGCGGCGACTGGGTGGCCCACGTGCCGCACGTACGGGCCGGCCTGCTGGTCACCACCGTCGGCTTCGGCACCGACCCGGTCTCCCGGGCCTTCGGCGCCCGGATCTTCGACGCCGCCGGCGCCGGCCACAGCGGCTACTTCACCCCGGGCTCGGCCGCCCTCGCCAACCTGGCCCGGATCACCCTCGGCGAGACCTCGGAGGTGACCCGTGCCTGAGCCGGCTCCCAGTCCCTGTCGCCCGACTCCCGCCCGCCCCGCGACGACAGGGCCCCGCCGCACGCTGCGCCTGCCGCACGCGATACGTCAGGGCGCCCACCGCGTGGACGCCGCCACCCCCGCCTCCCGGGACCGCGCGGTCGACGCGCTGCGCGCCCTCGCGATCCTCGGTGTCGTCCTCGGCCACTGGCTGGTCACCGCCCTGGTCCCGCGGGACGGCGCACTGCACACGGCGAGCCCGTTGCAGCAGCTGCCGTGGCTGGCCCCGGTGTCCTGGGTCTTCCAGACCCTCGCGGTGTTCTTCCTGGTCGGCGGCCATGTGGCGACCCGCGGACTCGCCTCGGCGCGGGCCCGAGGACGGTCGTACGGGGTATGGCTGCGCGGCCGCCTGACCCGTCTGCTCCGGCCGGTGCTCGCGCTCCTCACCCTGTGGACGGTGGCGGCCGCCGCCCTGCTGCTGTCCGGCACCCCCTTCGGGACGCTGCACACGCTTCTCAAACTGGCCCTGTCCCCGCTGTGGTTCCTGCTGGTCTTCGCCGCCCTCACGGCCGCCACCCCGCTGCTCGTCCGGCTCAGCCCGCTCTGGCCGCTGGCGGTCGTCCTGCACGTGGACATCGTCCGCTTCGGCCTGCACGCCGGCCCCTCCTGGCTGGGCTGGGTGAACGTGGCGGCCGGCTGGCTGGTGCCGTACACCCTGGGCGCGGCCTGGACCCGTGGTGAGCTGGAGACCCGCCGCGCGGCCCGGGTGCTGCTCCTCGGCGGTACGGCGGCCACGGTCCTGCTGGTGACGTGCGCGGGCTACCCCGCGTCCATGGTCGGAGTGCCGGGCGCCCCCGTCTCCAACCTGAACCCGCCGACCCTGGCGGCCGTGACCTTCGGCCTGGCCCAGTGCGGGCTCGCCCTCCTGCTGCGCGACCGGCTGCGCCGGGCGATGGGCCGCCCGCTCGCCTGGGCGGCCGTGGCCCTGGTCAACCTCTCCGCGATGACCGTCTTCCTGTGGCACCAGACGGCCCTGATGACCACCACGGCCACCGCCCTCCTGACCGGCCGCCTCCCCGGCCTGCACACCCACCCGGACGGCCCGGACTGGGTGGCGGCCCGGCTCCTCTGGCTCCCGGTGTTCACCGCCGTGCTCGCCCTGTACTGGGCGGTGTTCCGCTCCTGCGAGCAGGGAACCCGCCACCGACCCGTGAGCGGCGGCGCGTCCGGCCGGTCCCGGGTCGTCCATGTGCACCGCGCCGCCGACCGGGGCACCACGGGTGCGGACCGCCGGATCCAGGGCTCCCCGGACAGGCAGGGCCTGTCGTCGAATCCCCGTCTGCCCCGCGACGCCTGGCACGTACTCTCGCCGCACCGGGCGAAAGCCCAAGTACGTCCAGTACGAGAACTTCCGCCCGGCCCGCCGAGAGCACGCACCAGACGCCGCAGGGCCCGCCCTCCGGGCGGACGACGGGAATTCGACGACAGGCCCTAGGGTGGACCGCGTGACGGAGACGGGGGGCCGCCGGACACCGGCGCTGCCCGCGGGCCGGTGGCGGCGCCGGATGCGGGTGCTGCACGACGACCTGTGGGACTTCCGGCCGGATCCGCTGCCCGTCTCGGTGTGGCTGCGCTGGCTGCCGCACGGCCTGCTGTGCCTGGCCGCGTTCGGGGTCACCCTCGGCGGTACGGCCCAGCTCGGGGACGACGGGCACCTGCGGCCCGGAGCGGCCTTCGTGATCGCCCTCGCGCAGGGCGGTGCGATCGTGCTCGCGCTGTGGCGGCCCGTCGCGGGCTGGTGGCTGTCGATGGCCGGGACGGTGGTGGGCGCCGTGGCGGTGCACGGCAGGCTGGCCATGGTGGCCGGCGTGACGTTCACCTGGCCCTGGACCGCGGCCGGCATCGTCGCTCACCTGCTCGTCCTGCTGCTGCTCGCGCTGCGCGTGCGCACCCGGGTCTCGGCCGAGGCACTGGCCCTGACCGCCCTGGTCACCTGGCTCCTGCAGGGCGTGTGGGGCGGCTCGCGATACCAGCCCACCGGGGTCGTCGCCGTCATCCTGTCCACGGTCGTCGTGGTGCTCGGCGCCGCCCTGCGCGGCCGCCGGGTGGCCCGCGCCGAACTCGTCGAGCAGACCACCCTCACCACCGAGGAGCGGGCCCGCCGCACCCTGCTGGAGGAGCGCAGCCGGATCGCGCGGGAACTGCATGACGTGGTCGCGCACCACATGTCGGTCATCTCCATCCAGGCGCAGGTGGCCCCGCATCTCGTCGAGCATCCGTCACCGGAGCTGGTCGAGAACCTCGCGGGCATCCGGCAGAACGCCCTGGAGGCGCTCACCGAGCTGCGCCGGGTGCTCGGCGTGCTGCGTTCGGAGAACCCAGAGGACCCCTACGGCCTGGGCGACCCCGGCACCGGTACGGCACCGGACGCTCCCCAGCCCACGCTCGACCGGCTCGACGCGCTGATCGATAACACCCGGGCGGCCGGACTGGACGTGACCGCCGAGGTCAGCGGTGTGGTGCGGCCCTGCGCCCCGGGGGTGGAGCTGTCGGCGTACCGGATCGTGCAGGAGGCGCTGAGCAACGCCCTGCGGCACGCGCCGGGTTCGAGGGTGCGCGTCGAGGTCGCGCACGGCCCGGACGGGCTGCGGCTGGCGGTGACCAACTCCCGCCCGCGCCGCCCCGTACCGCCCACCCCGGGCGCCGGGCACGGGCTGCTCGGCATGCGGGAGCGCGCGGCGATGCTCGGCGGCCGTGTCACCGCCGCCGCGGCCCCGGACGGCGGCTTCTCGGTCGCGGCCTTCCTCCCGCGGGACGGCACCCCGCCCGCCTCCCCGCCCGACGTGCTCGATCCGCCCGACCCGCCCCACCCGTCCACGACAGGAGACCAGACGCCATGACGAGCGGCGCCGGCACCATCCGCGTACTCATAGCCGACGACCAGCAGATGGTCCGGCAGGGCTTCACCGTGCTGCTCGACACCAAGCCCGGCATCCAGGTGGTCGGACAGGCGGTGCACGGCCTGGACGCGATCGCCAAGGTCCGCGAACTGGCCCCCGACGTGGTGCTGATGGACATCCGGATGCCCGAGCTGGGCGGCATCGAGGCGACCCGCCGCATCACCACCGACCACCCGGACATCAGGGTCCTGGTGCTGACCACCTTCGACCTCGACGAGTACGTGTACCAGGCGCTGCGCGCGGGGGCCTCCGGGTTCCTGCTGAAGGACGCCTCGGCCGACCAGCTCGCCGAGGCGGTCCGGGTGGTGGCCGCCGGGGACGCGCTGCTCGCCCCGGGCATCACCCGCCGGCTGATAGCCGAGTTCTCCCGGCTGGACGGCACGCCCCGGCCCCCGCTCATGCGGCGGGTCGGCGACCTGACAGAGCGGGAGACGGAGGTGCTGACGCTGATCGCGCAGGGCCTGTCGAACGCGGAGATCGCCGGGCGGCTGGTGGTGGCCGAGCAGACGGTGAAGACGCATGTGGGCCGGATTCTGGTGAAGCTGGGGCTGCGCGACCGTACCCAGGCGGCCGTCTTCGCCTACGAGTCGGGCCTGGTGCGGCCGTCCGGATACTGACGCCCGGCGGAGCCGTAGTACTTCAGAGGGACGCCCGAGGACCCTTCTCCCAGGTGACGACCGCGGCCCCGGGGCGGCCTACCGTTGCCCACGTGACCGAGACGACGCACACGCAGACAACCCCGGCGGGCCCGGCCGAGCGGCCGCGCAGCCCCGAGTGGCGGCTCGCCGTGGACGCCCTGCGCGGCCTGCGGCGGGACCTGTTCGACGACGCCTTCGCCTACCGCCCGCTGCCTCGGACACGGGCCGTCGGCCGCTCCGGCGGTACGAGCCGGTACACGGGCTGGACACCGCACGCCGTCGTCATCGGGCTCGGCGCGCTGGCGATGCTGGTCGCGCTGGCGAGCACGAGCGGCTCCGGGCTCCCGTCGCTGCTGTGCGGGCTGCTGGCGCTGGGGCCGGTGCTGCTGACCCTGGTGCGTCCGGTGGGCGCGTTCTGGGCCTCGCTCGCCGCGACCACGGTCGTCTCCGTCGTCGGCGGGGCGACCGGAATGGACTGGCCGTGGGGGCCCGGCAGCTTCGTCTCGCACCTGGCGGTGCTCACGGTCGTGGCGATACGCACCCGCCCGCGTACGGCGGCCTGGATGTGGGTGCTCACCGCGGTCTACGGCTTCGTGACCGACTCCCTCCTCGGCTGGGACCGCTACGACACGGACGTTGCCCCGATGCTGCTCCTGTCGGCGCTGATCCTGCTGGCCGTCACCGTCCGGCACATCCGCCGGCAGGCCCAGCGCGAGGTGACCGCGCAGCAGACGGTGACCGCGGCGGAGCGCTCCCGGCGCACCCTGCTGGAGGAGCGCACGACCATCGCCCGCGAGCTGCACGACGTGGTCGCGCACCACATGTCGGTGGTCGCCATCCAGGCCGAGGCCGCGCCGTACCGGGTGGAGAACCCGCCGGAGGAGCTGGAGAAGGCGTTCGCCACCATCCGGGAGAACGCGGTGGCGGCGCTGACCGAGCTGCGCCGGGTCCTCGGGGTGGTCCGCGCGGAGGACTACGAGGCGCCGGACGCCCCGCAGCCCACCCTCGCGGACCTGGACCGGCTGCTGGCCAATGTGCGGGAGACCGGTCTCGACGTGGAGAAGGTGGTGACCGGCGCGGTGCGCGAACTGCCGCAGGGCGTGGAGCTGTCGGCGTACCGGATCGTGCAGGAGGCGCTGAGCAACTCCCTGCGCCACGCGCCCGGCGCGGGCGCCCGGGTGGAGATCGGGTACGTGCTCGGCGGCCTGGGCCTGCGCGTGGTCAACGGCCCGCCGCCCGCCCCCGACCTTGTGAAACCGTCTCCCGGGGCCGGACACGGCGTCACCGGCATGCGGGAGCGTGTCGCCATGCTGAACGGCGAGATGACGGCGGGCCCGGCGGCCGACGGGGGGTACGAGGTGACGGTGTTCCTGCCGGTGCCGGCGGACATCGCGATCGAGGGTGAGGCATGACGATCCGCGTACTGATCGCGGACGACCAGATGATGGTGCGCGAGGGCTTCTCGGTCCTGCTGAACGCGATGCCGGACATCGAGGTCGTCGGTGAGGCCGTCAACGGCCGGGAGGCGGTCGAGCGGGTGCGTGAACTCGCCCCGGACGTGGTGCTGATGGACATCCGTATGCCCGAGCTGAACGGCATCGAGGCCACCAGGGAGATCGTCGCCGCCGACGGGGCGGCGAAGGTGCTGGTGCTGACCACGTTCGACCTGGACGAGTACGTGTACCAGGCGCTGCGCGCCGGGGCCTCCGGCTTCCTGCTGAAAGACGCCTCGGCCCGTCAACTGGCGGACGGTGTAAGGGTGGTGGCCTCCGGTGAAGCCCTGCTCGCCCCCTCGGTGACCAGGCGCCTGATCACGGAGTTCTCCCGGCTCGCGGACTCCCCGCGTCTGATGCCGTCGGCGCAGGCGGCGTACGGGGAGCTGACGGAGCGGGAGACGGAGGTGCTGGTGCTGATCGCGCAGGGCCTGTCGAACGCGGAGATCGCCGGGCGGCTGGTGGTGGCCGAGTCGACGATCAAGACCCATGTCAGCCGCATCCTGGTGAAGCTGGGCCTGCGGGACCGCACCCAGGCGGCGGTGTTCGCGTACGAGGCGAGGCTGGTCACACCGGGCTGAGCCGGGCTAGCGTCCCTCCATGGCAACTGCCGCGGACCTCGCTTTCGACCCCTGGGACCCCGGGTTCGTCGCCGACCCGTATCCGGCCTACACCGAGCTGCGGGCGCGTGGCCGGGTGATCCGGTACGAGCCGACCGACCAGTGGCTCGTCCCGCACCACGCGGACGTCTCGGCGCTGCTGCGCGACCGCCGCCTGGGCCGCACCTACCAGCACCGCTTCACCCACGAGGAGTTCGGCCGGACCGCGCCACCGCCGGAGCACGAGCCGTTCCACATCCTCAACGACCACGGCATGCTCGACCTGGAGCCGCCGGACCACACCCGGATCCGGCGCCTGGTGTCCAAGGCGTTCACCCCGCGCACGGTGGAGCGGCTGAGGCCGTATGTGCACGGCCTGGCGAACGACCTGGTGGCGAGGCTGGTCGAGGCGGGCGGCGGCGATCTGCTCACGGACGTGGCGGAACCGCTGCCGGTGGCGGTGATCGCCGAGATGCTGGGCGTCCCGGAGGCGGACCGGGCGCTGCTGCGGCCCTGGTCGGCGGCCATCTGCGGGATGTACGAGCTGAACCCGTCCGAGGAGACGGCGGCGAGCGCGGTCCGGGCCTCGGTGGAGTTCTCCGCGTACCTCGCGGAGCTGATCGCGGCCCGCCGCGAGCGGCCCGGCGAGGACCTGATCTCGGGCCTGATCGCGGCGCACGACGAGGGCGACCGGCTGACCGAGCAGGAGATGATCTCCACGGCGGTGCTGCTGCTCAACGCGGGCCACGAGGCCACGGTCAACGCCACGGTGAACGGCTGGTGGGCCCTGTTCCGCGACCCCGGCCAACTGGCGGCCCTGCGCGCCGACCACTCCCTGGTCCCGTCCGCGATCGAGGAGCTGATGCGCTACGACACCCCGCTCCAGCTCTTCGAACGCTGGGTGCTGGACGACATCGAGATCGCCGGGACGACGATCCCCAGGGGCTCGGAGATCGCCATGCTCTTCGGTTCCGCCAACCACGACCCGGCCGTCTTCACCGACCCCGCCCGCCTCGACCTCACCCGCCGGGACAACCCGCACATCTCCTTCAGCGCGGGCATCCACTACTGCATCGGCGCCCCGCTGGCCCGCATCGAGCTGGCCGCCTCGATGACGGCCCTGCTGGAACAGGCCCCGGCCCTCACCCTGACGACCGAGCCACGACGCAAGCCGAACTTCGTGATCCGGGGGCTGGAGGGGCTGAGCGTGGCGGTGGGGTGATCACCCGTCCGGCTGATCACCGGGTGCCTCCGCCGCCGCACGGTCGGCAGGCCGCGAGCAGTACGTCGACCGAACCGCTCAGCCCGCCAGGTCCCGTCGCCGCAGGGCCGCAAGGCCCGCCGCCACCAGCGCCACCGCCAGGCCGGTCAGGGTGAGGACCGGTGTCCACTGCATCGCCCCGCCCGGCAGCTTCGGCAGGTGACCGAAGGGGGAGAGGTCCAGGACGATCCGCGGTGCGTCCAGGGCCGGGCCGACCCAGCCGATCAGCAGCACCGCCACCGCGACACCCCAGGCGGCCGGTGCGAGCCGGGGGGCCACGCCGTACAGCAGCACCGCCGCTCCGCCGATCACCCACACCGCCGGGAGCTGCACCAGGCAGGCGCCCAGGATCGGTACGACCTCCCTGCCGTAGCCGACGGCGAAGCCCAGGCCTGCCAGGGTCATGATCAGGGCCGAGCCGCCGAAGGCGATCGTCAGATGGCTCGCGGCCCAGCGCAGCCGCCCCACCGCGCACGCCAGCACCGGTTCCACCCGGCCCGAGGTCTCCTCGCCGTGCAGGCGCAGCACCGAGGCCACCACGTAGAGGGCCGCGATCATGCCGAGCATTCCGGTCATCGACGCCAGGAAAGCGTCCGTGAGGCCGCTCTGCCCGCCCATCCGCTCGAAGATCCGCCGCGCGCTGTCGTTGTCGCGGACCAGGTCGGCCGCGCCGTCGGTGAGACCGCCGTAGACGACCCCGGCGAGGAAGAAGCCGATCGACCAGCCCAGCACACCGCCCCGCTGCAGCCGCCAGGCCAGCGCGCCCGCCGTGCCGAGGCGGCCGGTGGCCGGCCCCGGCCGGGTGGGCAGGAAGCTCATGCCGATGTCCCGGCGCCCGGCGAGCGCGTACGCCACCACCGCCTGCGCGGCGACCGCCGCCGCGAACAGCGCGAGCACCCACCAGCGTTCGTCCGCGAAGGACCGCAGGTTCTCCAGCCAGCCCAGCGGCGACAGCCAGGTCAGCGGCGAGGAGCCGTCGTCC
This sequence comes from Streptomyces sp. NPDC058145, assembly GCF_042884245.1. Lineage (NCBI taxonomy): Bacteria > Bacillati > Actinomycetota > Actinomycetes > Kitasatosporales > Streptomycetaceae > Streptomyces > Streptomyces sp. NPDC058145. The sequence continues at coordinate 39,152 of NZ_JBHVUH010000004.1, read as the reverse complement.
GTCGCCGAGTCGCCCGCCGCGCGCAGCACGAAAGCGGCCCCGAGGACGGCCGCCGTCAGGCCCCGGGCCAGGCGCGCGCTCTCCGTCAGCTGGGCGACGATCGCCGCCATCGTGGCGAAGACCATGCCGACGCCCGCGAGACCGAGACCGAAGGCCAGGGCGCCGCCGGCGCCCTGCCCGGCCAGGCCCGCCGTGACCAGCAGTGCCAGGGCCGCGTCGGCGACGGCCGCCGCCAGCAGCGCCGCCGTGAGGGGGGCCCGGCGGCCCACCGCCCCGGACGCCACCAGCTCCTGCCGGCCGCTCTCCTCCTCGTCCCGGGTGTGCCGTACGACGATCAGCAGGCTCATCGCGGCCCCGAGCGCGGCGGCGTACACGCCCACCCGCCAGGCGGTCAGCGCGCCGACCGAGGTGTCGAAGACCGGGCCGATCAGTGCCCGGAACGAGGCGTTGGACTCCAACTGGTCGACCAGGCCGACGCGTTCGGCGGTGGTGCCGTACAGGCTGCGCAGGGTGCCCGGCATGGAGAGGACCATGAGGGCGTTCACCGCGACCCAGACCGGGGTCGTCACCCGGTCCCGGCGCAGCGCGAAGCGCAACAGGGTGCCCGTGCCCGCCAGTTGGCGGGACCGGCTGGAGGCCCGCATCGCGAGCGTGGTCATCGCGCCACCTCGTTCCGCTCGGCCGGTCCGGCCGGTTCCTCCTGGTAGTGCCGCAGGAACAGTTCCTCCAGCGTGGGCGGCGTCGAGGTCAGCGACCGTACGCCCGACTCGCCGAGCTGGCGCAGCACCCCGTCCAGCTTGTCGGTGTCCACCTGCAGCCGCACCCGCCGGCCCTGGATGTCGAGGTCGTGGACGCCGGGGAGGTCAGCCAGCCCGTTCGGCGGGCCGGCGAGTTCGGCGCTGACGCTGGTACGGGTGAGATGGCGCAGGTCGGCCAGCGAACCGCTCTCCACGGTGCGGCCGCCCCGGATGATGCTCACCCGGTCGCACAGTTCCTCCACCTCGCCGAGGATGTGCGAGGAGAGCAGGACCGTCCGGCCCCGGTCCCGCTCCTCCTCCACGCACCGCTGGAAGACCTCCTCCATCAGCGGGTCCAGGCCCGAGGTCGGCTCGTCCAGGATCAGCAGGTCCACGTCCGAGGCGAACGCCGCGACCAGGGCGACCTTCTGCCGGTTGCCCCTGGAGTAGGTGCGGCCCTTCTTGGTCGGGTCCAGCTCGAACCGCTCGATCAGCTCCGCGCGCCGCCGCGGGTCCAGGCCCCCGCGCAGCCGGCCGTAGAGATCGATGACCTCGCCGCCGGACAGGTTGCGCCACAGCGTCACGTCGCCGGGGACGTAGGCGATGCGGCGGTGCACCTCCACCGCGTCCGCCCACGGGTCGCGGCCCAGCACCCGCGCGGCGCCCGCGTCGGCGCGCAGCAGGCCGAGCAGGACGCGGATGGTGGTGGACTTCCCGGCGCCGTTCGGGCCGAGGAAGCCGTGGACCTCTCCGGTCTCGACGTCCAGGTCGAGGCCGTCCAGCGCGTGCGTACGGCCGAAGGACTTGTTGAGCCCGGAGACCGTGATTGCCTTCGTCATGTTTCGCAACGTACGCTTCTTTCACAAATTTGTGAAGTTAAGGAACCGTATAAACTGCGAATGGGTGTCGCGATGGTGTGCGACGGTGGTGCTGATCAGGGGAGATGATCCGGGAATGACGGAGCGGGCGGACGAGGCCGAGCGGCCCGGGGCGGCGGACCGGCAGGCCTCCCGGGCACCGGAACGCGACCCGGAGGCGGTCTCCCGGTTCGTGGAGCACTTCGCGGCCCAGCTCGTCGAGGCGGGCGTGCCCCGGATGCCGGCCCGGGTCTTCGCCGCGCTGCTCGCCTCCGACTCCGGCACCCTGACCTCGGCCGAACTCGGCGAGCGGTTGCGCATCAGCCCCGCGGCCGTCTCCGGCGCGGTGCGCTACCTGGCACAGGTGCACATGGCCTCGCGGGAGCGCGAACCCGGCTCGCGCCGGGAGCGGTACCGGGTGCACGGCGACCAGTGGTACGAGACCCTGACCAGCCGCGAGGCCGTCATCAAGCGCTGGAGCCACGCCCTGCGGGAGGGCGTGGACAGCCTCGGCGCCACCACCCCGGCCGGGCGCCGGCTGGCGGAGACGCTGGCCTTCTTCGAGTTCGTCGACGCCGAGGTCGCCGCGATGATGGTCCGCTGGCGCGCCCGGCGTGAGGAGCTCTTCGGCTCCCCGTGACGCCCCGGGGTGCGGACTAGCGGGGCACCGGCAGGGTCAGCCCCCAGGCCCCCTCGCGTACCGTCCACGTCCGCCGGCGCACCGGACCCGACACCACCGCGTCCGCCCGGTAGCGGAAGTCCGCCCCCACGACCGTCACCGTGCGCCCCGCGGCCAGCAGCGGCGATATCTCCGCGCCGGGACCCGGCAGCGGGCGCACCTCGACCGCGGCCGTCCCGCCGTCGCCCGGCGTCACCGACACCGCCTCCACGGGCTGGTCCAGATCCACGACCGTCTCCCCGTCGACCTCCACCCGCAGCCGGGAGGGACCGGGCGCCGGTATCGCGTCGAGCCGGGTGGGACGCGGGGCCAGCGTGCGGACCAGCGAGCGGTACCGCGTACGCAGCCAGGGATGCCCCTCGGGGACGCCCGCCGGCTGCGCGGCGGCCGCCCGCGCCGGCGGGATGCCCAGCGTGCCCAGCACCACCCCGTCACTGTCGTCGACCAGCAGGTCCAGCCGCCGCTCGGCCCCCTCCAGCACGGCCCGCGCCGCCGCCACCGGCCCGGCCGGCACGCCCAGGGACTCCGCCAGCGCCGCCTCCCCGACCGGCACCACGGCCAGCGCGCACCCGGTCAGCTCCCGGTGCCGGTGCAGCAGGGTCACCGCGCGCACCAGCGCCCGGTCGTCACCGATCACGACCGGCCGCCGGGAACCCCGTCGGCCGAGTGCCCGGGCGAATTCCTCCGGGCCCTCCGGCAGACACACCTTGGTGGTCGCACCCGCGCTGAGCACGTCTTTCGCGATTCGTACGGACTCCCCGTCCCGCTGCAGTGCCGCCGGATCGATGATCACCAGCAGCTGATCGGACGTCGCGAAGGTCGCCACCTCGGTCCTGCCTCGCTTCCTCGGGTAGCATCTTTGTGCAAGAGCCCCTTGCGCTATTGCGCCAGGGGCTTCGTCTATTCCGGGGCATCCGGTCCGACGGTCGTGCGACCAAAGGCGGTCGCAGTGGTATGCGGCGATGCACCTTACGCCCACGCCTCCGACCATGGACATGCCCCGCCCGGAAGGGGTGTACGCGCGTGCCCGCACTTGTGCTGCTCGGTGCTCAGTGGGGTGACGAAGGCAAGGGGAAGGCGACCGACCTGCTCGGTGGCTCGGTGGATTATGTAGTGCGATACCAAGGCGGCAACAACGCCGGCCACACGGTCGTCGTCGGCGACCAGAAGTATGCACTCCACCTTCTCCCTTCCGGAATCCTCTCGCCCGGCTGTACGCCGGTCATCGGTAACGGTGTCGTCGTCGACCCGTCGGTCCTGCTCTCCGAGCTGAGCGGTCTGAACGAGCGTGGCGTCGACACGTCCAAGCTCCTGATCAGCGGTAACGCGCACATCATCACGCCGTACAACGTGACCGTCGACAAGGTGACGGAACGCTTCCTCGGCAAGCGCAAGATCGGCACCACCGGCCGCGGCATCGGTCCGACCTACTCCGACAAGATCAACCGCGTCGGCATCCGGGTCCAGGACCTGTACGACGAGTCGATCCTGACCCAGAAGGTCGAGGCGGCCCTCGACGCCAAGAACCAGATCCTCACCAAGCTCTACAACCGCCGCGCGATCGCCGCGGGTCAGGTGGTCGAGGAGCTGCTGGGCTACGCCGAGCAGATCAAGCCGTACGTCGCCGACACTGTCCTGGTCCTCAACCAGGCGCTGGCGGACGACAAGGTGGTCCTCTTCGAGGGCGGCCAGGGCACGCTCCTGGACATCGACCACGGCACGTATCCGTTCGTCACGTCCTCGAACCCGACCGCGGGCGGTGCCTGCACGGGTGCCGGCGTCGGCCCGACGAAGATCAGCCGCGTGATCGGCATCCTCAAGGCTTACACGACCCGCGTCGGCGCCGGCCCGTTCCCGACGGAGCTCCTCGACGAGGACGGCGAGGCGCTGCGCCGCATCGGCGGCGAGCGGGGCGTGACCACCGGCCGCGACCGCCGCTGCGGCTGGTTCGACGCGGTCATCGCCCGCTACGCGACCCGGGTCAACGGTCTGACCGACTTCTTCCTCACCAAGCTGGACGTCCTCACCGGCTGGGAGCAGATCCCGGTCTGCGTGGCCTACGAGATCGACGGCAAGCGGGTCGAGGAACTGCCCTACTCGCAATCCGACTTCCACCACGCGAAGCCGGTCTACGAGACCCTGCCCGGCTGGTCCGAGGACATCACCAAGGCGAAGTCCTTCTCCGACCTGCCGAAGAACGCCCAGAACTACGTCAAGGCGCTGGAGGACATGTCCGGCGCCCCGATCTCCGCGATCGGCGTGGGCCCGGGCCGGACCGAGACGATCGAGATCAACTCGTTCCTGTAGGCCGCGGGCGGCACCGCCCGTGAAACCGCTGCGACCGCCCGCCGGCGGCACCCTCCGGGGTGCGCTCGGCGGGCGGTCCGCTTTCAGTGATCTTGAGCCCATTCCCGCGGTCCACCGGTACGCCGCCGATGGCCACGCGGACCCCGCTGGTACTGCTGACCCTTGCGTATTCAACTGACCAAGGGGGACAGGGGCATGGAGGCATGGGCTCGGGCACTGGGCGGGCTGTGCGAAGGCTCGGGGCGGCAACCTCTGGATGTCGTACGGGACCTGGGCGCCGTCCGGGTGGCGTCCGTGTGCGGGGGCGCCGCGGCGGTGCGGGGGGACGGGCGCGGGCCAGGCTGGCATCTCCTGCTGGTGCGGCACGGGGAACTGGTGCTGGAGCAGGAGGGGCGAACCCTGCGTGCGGGGCCGGGCGGGAGCGTGCTGCTCGACTCGGGCCTGCCGTACCGGCTGCGGCTGGCCGGGGCCGCCAACAGCCTGGTCAGCGCCCATCTGGGGCGGCGGCCGCAGGCCCACGGCCGGCCGCGGACACAGGAGCTGGGCGCACGGCCCGATCTCGCCGTGCTGGTGGCCGGGCTTCTCGCCGGGCTGGCGGGCGAGACCGCGCCCCACCGGCCCGGTGACGAGCAGCGGCTCGGCACCGTGGTGTCCGACCTGGTCGCGCTGCTGCTCGACGAGGAACCCGACGACTCGGCGCTGCTGCCGCGCGTCCAGGCGTACATCGTGCGGCACTTGTCCGACGGCGGGCTCACCCCTGACCGGGTCGCCGCCGCGCACTGCATCTCCACCCGCTACCTGCACCGGCTCTTCCAGCGGCAGGGCCTCACCGTCGCCTCCTGGATCAAGGGGCAGCGGCTGGAGCGGTGCCGGCGCGACCTGCGCGATCCCGGGCTGAGCCGGCTGCCCGTCCATGTGATCGGCGCGCGCTGGGGTTTCGCCCAGGCGGCCGACTTCAGCCGGGCGTTCCGGGCCGCGTACGGGACCACGCCGACGTGCTTCCGCGCGGGTGTGCCGGGGGCCCGTGGGCGCTGCGCGCCAAGTGACTGTGCGCGCAGCGCCAACGACATCCGCGTACCGGCACAGCAGACTCGTGGGCAGGACGAGGCACGGCGGATCGTGCCCGTCCCCGTACACATGGGGGAGCTGCATGCCTGAGAACGAGGACCACCCGCCCGTCGAACCGCGCGGGGGCGCGGGGGTGTTCGACGTCGACCCCGACCAGTCCGGCGTGAGCCAGGACCCGAACGTCGTCGTCAAGGGCGACATCGACGCCCTGCCCGAGAACGGGGCGGTGTGACATGGGGTCCGTAGCGGGAATGCTCGCGCAGATGCGCGGCCTGCTGGGCACGGGGGAGTACCCGCCCGGCTCGAACCACAACAAGGTCACCGAGTGGTACGGCTTCAATGACGCGTGGTGCGACATGACCGTCAGCTACGCCGCGGCCCACTCGGACAACCTGAGCGCGGTCGGCGGCGGCAAGAAGTTCGCGTACACGGTCGCCCACGCGAGCTATTTCCAGTCGGTCGGCCGCTGGCACTACGGCATCGGCGGCATCACCGCCGGTGACATAGTCTTCTTCGACTGGAGCGGCACCCGGTCGATCGGCGCGATCGACCACGTGGGCGTCGTCGAGGCGGTGCACTCGGGCGGCACCATCACCACCATCGAGGGCAACACCAGCGACCAGTGCATGCGGCGGCTGCGCAACGCCGCCACGATCGTCGGCTACGGCCGCCCCAGCTATGGCGACGCCGACCCGCTGCCGGCCTCGGACGGCATCCTGCGCAAGGGCTCCACGGGGCCCGCGGTGAAGACGCTTCAGCAGAACCTCAACACCGTCATGGGCGCGGGGCTGGACGTCGACGGCGACTTCGGGCCGGCCACCGACAAGGCGGTGCGCGCCTTCCAGACGAAGTACGGCCTGGAGTCGGACGGCGAGTACGGGCCGGCCTCGGCGGCGATGATGGCGTCCGCCCTGAAGGGCGGCACCAGGCCGCAGCCGCCCGCCCCGCGGCCGCCCTCCTCCGGGAAGCTCTCGGTCGACGGCCAGTTCGGGCCCGCGACGTGCGCCGCGATGCAGCGCGCGCTCAACCAGCACGGGGCGAAGCTGTCCGTGGACGGTGCCTTCGGGCCGCAGACCAAGAAGGCGCTGCAGAGCTACCTGCGGGTGACGGCGGACGGAGCGGTCGGCCCGAACACGATCAAGGCCCTGCAGAAGAAGGTCGGCTCCGGCGTCGACGGTGACTGGGGTCCGGACACCACCCGGCACCTCCAGCAGGCGCTGAACGCCGGCACCTTCTGACCGGAGGGACGCGGAGATCCGCGCGGAGGGAGGGAGCTTCGTGCTCCCTCCCTCCGCGTGTGTATCGGCTCAGCTGAACACGATCATCGAGCCCTGGGCCAGGGACCGGGTCGCCGCCGCGTGCAGGCCGAGCCACACGTGCCGTTCCCGGGCGAAGGGGCTGGGGTCGTACGGCGCGGGGACGGCCGGCTCCTCCAGCTCCGTGGGGGCGGCGGGGGGCTCCGGCGCCGCCGGGGGGTTGGCCGGGTCGATGCCGATCGACGGGGCGACGTGCTCCAGCTCGCGCAGCAGGCTCTGCGAGGAGCCCAGCGGGCCGCCGCCGGCGAGGAGTTCGTCGTTGGACAGCGGGTGCGGGAAGTCGACGGGAACGTACGCACCCGCGTGGTCGTAGTGCCAGACCAGGTGGGACTGCTGGGCCGTCGACTCGAACATCTCCAGCAACTGCTCGTAGTCACCGCCGAGTTCGTCCACCGGGGTCACCGGAAGGCCGCAGACCTGGAGCAGATGGGCCCGGCGCAGGAAGTGCAGCGCGTCGTAGTCGAAGCCGGCCACCGGGGCGACCTCGCCGGACAGACCCGGCATGTACTGGTACACCGGCACCGGCGGGAGCCCGGCCGCGGCCAGCGCGTCGTTGTAGTGCGCGAGCTCCTCGGCGAACGGGTTGTCCGGGGTGTGGCACAACACGTCCACCAGCGGTACCAGCCACAGGTCACAGGCCAAAGAGAGCTCCTCGCATCGGCAGGCGCGCGTCTCACGCACGGCAGCGGGTGGTCAGGGAAGGGTAGTCGGTGCGGGCCGGGCACAACCCCTGTCGTGCGGGTCCCATACCCAGAGCTCACCGTGGAGCCTCCGCGTCCGCCTCATTCCGGCGGCAGCCGTTCCAGCAGGGCCAGCGAGTGGGCGTTGGCGGCGGCGACGATCTCCTGGGCGGCCCCGGCCTCGCGGCGGGCCAGCGCGTCGACGAGTTCGGTGTGCCCGGCCCACAGCCGGCCGCGGGCGTCGGGCAGCCGGCGCAGGTGCTGCACCGCGCACACCCAGGACTGCACGCGCAGCCGGTGCAGGAAGTCGGCGAGATAAGGGTTGCCGAACAGCCCGCTCAGCTCGCGCCAGAAGCGCAGGTCGTAGCCGATCAGCACGCTGAGGTCGCCGGCCGCCGCGGCCCGCTGCGCCTCCTCGCCGCGCCGGCGCACGGCGGCGAGGGCCGCCACCGTCCGCGGGCTGTCCATGTCGGCGAAGGCCGGGTGGTCGTCGGTGAGCGCCTGGAACATCCCGTCGGTGACCAGACCGCGGGCTTCGAGCATGCTGCGGTAGTCGGCGAGGGAGTACTCGGGGACCCGGAAGCCCCGGTGCTGGTCGGCCTCCAGGATGCCCTGCGCGGACAGGTCGACCAGTGCCTCGCGGACCGGCGTCGCCGAGACGCCGTACTGTTCGGCGATCTCCTTGACGGTGAACGCCCGGCCCGGCGTGAGGCGGCCCGCCAGTACCTCGTCGCGCAGCGCGTCCGCGATCTGCTGGCGCAGGGTGCTGCGCGTCACGGAGCCGTTGCCGGGCATCGTCGAGGCCTCTCCTCACGCGTACGGGTGACGTACTCGCACGTACTCGCCATTCTTTACGAGCACGTCACCTTACGCGTTCGGGTCGCCCCGGCGGCAGCCGTGGCGTGGCTACTCGGTGTACTCGTCGGCCGTGCTCAGCGCCGTGTCCAGGGCCGCGAGGCCCTCCTTCAGCTCGGCCTCCGTCACGTTGCACGGCGGCACCACATGAGTGCGGTTCATGTTCACGAAGGGCCACAGCCCGTTCCGCTTGGCGGCGGCGGCGAAGGCGGCCATGGGGGCGTTCGCCTCGCCGGCCGCGTTGTACGGCACCAGCGGCTCGCGGGTCTCCCGGTTCTTCACCAGGTCCAGCGCCCAGAACATGCCGGTACCGCGGACCTCGCCCACGCTAGGGTGCCGCGCGGCCAGCTCGGCCAGGCCCGGTCCGACCACGCTCTCGCCGAGCCGCCCGGCGTTCTCGACGACGCCCTCCTCCGCCATCACGCCGATCGTGGCGACGGCGGCGGCGCAGGCCAGCGGGTGCCCGGAGTAGGTGAGGCCGCCGGGGTAGGGCCGCTTGCCGAAGGTCTCGGCGATCTCCGCGGAGATGGCGACACCGCCGAGCGGCACGTATCCGGAGTTCACGCCCTTGGCGAAGGTCATCAGGTCCGGCACCACACCGAACAGGTCGGCCGCGAACCACTCGCCGGTCCGCCCGAACCCGGCCATGACCTCGTCCAGGACGAAGACGATCCCGTACTTGTCGCACAGCTCGCGGACGCCGGCCAGATAGCCGGGCGGCGGCAGCATGATCCCGGCGGTGCCCGGGATGGTCTCCAGGATGATCGCGGCGATCGTTCCCGGTCCCTCGAAGGCGATCGTCGTCTCCAGGTGCTCCAGGGCCCGCGCGGTCTCCTGTTCCTCGGTCTCGGCGTAGAAGCGGGAGCGGTACAGGAACGGCGCCCAGAAGTGGACGACACCGGCGCTGCCGCTGTCGGAGGGCCAGCGGCGCGGGTCACCGGTGATGTTCACCGCCTGCTCGGTGCCGCCGTGGTACGAGCGGTACGCCGAGAGCACCTTCGGGCGGCCCGTGTGCAGCCGGGCCATGCGCACCGCGTGCTCGACGGCGTCCGCGCCGCCGTTGGTGAAGAAGATCTTGTCCAGGTCGCCGGGGGTCCGCTCGGCGATCAGCCGGGCCGCCTCCGAACGGGCCTCGATCGCGAAGGCGGGCGCGAAGGTCGTCATCCTCGCCGCCTGCTCCTGTATCGCGGCGACGACCTTGGGGTGCTGGTAGCCGATGTTGGTGTAGACGAGCCCGCTGGTGAAGTCCAGGTACCGCTTGCCGTCGTAGTCCCAGAAGTACGACCCCTCGGCGCCGGCCACGGCGAGCGGGTCGATGAGGTCCTGCGCGGACCAGGAGTGGAAGACGTGCGCGCGGTCCGCGGCCTTCACTGCGGCACCGGCTTCGGGATGGGGCTGAGGGGTCATGCGGCCGAGGGTAGATGGCCCGGCCACGGTCGCGACATCGGCGTCCTGTTCCCTGGCCGGGTGCTTTTCACGACAGGTTGTCGACGTGCGCCGGGCGGGCGCCCCCCGGCGGCCGGGGGGCGCCCGGACGGGCTGTTACCGAACCGTGGACGCACGTCGGCGCGGCTCCCGGTACGTCCGCACTATTCTCGGTCCGTTGCAGACCTATGGGGGGAAGGCGGCGCGGGGATGGACAAGCTGGGACCGGGGGACCCGCGGCAGATCGGGGCGTACCGGCTGCTGGCGCGGCTGGGCGCGGGCGGCATGGGGCAGGTGTTCCTGGCGCGGTCGGACCGGGGCCGTACGGTCGCCGTGAAACTGATCCGCCGGGAACTGGCCGCGCAGGAGGAGTTCCGGGCCCGGTTCCGGCAGGAGGTGGGGTCCGCGCGGCGGGTCGGCGGGTACTGGACCGCGCCCGTGCTGGACGCGGACACCGAGGCGCCGGTGCCCTGGGTGGCCACCGGGTATGTCGCCGGGCCGAGCCTCCAGCAGGTCGTCGGGCACGATCACGGGGCGCTGCCCGAGCGGTCGGTGCGCATCCTCGCGGCCGGGCTCGCGCACGCGCTCAAGGACATCCACGCCGCCGGGATCGTCCACCGCGACCTCAAGCCGTCCAACGTGCTGGTGACGATCGACGGGCCGCGCGTGATCGACTTCGGCATCGCGCGGGCGCTCGAGACGCTGGCCGGGGACGGCCTGACCCGGACCGGTTCGCTGGTGGGGTCGCCCGGGTTCATGGCGCCGGAGCAGGTGCGCGGGGACCGGGTCACGCCCGCCTGCGACGTCTTCTGCCTGGGGTCCGTGCTGGCCTACGCGACGACCGGTGTGCTGCCCTTCGGCGGCGCGAACAGCGGGGTGCACGCCCTGATGTTCCGCATCGCCCAGGAGGAGCCCGACCTCGAGGGGGTGCCGGAGGGCATCGCCGACCTGGTCCGCGACTGCCTGCGCAAGGATCCCGCCGCCCGCCCCTCGCTGGACCGGATCCTGGAGCGGACGGGCGCGGGGGACACGGTGTCCGGCGGCCGCTCCCGCGACCCCTGGCTGCCCGGCGCCCTGGTGGCCCAGCTCGGCCGGCACGCGGTACGGCTCCTGGAGGTGGAGGACCCGCAGTCGGGCCCGGACACGGGCGCCCAGGACGTGGACGGCCCCGGTGGGGCGCAGGGTCCGGGCGCGGGAGTGCCCTCGGGCCCGGGTGGCCCGGCGGGTCCGGCCGCGTCGGCGGGTTCGGGTGCCCAAGCGGGCCCGGGTGCCCCTGGCGTGGGTGGCTCACGTGGGGCACAGGTTCCGGTGGCGGGCGCGGGGGCGGGGGCGTCCTCGGGGTCGGGTGGCCCGGTGGGTCCGGCCGCGTCGGCGGGTTCGGGTGCTGAGGCGGGCGGCGGTGCGCCGGTGGGTCCGGGTGCGCCAGCGCTCGGCGGTGCGCCGGCGGGTCCGGGTGCGGGTGGCCCTGGTGGGGCGCGGGGTCCGGTGGCGGGCGCGGATGCCCGCGCGGGTCTGGGTGGCCCGGCGGGCCCGGCCGCCTCGGCGGGTTCGGGTGCCCATGCGGGTTCGGGTGCCCCGGGGGCGGGTGGCGCCGGTGGGGCGCAGGGCCCGGCGGCGGGCGCGGGCGCCTGGGCGGGGCCGGGTGCCCCCGCGGGTGCCGGTTCGGCTTCGCCGGCGGGCGCGGGTGCCTCCGCGGGCCCCGGGGGTTCCCACGGCGCGCAGGCGCCGGGGGCCGGTGGCTCGCCCGAGCACTCGCCCGTGGCCGACGACGCCCCGACGCCCCCGCCCCCGGGCCGGCCGGGCGGGGCCGCCGGTGGCGGTGCGGCGGTCGACCACCTGCCGACCGTGGTGGCCGGGCGGACCCCGCCGCCCGGAGCGCCCCCGGCCCCTCCCGCCTACGGCTCGCCCGCTCCGTACGGCTACCCGCAGCAGGCCCAGCAGCATCCGCAGCCCCCGTCCGCCGGCTACGGCTACCCGCAGCAGCCGTACACCCCGTACGGCGGGCTCGGTTCCACCCCGCCCTACGGCCCGCCGCCGTTCACCGGGCAGCCGGAGCCGGAGCGCCCGGGCGGCCGGTCCACCGCGCTGCTCGTCGTGATCGCGCTGGTGGTGGCACTGGGCGCGGGCGGCTCGGTGTACGCGCTGATGAAGCACGGCGGCGGCGACACGGCCGGCGGCACGGTCGGCCCCGCGCCGACCAGCACCACGAGCGCCCCGCCCGTCACCTCCCCGGCCGCCACGCCGACGGCCTCCGCGCCGGCCTCCTCCGCGGCCACGGACGGCGCCGTCCCCGCTGCCTACCTCGGCACCTGGGAGACCACCATCGACAACGCCAACGGCTCCAACTCCCGCCGACTGACCATCGAACAGGGCGAGGTCGGCGACCCGGTCCTCACCCTGGTCGCGGACGGCCCCGGCGAGGGCGGCGGCACGTACCACTGCGTCTTCGAGGCGACCCTCGCCGAACAGCCGGACAACGGCGGCCCGTTGGAGATCGGCCCGTCCACGGTCACCAGCGGCGAGCCGATGTCCTCCTGCTCCCCGGGCGAGGCCAGCGAGGTCACCCTGCTCCCGGACGGACGCCTGAAGCGCGCGAAGGCAAGCGGCGGCGAGAGCCTGACGTACACCAAGCAGTGAGCCGAAATCCCGCTCAGCGCACGGTGGTCGGGCAGTCCTCGGCGGACTCCCTGGCGTCGGGCTTCCTGACGTACCTGACCAGGGGCAACGGGCAGTACGTGGTCCGTACCCATGGCCATGTGCCGTGCTGGACGCCGGAGGGCCTGCGGCTGTGCCGGTGAGGTGCGGCCTACCGGGGCTCCGGTGGCCGCTGGCGGGGCATGTTCGGGCGGGCGCCGTTCGCGGGCGGCAGGGGATGCCGGCCCGTCGGGGCCGCCGACTCCGCCCGCATGCCGGACGCCACCGCCGTCTGGATGCCGAGCGGCGCCGCCCCCGTGCGGAACGCCACCATCCAGTCGGCCGTCTCCGTGCGCACCAGGTCCTGCACGTCCTCCGAGAAGCGCCGGAGCACCCCCAGACACCGCTCGGCGGCCTCGCTCGCCGTGCCCTCCGCGGGGCCCAGCACCTCCCGGACGCTCTCCGACGCCCAGTCGAACTGCAGCACCTGCAACCGCCGCTGCACGGCCTGCGCGGTGGCCACGTCCCTTATCCACCCGGAGGTGACCCCGAAGAACCGGTCGGCGCCGACGCAGGCCACCGCGAGCAGCAGTGCCAGATACCCCCAGGGCGCGACCCCGCCGACCACCCCGGTCATGTCCAGCAGGGGCAGCGCGGCCCCGAGGACCGCCCCGGTCGCCGCCCCGGCCCGCAGCGCCCGCGCGCCCCGCCGCTTCCACACCCGGTCCTCGAGGTACCAGGCAGCCGTGTGCAGTGCCCCCCGCTCCACCCACCGGTACAGCTCGTCGAGGCGTTCGGCGGGCTCTCCCCAGTCCCCGAGCGGGAAGGTCCGCCCGGTCAGATCGCCCGGCCTCGGTCCGGCCGGACCTTCGCCCCGCCCGTCCTGAGGCGGACCCTCGGGCTGCATCTCCGGCTGACCCACCCGGCACTCCCTACTGAACACGACACCGAACACGGCACTGCGCACCCCCGTCACACCGTGTGACATCGGATGCCGACGCGCGGCCCCCTTCCTACCGCCCAATGGGTGGCACGGACGTAGCTTTGCCGTCTTTTCCGCCCGGAAGAGGGCCTTGATCAGGTATAGAACTGCCGTCGTTATCACTCGAAAGAGTGGCGGGGCGATGGCCGGGCAGACCACGTAGGCTCGTGCACAGCGAACGACAACGCAGTGGACGAGGAACCAGGAGCTGATCGTGATTCCCGGTGGTGGCCAGCCCAACATGCAGCAGCTGCTCCAGCAGGCCCAGAAGATGCAGCAGGACCTCCAGCAGGCGCAGGAGGAACTGGCGAACACGGAGGTCGACGGGCAGGCGGGCGGCGGTCTGGTGCGGGCCACCGTCACCGGTTCCGGCGAGCTGCGGGCGCTCAAGATCGACCCGAAGGCGGTGGACCCCGAGGACACCGACACCCTCGCGGACCTGATCGTGGCGGCCGTGCAGGCGGCCAACGAGAACGCGCAGACGCTGCAGCAGCAGAAGCTCGGCCCGCTGGCCCAGGGCCTCGGCGGCGGCAGCGGCATCCCGGGTCTGCCCTTCTGATCCGCCGGCCGTTCCGGTGCCCGCCGCCTGAGCGAAACCCCCTCCGCCTTCCAAGGACAGGCGGCAGCCAACTACCGTACGTACCGAAAGGTCTCCAGGAAGGGCAGTCCGTTGTACGAAGGCGTGGTTCAGGACCTCATCGACGAGCTGGGGCGGTTGCCCGGCGTCGGTCCCAAGAGCGCGCAGCGGATCGCCTTCCACATCCTGCAGGCGGAGCCGGCCGACGTGAAGCGGCTCGCGCAGGCGCTCCTGGAGGTCAAGGCGAAGGTCCGCTTCTGCGCGGCCTGCGGCAACGTGGCGCAGGAGGAGCTGTGCAACATCTGCCGCGACCCGCGTCGCGACCTGTCCGTCATCTGTGTGGTGGAGGAGCCGAAGGACGTCGTCGCGATCGAGCGCACCCGTGAGTTCCGCGGCCGCTACCACGTCCTGGGCGGCGCGATCAGCCCGATCGAGGGTGTGGGCCCCGACGACCTGCGCATCAGGGAACTCCTGGCCCGGCTGGCGGACGGCACGGTCACCGAGCTGATCCTCGCCACCGACCCCAATCTCGAAGGCGAGGCGACGGCCACGTACCTCGCTCGCATGATCAAACCCATGGGCCTGAAGGTCACCCGCCTGGCCAGCGGCCTCCCGGTGGGCGGCGACCTGGAATACGCGGACGAGGTCACTCTCGGCCGCGCCTTCGAGGGGAGACGACTCCTAGATGTCTGACGCCACGCTGCACGACTCGACGCGGGACCCGGACGACTTCTCGGTCCAGATCGCGGACCAGGTCGAGAGCTTCCTGGTCGCCGTCACGGAGGTGGCGAGGGGGGACGAGCCCGGCTCGACCGTGCCCTTCCTTCTCCTGGAGATCTCCCAGCTCCTGCTGGCCGGCGGCCGTCTCGGCGCTCACGAGGACATCGTCCCGGAGGAGCGCTACGAGCCCGACCTCGGCCCCGAGGCGGACGTGGACACACTCCGTGAGAACCTGGCTCGTCTGCTGGACCCCGTCGACGTCTACTCCGAGGTCTTCGACCCCTACGAGCCCCGCAAGGCCTCCGTGCCGGCCCGGATCTCCGACGACATCGCCGGCATCATCGCCGACCTCCGCCACGGCATGGCCCACTACCGCTCGGGCCGCATCACGGAGGCCCTGTGGTGGTGGCAGTTCTCCTACTTCTCCAACTGGGGTCCCACCGCCTCCGCCGTTTTGCGCGCCCTCCAGTCCGTTCTCATCCACGTCCGCCTCGACCAGCCCCTCGAGGAGCTCGACGGCCTCGACACCGATCAGGGCATGGGCGACGAGACCCTGGAGTTCGAAGCGGGCCGTGTCATGGCCGAGGAGATCGGCGGCCCCCTCGGCATGGGCCCGGGCAAGTAGCCGTCGCGCTGTGACGCGGGGCACTTTGCGCGTGCTCCGCGCCCTGCTGGGCAGGTGCCGCTTGCGGGCGTCCGGTGTCTCACCATGCGGGAGCAGGGGGGCGGAAAACGGACGCTCGGTAAACTGAGCCGACATAAACGAACCGAGCGAGGAGCGCACGTGGGCCTTGTCGTGCAGAAGTACGGAGGCTCCTCCGTAGCCGATGCCGAGGGCATCAAGCGCGTCGCCAAGCGGATCGTGGAAGCGAAGAAGAACGGCAACCAGGTGGTTGTCGTCGTTTCCGCGATGGGCGACACGACGGACGAGCTGATCGATCTCGCCGAGCAGGTTTCACCGATGCCTGCCGGCCGGGAGTTCGACATGCTGCTGACCGCCGGTGAGCGCATCTCCATGGCGCTGCTGGCCATGGCGATCAAGAACCTGGGGCACGAGGCCCAGTCGTTCACCGGCAGCCAGGCAGGCGTCATCACCGACTCGGTCCACAACAAAGCCCGGATCATCGACGTCACGCCGGGGCGTATCCGCACCGCGCTGGACGAGGGCAACATCGCCATCGTCGCCGGGTTCCAGGGCGTCAGCCAGGACAAGAAGGACATCACCACGCTCGGCCGCGGTGGGTCCGACACCACGGCGGTGGCCCTGGCGGCCGCCCTCGACGCCGAGGTGTGCGAGATCTACACCGACGTCGACGGCGTGTTCACCGCCGACCCGCGCGTGGTGAAGAAGGCGAAGAAGATCGACTGGATCTCCTTCGAGGACATGCTGGAGCTCGCGGCCTCCGGTTCAAAGGTGCTGCTCCACCGGTGTGTGGAGTACGCCCGCCGCTACAACATCCCGATCCACGTCCGCTCCTCGTTCAGCGGGTTGCAGGGCACGTGGGTCAGCAGCGAGCCGATTCAGCAAGGGGACAAGAAGGTGGAGCAGGCCATCATCTCGGGCGTCGCGCACGACACCTCCGAAGCCAAGATCACGGTCGTCGGCGTCCCGGACAAGCCGGGCGAGGCCGCCGCGATCTTCCGGACCATCGCGGACGCCCAGATCAACATCGACATGGTCGTGCAGAACGTGTCCGCGGCCTCCACCGGTCTGACGGACATCTCCTTCACCCTGCCGAAGACCGAGGGCCGCAAGGCCATCGACGCCCTGGAGCGCAACAAGGGCGGCATCGGCTTCGACTCCCTGCGCTACGACGACCAGATCGGCAAGATCTCCCTGGTCGGCGCCGGTATGAAGACCAACCCGGGCGTCACGGCCTCGTTCTTCGAGGCGCTGAGCGACGCGGGCGTGAACATCGAGCTGATCTCGACCTCGGAGATCCGTATCTCGGTCGTCACCCGCAAGGACGACGTGCCGGAGGCCGTCCGCGCCGTCCACACCGCCTTCGGACTCGACTCCGACACCGACGAGGCCGTCGTCTACGGAGGCACCGGCCGATGACCGGCAAGCCGACGCTCGCGGTCGTGGGAGCGACCGGAGCCGTCGGCGCGGTCATGCTCCAGATCCTGTCCCAGCGCGCGGACGTCTGGGGCGAGATCCGTCTGATCGCCTCCCCGCGCTCGGCCGGCCGCAAGCTGGCCGTGCGGGGGGAGGAGGTCGAGGTGTCGGCCCTGACGGAGGACGCCTTCGCCGGGGTCGACGTGGCGATGTTCGACGTGCCCGACGAGGTCGCCGCCGAGTGGGCGCCGATCGCCGCCGCGCGCGGTGCGGTCGTCGTCGACAACTCAGGTGCCTTCCGGATGGACCCCGACGTCCCGCTCGTCGTGCCCGAGGTCAACGCGCACGCGGTGCGCAGCCGGCCCCGCGGGATCGTCGCCAACCCCAACTGCACCACCCTGTCGATGATCGTCGCCCTGGGGGCGCTGAACGCCGAGTTCGGGCTGCGCGAGCTGGTGGTGTCGTCGTACCAGGCGGTGAGCGGCGCCGGGCGGGCCGGGGTGGACACCCTGCGGGCCCAGTTGTCCCTGGTCGCCGGGACCGAGCTGGGCACCAAGCCGGGTGACGTACGGCGGGCCGTCGGGGACGGCACCGGGCCGTTCCCGGAGCCGGTCGCGCTCAACGTGGTCCCGTGGGCGGGGTCGCTGCGGGAGGACGGCTGGTCCTCGGAGGAGATGAAGGTGCGGGACGAGTCCCGCAAGATCCTCGGGCTGCCCGCGCTGCCGGTCGCCGTCACGTGTGTGCGGGTGCCGGTGATCACCACGCACTCCCTCACGGTCCACGCCCGCTTCCAGGGCGAGGTGACCGTCGACGGCGCCCGCGAGATCCTCGCCACCGCGCCCGGTGTGGTGCTGTGCGACGACCCGGCCGCCGGCGAGTTCCCCACGCCCGCCGACGTGGTGGGCACCGATCCCACCTGGGTGGGGCGGGTCCGGCGCGCGCTGGACGACCCGACCGCGCTGGAACTCTTCGTGTGCGGGGACAACCTGCGCAAGGGCGCCGCGCTGAACACCGCGCAGATCGCGGAGCTGATTGCGGCGGAGATCACAGGAGAGACTGTCACCCGCGGCTAGAACATTTGTAGGATCCATGTAAGAAATGTGCCGGGAGCATGGTCCAAACCACTTGATCCGCGCTCCCCGGCGACAGAGGATTTTCCTCCCCGTCCCTCGCAACCGTGCGGAGGGCGGGGAGCGTCTTTGCAGTGACCCTTGCGAGGCGTGGGCGTGAGGATCCCGGCGTGGGGACGCCGTGATCCTGGGTGCGGGGGACGCCCGTTCGAATGGGACATAAAGGAAGAGCGGGGCGCATGACGGCAGTTGAGGATCCGTCGGTTGTCGCACATGTGACGTCCGGCACGTACAACCCTTCTGGGGGGAAGCGTGTCCAACTGGCGTGGCAGAGGTACTCGAACTCAGTGCGGCCCGCGGCACCGCGGCCCTCCGACCGCCCCGTGCGGCGCTCCGGCCGCGCATGCCCGGCGGCATGCCGGTGATTGCGCCCATGCCCGCAGCGCGGCCCACCCGCATCCCCAGTCAGCGTGACGGCTCCGACGAGACCGCGGCCGCCGCGCCGGCCGCGGACACCGTGGCCGCCGGCACCACCGTCGACCACCTCACCGAGACCTACCGGGCGCACTACCGCTCGCTGCTCGGTCTCGCCGCGCTGCTCCTCGACGACACCGCCTCCTGCGAGGACGTCGTCCAGGAGGCGTTCATCCGCGTCCACTCGGCCCGCAAACGCGTCCGCGACCCCGAGAAGACCCTCGCCTACCTGCGGCAGACGGTCGTCAACCTGTCCCGCTCCGCCCTGCGCCGCCGCATCCTCGGCCTGAAGCTGCTCTCCAAGCCGATGCCGGACATGGCGAGCGCGGAGGAGGGCGCCTACGACCAGCTCGAGCGCCGCGACCTCATCAAGGCGATGAAGGGCCTGCAGCGCCGCCAGCGCGAGGTCCTGGTGCTGCGCTACTTCGCGGACATGACCGAGGCCCAGGTCGCCGAGACGCTCGGGATATCGCTGGGCTCGGTGAAGGCGTACGGCTCCCGGGGCATCGCCGCGCTGCGGGTGTCCATGGAGGCGTTGGCATGAGCGAGCACACGGAGCACGGCGACGAGGGCGTCCCGCACGAGGACCTCTCGCCCGAGAACCTCTCGCACGAGCGTCACGAACCCTACGCCTGGCACGAGCCGACGAAGGGTCACGAGCAAGAGCACCCGCAATCGCACGCTGGGAACGGAACTGTGAACCACGGCCCCGACGAAAAGGGCTCCCAGGAGCCCGGCACGGGCCTCGACGCGCTCGACGGGCCCGGCTCGGACGAGCAGGCCCTGCGCGGTCTGCTGCACTCGGTGGTCGACGACATCGAACCGCGCACCGGCACCCTCGACCACCTGCGCCGGGCGGTACCGGCCCGCCGGGCCCGCAAGCGCCAGGCCGCCGTCGGCATGGCCGCCGCGGCCCTGTTCATCGGCACCGCCATCCCCGCCCTCGTCCACGTCTCGAACTCCGGCGGCACCGACCCCAACACCGCCATGGCGGGCCAGTCCTCCGAGGCGCAGGGCGGCGCGAGCCAGGGGAAGGATCCGCAGGCCGGCACCGGCGGCACCGGCGGCTCCCGCGGCAGCACCCCCGGGCGGGACAAGGACAACGGCAAGACCGGTGAGCGGGGGACGACCGGCAGCGGCAACGGCTCCACCGGTGGCGCCGACCCGTCCGCCCCCACGGCCTCGGGCGCCGGGCTGTGCACGGCGGCCCAACTGAGCTCCGTCACCGGCAGCGCCGACGCCCCGGACTCGACGGGCGTCGTCTACGGCACCTTCCGCGTCACCAACACCTCGGGCGCCGCCTGCACCGTGACCGGCGGGGTCGTGGTCAGCGCGACGGCGCAGGGGGCGGCGGACCAGGCCAAGATCGGCGTCGTCCGGCATGTGGCCGGGGACGCGGCGGCCGCGCTGCCCGACCCCTCGCTCGAGGTCGCCAAGCTGGTCCTGCAGCCCGGCGGGGCCTACGAGGAACGGTTCGCTTTCGTACCCTCCGAGACCTGCCCCGCGAGTGGCGGCTCCACCTCCACCGGCGGCTCCGACGGCGGCGGAGACCCGTCGCCCGACCCGTCGCCCTCGCAGGACGCGAGCGCCGGCGGCGGCACGGACACCGGCGCCACATCGGGCACCACCACCCAGCTCGCCACCGAGGAGGGCACGGCCGACGGCAGCGTCCTCGTCGGCTACACCGGCGAGACGGGCTCCCCGTCGACGTCCACGACGGTGTCCAACGCGTGCGCGGGCACGGTGTACTACACCGGGGTGCTGGCGGCGTCGTAGCCCTCGGACGGCGGACGGGCCTCGGACGGCGGGCGGCGACCGGCAGGGAAGCCGCCCGCGGCCGCGGCGGTGTCAGACGGCGGTCGGAGCAGCGGAGTTCCCCTGCTCCTCGTCCTCCCGCTCCTGCTCCTGCACCAGACCGAGCGCCGCGTCCCGCTGGAACTCCACCTCGCGGCGCAGCAGCCGGAACCACATGAAGACCACGAAGCCCGCGAAGACGAACCACTCCCCGGTGTAGCCGAGGTTCTGGAAGGCCTTCAGGTCGAGACCGGTGCCGTCGGGCGCGGTCGCGGGCACGGCCTTCATCCCCGCGTCGGCCCGGTCGAGGGTGACCCAGGCGTCGTACAGCCGGTCCGGCACCAGGTTCACCAGCGTGGCGGAGCTGATCGCCGCCGTCTGCCCGGCGGGCAGCCCGCCCTGGGCGCCGGCGCCGTTGTCCCCCGGCGTCTCGGACGCCTGCAGCGCACCGGTCACGGTGACCTCGCCGCCCGGCGCGGCGGGCACCTTCGCCGCGTCCGCCGTGCCCGGCAGCCAGCCGCGCACCACGGGCAGGGACCGGCCGGAGTCGGTGCGCAGCAGCGTCAGCACGTAGAAGCCGCTCCTGCCGTCCAGCTCCCGGCCGGGCACCAGGAACTGCTTGCCGTACCGGCCGCTCGCGGTGACCCGCCGTCCCGAGGTGCTCTTGTCGACGGGCAGCATCGAGTCCAGGGGCCTGGCGGTCTCGTGCCGGTCCGACGCGGCCTGTCCGGTCGCGGTGCGGTGGTCCTGCACCCGCCCCTCGAACCGGCTCAGCTGCCAGGACCCCATGAAGACGCAGAACGGGATGGCGAGCAGCACGAAGACGTTGATGCCCCACCAGCGGGGAGTCAGCAGAAACCGGTACACGCCCACAACGGTACGGCGCCGGTGCGACCGGCCCGTCCCGGGGTCGGCCACCCGCGCGTGCGGACCTGTGTACGTACATGTGTGCGTATGCGTGTGCGGACGACGTGGGCATGATCGGGAAGTTGTCCACAGGCTGGGTGCACCGTCAGCGGATTGTCGGTCGGGCCAGGCACTATGGGCTCATGACTGGGGCGATGAGTGAGAGCAGGACGCCGGACACACCGGACATGCCGGACTGGGAGAAGCGCTTCCGGGCGCCGCGGGTCTCGCTGCCCGACTGGGCCGAGGACGCGCCGGACCGCTCCCTGTTCGTGTCGAACGCGACGGGCACGTACGAGCTGTACGCCTGGGACCGGACGACGGGCGGGCAGCGGCAGGCCACGGACCGGCCGAACGGCACGACGGACGGCGTGCTCGCCCCGGACGGCGCGTGGATCTGGTGGTTCGACGACAAGGACGGCGACGAGTTCGGCGTCTGGCGCCGCCAGCCGTTCACGGGCGGCGCGGACGAGACGGCCGTCCCCGGCCTCGAACCCTCCTACCCGGCCGGTCTGGCCCTGGCCCGGGACGGCCGTACGGCGGTGGTCGGCCGCTCCACGGACGACGAGGGCACGACCATCCACCTCGCCCGCGAGGGTGAGGCCACGGTGGAGATCTACCGCCACCGCGAGTCGGCCGGCGTCGGCGACCTCTCCCACGACGGCACGCTGATCGCCATCGAGCACACCGAGCACGGCGACGCGATGCACGCGGCCCTGCGCGTGCTGCGCCCGGACGGCACGACCGTCGCCGAACTGGACGACACCAAGGGCGGCACCGAGGAGCTCGGCCTCGAAGTCCTGGGCTTCGCCCCCGTGGACGGCGACACCCGGCTGCTCATCGGCCACCAGCGCCGGGGCCGCTGGGAGCCCCTGGTGTGGGACGTGGCGGCGGGAACGGAGACGGACCTCTGCCTCGACCTGCCCGGCGACGTGAGCGCCGAGTGGTACCCGGACGGCACCGCCCTGCTCGTCGTCCACAGCTACGAGGCCCGCAGCGAGCTGTTCCGCTACGACCTGGCCGCCGGCGAGCTGACCCGCATCCCCACCCCGCCCGGCATGGTCTCCGGGGCCACGGCCCGGCCCGACGGCAGCGTGGAGTACCTGTGGTCGTCGGCCGCCGAGCCGCCCGCGGTGCGCTCCACCTCCGGCCGCGTCGTCCTGGACCCGCCCGGCATGAAGTGCCCGCCGTCGGTGCCGGTGGAGGACGCCTGGGTGGAGGGTCCCGGCGGCCGCATCCACGCCCTGATCCAGAAGCCGGCGGGCGCGACGGGTCCGCTCCCCACGGTCTTCGACCTGCACGGCGGCCCGACCTGGCACGACAGCGACGCCTTCGCCGCGGGCCCGGCCGCCTGGGTGGACCAGGGGTACGCCGTGATCCGCGTCAACTACCGGGGCTCCACCGGCTACGGCCGCGCCTGGACGGACGCCCTGAAGCACCGGGTCGGCCTGATCGAGCTGGAGGACGTGGCCGCCGTGCGCGACTGGGCGGTCTCCTCCGGCCTCGCCGACCCGGCCCGCCTGGTCCTCACCGGCGGCTCCTGGGGCGGCTACCTCACCCTCCTCGGCCTCGGCACCCAGCCGGAGGCGTGGGCGGTGGGCATCGCGGTGGTGCCGGTCGCGGACTACGTCACGGCGTACCACGACGAGATGGAAGCCCTGAAGGCCATGGACCGCACCCTGCTGGGCGGCACCCCGGAGGAGGTCCCGGACCGCTTCGAGGCGTCCTCCCCGCTGACCTACGTCGACCAGGTCAAGGCCCCGGTGTACATCTCGGCGGGCGTCAACGACCCCCGCTGCCCCATCCGCCAGATCGACAACTACGTCCAGCGCCTCCAGGCCCGCGACGCGCTCCACGAGGTCTACCGCTACGACGCGGGCCACGGCTCCCTGGTGGTCGACGAACGGATCAAGCAGGTAAGCCTGGAACTGGCCTTCGCCAACCGCCACCTGAACGACGCTTAGCCTCATGTACCCCGGCCGGGTCCGGGCCCTTCACAACCGACCGACCACCCACCCACCCACCCACCCGCCTCGGCTGAACCGACCGGCCCTCTACGCTCCGGCCGGGTCCGGGCCCTTCACAACCGACCGGGACGGGTGGGTGTGGGGTGCGCTCAACCCAACTCCGCCAGCCCCCGGCGGGTAGCGGCAACGACGACCCGATCACCAGCCCGCAACGCGTACTCCGGGCCCACATCGGCCTGCCCCTCCACCGCCAGCACCCGCCACGCCCCGGCCCGGAACGCCGCCCTCACCGTCCGCCCCTCCAACTCCGGATGCCCGGCCACCGACACCGAGGCGAACAGCAACACCCTCCGCTCCACCGGCAGAGCCCCGAGCACCTGCCGCCCCAGCATCGCCCCCGCGAACGCGGGCGCCGAGAGGTGCGACACACTCCGGCTCCGCGTCGGGGCACCGGGATGCGCGGCCCGCAGCGTCCGGTACACCGCCGTGGCGAAGTCGTCGTCGTACAGCCGCAGCACCACCCGCAGATCCGGCCGCACCGACCGGGCGTACAGCGCGGCCTCCAGATTGGTCGTGTCCGCGCTGGTCACCGCGAGCAGCGCGTACGCCCGGTGGATCTTGGCGGCCTCCAGCACCCCTTCCTGCGTCACATCCCCCAGCACCACCGGCACCCGCAGCCGCCGGGCCGTCGCCAGTCCTCGCGCCTCCGGGTCGGCCTCCACGCACACCACCGGGATGTTCAGCTCCCGCAGCCGCGTCAGCACCCGCGTACCGATCTTCCCCAGCCCCAGCAGCACCACATGCCCCCCGAGCCCGCGCGGCGGCTTTCGCAGCGCGGAGGCGCTCCGGAAGGTGCCCAGCGCCTCGAGAACGGCCGCCAGCAATACCGGCAGAAGCAGCAACCCGGCAAGCCCCGAGAGGAGTTGAAGAACCTGCCGCCCGAGCGACTGCCCGATCGCGGGATCGTCGATGGCGAACAGATCCAGCAGCGTCAGATAGAAGGCCTGCAAGGCACCGATGTCGGTGACCACCCACAGCGCGACGGCGAGCGCGACCACACACGCCACCATTCCGGCCAGCGACCACCGCAGCCGCCGCGAGAAGAGGGAGGCGAGTGGCGGTACGACCCCGCCCCCCACGCCGACACCCCGCCCCGCCGCGTCCGGTGCGGCCCCGCCGACGGCCGACACCTGCTCCAGCACCAGGGCGGACCGCCCGCGGGCAAGCCGCACCTCGTCGTCGTCCGGCAGCAACCGGGGCTCCTGCTCCCCACCGTGCCCACTCCCGTCGGCCCGGCCCGTTCCCCCGGGTCCGCCGCCGTTCGCGGAGAGCAGGGCCAGCGTGCACAGCCCCTGGTCAGAGAGCTGTCCGTCGCGTGCCGGCGGCCGTTCGACGGACCGCAGCAGCAGTCCACCGGTCTGTACGACCTTGGTGGTGCCGGCGACGGCGGCCGCGGCCAGCGCGGGCGCGGCGGTGTCGGCGTCGGACAGCACGGTCGTGGAGGCGTCCGGCCCGCCGTCGGGTCCCTCGCCGGAGGCCAACGTCGCCGCCTGGTCGAGGAGTTCCTCGATGTGCTGGCCCAGCCGCCGGTTGTACAGCCGCAGGACGAGCCGGAGGCGGGGGTTGAGCCGGCGGGCGGTCAGCGCGGCCCGGATGTTGGTCTCGTCGTCGTCGTACACGAGCGCCAGCGCGGCGGCCCGCTCCACCCCGGCCTCGGCGAGTACGGCCTCGGTGACATCGACGGCCTCCAACACCCGTACGCCGTCGACGCTTTGCGCACCCACACCGGCCCCGGCGAGCCCATTGCTGCTGCCGCCGCTGCCGGTCCGTCCGACGGCGGCGCTGACCATCCGGTCGAGCAGCGCGGCCGAGGCGGCACGCGCCCGTCCGACCACCGGGGGCCGGGTCAGGCGCTCGCTCGGCGGCACGACGAGGGTGACCTGCTCGCCGTGGACGGTGCGCAACTCGGCGGTCAGCCGGTGCGCGAGACCGTCGTCACCGCACACCACCATCGCCGCCGTCCCGGCGCCGGGCCCACCTTGGTTCGGAACGCTCGCCACGAGGAAGAAGACTGCCGCACGCCGATAGGTGGTTCCAGCAACCGGGTGAACTCAGGGTCAGCCGAGGCACACCACGAGCAGGCAGAGCTGGGAGGGCGAGGTGGCCGCCGGCGAGGGGCTCGTCCGGGACGTGCCCGAGCCGGTACCCCCGCCGTTCGTGGGCGTCGACGTGGCCGGCGCCTGAGCCGCCGAACCGGTGCTCCCGGAAGCGGACCCGGAACCAGAGCCGGACTCGGCCCCGGACCCGGAAGCAGACCCGGACACCGAGCCGACGGTCTGCGTCACGGCCCGGGTCACCGCCGGAAGCGGTGAGGCGGCGGCGTCCGGCCGGTTCGGCGCGGTGGTCCGCGTCCCGGCGGCCATGGTGTGCCGGCCCTGCCCGTCGGGCGCGGAGCGACGGGTGTCGGCGTGTGCGGGCGCCGCCGGGGTGTGCGCCGGGCGCGAAGCCCGATGGCGGCCGGTGGGCGGTGTCGCGTCGGGTTGGGACTCGGCGGAGGTCTGCCGCTCCGCGATGCCCATGCTGTGGTTGTCGGCTGCCGAGGCCGCCTGGGCCCGGTCGCCGGACTGCCGGTCCATGGATGCCATTGTGAGCCCGCCGCCGACGATCGCGAAGGCGGTCGCGACCGCCGCCCGGCGCTTGTTCTTCTTCCAGCGCGCGAGCTGCCGGCGCCGGGCCGCCCGCCCCTGCGACGCGGCAGGACGAACCGCCACCTCGCCGGACGGCTGGAACCGGGGCGCCCCGCCCGCACCGGCCGGCACGGGCTCTTCGTCGGCGTCCACGGAGTCGTCGTACCAGTCACCGGTGCCGAACGCGTCGAACGGATGCGTCTCCGCCCCCGCCGTCGGTATGCCCGGCGTCGCACCGGGGGTGCTCACCGCCACCGGCGGAGCGATGTCGGGGGCGTAGGCGCCGCACCCGGGACACACCAGGGCGCCGTTCAGATGCCGACGGCACGAGGAGCAGTAGTCCATTTACGGTCTTCCTGAGTCGGCGGCGCCTGCGGCCACGGCCGGGGCCTGTTCACGTTCTTACGGGAGATCGAACGGCAAAGGTAACGAGGCATTCCGCAGACTGTGTGCGGCCTGTGTGGCGCTCCTGCACACATTTCCTGCGGATCCATGACCGACTCGGGATCGCCGGTTTCAGCACCCCGCCTGCGCAAAGTGACCCAGGTCACAACTGTTGCAGTCACATCTCTCCGGCCCACTCCGTCAATGAGGTGTAGCCAACAGCAACCGCACTGGAGGACGTCATGGACGCTCGCTTGAACCTCTTCGGAAACCCGGTCGCCGGCAAGTTCTTCCGTTACATCAACTCGGCCGGGAAGGTCCTGTCGGACTCGACGCTGCCGCTCGCGACGCAGGAACTGGTGAAGCTGCGCGCCAGCCAGATCAACGGCTGCGGCTTCTGCACCGACATGCACAGCAAGGACGCCGCGCACGCGGGGGAGACCGCGATCCGCCTCAACCTGGTCGCCGCCTGGAGGGAGGCGAAGGTCTTCACGGACGCCGAGCGCGCCGCCCTGGAACTGGTGGAGCAGGGCACCCGCATCGCCGACGCGGCCGGCGGCGTCAGCGACGAGGCCTGGGCCGACGCCGCCAAGCACTACGACGAGGACCAGCTCGGCGCCCTGGTCTGCCTGATCGCCCTGATCAACGCCTACAACCGCATGAACGTCATCGTCCAGCAGCCGGCCGGCGACTACGAGCCGGGCATGTTCGGCTGAGGAGGACACCGACGGCGCCCGCGCACGCACCCGGCCGACGGGCTCAGCAGGCCCTGCTCAGGAGGACCCCGGGCCGACAGTCGCGGCAGTGGCCGGGGGTCGGGGCGCGGAAGGCGCGGTCGCAGCCGTCGCAGTTCTGGAGCGGCGAGGCGGCTGGGCGTGCCACCGGGTGCGACGGCTCGGGCGGGGCGGGCAGGGGTGTCTCGCGGAGACGGAAGGCGAGGATGTGGGCCGGGCGCGCCCGCAGACTGCCGGGGAGTCCTGCCGTGAGCAGCCCGGTGATCTGAGCGGAGTCCAGCCCCGTCGCCAGCCACTCGGCGACGGCCGGGGCGAGCCGCGCGGCCTCCCGCCCCGAGAGCACCAGCCGCGGATCGACCCGGCGCAGCGCGGCGAGCACGGCGATCGCCCGCGGATCGGCGTCCGCGAGCGGGGCCGGATCCGGTGCCTCGCTCTCGGCCTCGGGGTCAGCCGGCGGGGCCGGTGACCGCTGCTCGGCCGGGGCGGGCGTGGGCTCGGCCCGCGCCGGTGCGGGGCGCGACCGGACCGGCCGCCGATGCGGCTTCGGCGGCCCGGGCGGCCCGGGCGGCCCATCGGGGCCCGGATCACCGCCGGGAACGTCGTACAGGTACGTCCGGGTGCGGATCTGCCCGGAGGACAGCCGCTCGCGCCGCCGCTCCAGATAGCCGGCCGCTTCGAGCTCCCTCAGTGCCCGCGAGATCAGGATCTCGCCCTCGGTGAAGTGCTCGCACAGGGCGGCGATGCTCACGGGGGAGCCGTCGGGCAGGGAGAGGATGTAGGCCGCGACGCCGATCGTGACCGCGCTCCCGCGCCGCTGCGCGAGGGCGTTGGAGAGCACGGTGAAGTCGGCGGCGAGCCGGGTGCGTACGTGGATCACGCCGGAGGTCGGAGCTCCGGCGTCGGCGCGCAGGCGCGCGTTAGACTGCGAGTCAGCCATCGGGAAGGTATCGCTTCCTGATCGGTCAGGCCCTCGATCGGGATGCCAGTCCCGGCCGGGGGCCGTATCTGTTTGCGGTTGTTGCCGTGAACGTAACCGTCCGTATCCCGCCCCTGCAAGCTGGTCACTCGGACGGGTGACATGGCAGGGAGGGTGGGTGGGCGGGTGGTTCTTTCCCCCGGTTCTTTCCGGAGAACGGCGGCCCGCCGGACCCTCGCTGACAAGGACCCGGCGGCCCCGGAGAACGGCCTCCGACCGGAATCCGGCGCACTCAGCCCCGGCGCCGACCGGCCTTCAACTCACCTATGAACGCTGCCCAGGAGCCGACCTCGAAGGTCAGAGCGGGCCCATGCGGAACCTTGCTGTCACGGACCGGGACGATGCCGGGGACTCCGTCCGCGACCTCGACGCAGTTGCCGCCCTCCTGATTGCTGTGACTGCTCCTGCGCCACTCGGCGCCGTTCAGTTCGGGACGGAACCTTCGCTCCACGGTGGCTGCCCTCCATCACGGATCGGATCATGTCGAGCGACATGAGCGGGGGCAGGGCTGCTGCCCGTAACCGATCGTAGGTGAGTGCGAACCGGCTCACCTCGGCTGGATCCTCGATGAGTTGGCCATAGTGCGCGCCTTCCGTGTAGGCCACTTCCGAGCTGTCGGGCAGCACGAGAATCGTCAGCGAGCCGCCCATCGCGTCGTGCGCGCCCTGGTCGAACGGCAGTACCTGCAGGGTGATGTGAGGTTCCGCCGCGGCTTCGAGCAGTCGCTCCAACTGCTCACGCATCACCGCACTGCCCCCGACCGGCCGCCTCAGCACCGCCTCGTCAAGGACGACCCACAACGCAGGCCGATCCACTGAGTCAAGCCGCTCCTGGCGTCCCAGGCGGGCGGTCAGCCTCTCCTCCAACTGCGCCTCGCTGCTCAACGTCAGGCCGACGCTCAAGACGGCTCGCGCGTACTCCTCGGTCTGAAGCAGACCCGGCACCACATGCGCCGCGTACTCGCCGACGGACACCGCCCGCTCCGAGTGGGCCATGAACGCCCTCGACCAGTCCGGAAACGCCTCCCGGTAGACGTAGGGCCACAGCTCGACCAACAGATTGTCCGCGCCCAGCGCAGCGTCCAGCGCTCGCGCCAGCTCCAGTGTCGGCTTCGCCCCGGAGGCCCGTTCGATCTGCGTGATGCGGGTGCTCACCACATGCGTCTTCGCGCCCAGTTCGGCCTGGGTCAGCCCGGCCGCCGTACGGAGTCTGCGTACCCGTGCGCCGAAGAGCGCCGCCATCGACGTACTGGGGTCGATTCCGTTGGCCAAGGCGTCACTTCCGTTCCTTACGAGCCGAAAGGTAAGGCTGCGTCCCCTTCCGAGCGTAGGGCCGCCCGGCCAACCTTGAGTACGGAACGTGACGACTCGCGTACGGCGCGGGGCGTCCGACGGCTCGACTGGCAAGGACGGACACGGCGTGCTGACAGGAACGACCACCTCGGCCGAGGACCCGCGGCTCGTGCTCACGGCGCAGTTCGCGTCGACACCCCGCGGCGCGCGTCTCGCCCGGCGCATGAGCGTGCGGCGCTTGGAGGAGTGGGGGTATCCGCCGGCCTCGGACACGTCGTGCGCGGTCGCCCTCGTCGTCGGCGAACTCACCGCGAACGCCGTCCAGCACGGCCGCGTCATGGGCCACGACTTCCGGCTCCGTCTCGACCTCGACGAGGCTTCGGCCCTGGTGCGGATCGAGGTGTCCGACGCCGCCACCGCGAAACGACCGCCTTCCGCCCCGCCTTCCTCGTACCCGGAGGGCGAGTCGGGCCGCGGCCTGCTCCTCGTGGACGTCCTGGCCGCACGCTGGGGCTGGACACCCCGTCATCCCATGGGCAAGACGGTCTGGGCGGAGGTGTCGACGTAGTCCATGTCCCCACGGTGTACCGCCCATGACATATGGGGCAGCGGCCGGGAGACAGGGTGTGACGGCTGACCGGCGGCGTTCCCGGCGCGGGCAGGCCGAGTTGAGGCGCAGGTCCTGTCGGCGCTGCGGGAGGCGTGCGGGCCCGCGACGGCCGGCCGGGTGCAGGAGCGCCTTGGGCGGGGACTTCGCCTGTACGACGGTGGTCACGATCCTCACCCGGCTGCTGGCCAGGGCGCGGTCACGAGGGAGCGGGCGGGCCGGTCGGTCCTGCGCCTGGACGCCCGTCTCGGACGAGGCGGACCTGGCCGCGCGGAAGATGCGCACGGTGCTGGACGCCAAGAGCGACCGGCAGGCCGTACTGGCGTCCTCCGCCTCAGGGCCGAGCCGTCAGAGGTCGAACTCGTGCGGCGGCAGATCCAGCGCGTAGCACGCCTCCCGCACGACGGCCTGCTCGTCCTTGTCGAAGTCGCCGTCGGCACCGCCGATGACGATGCCGATCTGGATCACCGCCCGGGCCTCGGCGGGCTTCTTCTTCGCCTTGGCGATCTCCTGCATGACGCTGACCTTGCCGAAGGCGAAGTCGGCGGTGAGCTTGTTCAGGTTCTCCTCGAAGCGCCGGCGCAGATCGTCGGCGGGGAAGTTCTGCAGCACCTCGTTGGTACCGATGAGCTGGGCCACGCGCTGCCGCTCGGAGGGATCGACGGTCCCGTCGGCAGCCGCGACCAGCGCGCACATGGCCATGCTCGCGTCGCGGAAGGCACCGCTCTTGAGGTCGTTCTTCTTCGCCACCAACTGGGTCTGCATCTGAGACGCGGACTCCTTGACGCGATCCCACAGGGCCATGCCAACCAACTCCACATGCGGTAGACGGCGTTGCGGCCACCAAAAGGGCGACCGCATCTTCTACGGCAACGTGGAAACCAGCGGCGGGGTTCCCGTCACCCGGCAGGTCAGGCTTCCTGACTGCTCAGGTCGCGTCGCAGAACCGTACGGGCCGCGCGGGTCGCGTCGCCGTGTGCCTCTCTGGCGGCGTGATAGTCGGCGGATGTGATGCCGCGGCCCGAGGCGAGTACCTCGCGGACCTCGCGCAGCGAGTGGTACGACGCGTCGATCGCCGTGGCCACGTCCTCGGTCGCCGTGAGTATCAGCCGCTCCCGGGCCTCATCGCACCCGGACGCCTGGAACGCCTGCCTGATCCTGGTACCCCTGACCTGAGGGCTCGCGTGGTTCTCATCCGCGGCCAGCCGCATGGCCTCGTGCGCCCGGCGGAAGGCGACGAGACAGTCCACGTACGCGGTCTGCCGGTCTCGCAGCCTCGTCTCCCTGCTGGCGCGCCGCCACCGCACGTGCTCGCCGGCCAGCGTGGCCCCTACGCCGAGCACGGCCCCCATCCCGGTCCCCACCAGACTCCCCCACTCCACATCGGCGATCGTGCCACACGGACGGCGGAACTGGTCGCGCTCCGCGACCACTTCCGCCGGTGTCAGCTCCGGCAACCGCATCCCGACGCCGACTTGGCCTCGGCCACGCCGAGAGCCGGGTCGACAGCCGTCTCGGCGTGCGTGCAGCAGGAGTTGACGCCGCAACAGGTGCTGGCCGACGTGGCGGTACCGGCGGCCGCCTCGGAGTGCACCGGCTTGCGGGCGCGGACGATGGCGGAGTGCATGCCGTCGGCGACCGCGTGGGTCGGGGTGATCTCGATGTCCGCGAAGCCGGCGGCCTCCAGACCCGCCCGGTACTCGGCGAAGGAGAGCGCGCCCGCGATGCAGCCGACGTAGTCGCCGCGCTCGGCCCGCTGGAGCGGGGTGAGGGTGTCGTCGGCGACGACGTCGGAGATGCCGAGTCGGCCGCCGGGTCGCAGCACGCGGAAGGTCTCGGCGAAGACGGCGGGTTTGTCGACGGACAGGTTGATCACGCAGTTGGAGATGACCACGTCGATGGTGCCCGCGGGCAGCGGGACGGCCTCGATGGTGCCCTTGAGGAACTCCACGTTGGTGGCGCCCGCCTTCTCGGCGTTGGCCAGGGCCAGGGCCAGCATCTCCTCGGTCATGTCCAGCCCGTACGCCTTGCCGGCCGGGCCGACGCGGCGCGCGGAGAGCAGGACGTCGATGCCGCCGCCGGAGCCGAGGTCGAGGACGCGCTCGCCGTCGCGGAGCTCGGCGACCGCGGCCGGATTGCCGCAGCCGAGGGAGGCGGCGACGGCCTCGGCGGGAAGAGCGTCCCGCTCGTCGGCGGCGTAGAGGGTGGAGCCGAAGTTCTCGTCGACCTCGACCGGCTGCGGGCCGCAACAACCGGTCCCGCCCTCGGTGACCTTCGCGGCCGCGTCCGCGTATCGCCGGCGGACGGTTTCCCGCAGCTCGGTGGACTGCTCGCGCATGGCTTCCTCCATGACTTCGGAACGGCCTGTATCGATGCTTTTCGATACAACCTTGCGCCCTGATTCGAGAAACGTCAACATAGAGGCATGTCGAAACAAGAGCTTGAGGTGATCGGGCAGGACGCCGGCTGCTGCCAGGGCGTGGCGTCCGCGCCGTTGGAGGCGTCGGTGATGTCGGTCCAGTCCTGACGGCAGGTGCTGCGTCCGCCGTGCTCGGCTGCTTGTTCGTAGGAGCACGATCGGCCCGGCGCCCGGCACCGGGAAGCCACGGGCAGAGTGACGGCCGCCCACGGGGAACAGGGTCCAGGGGCGGCCGTCTCAGGCTGCGGCTCCGCTTCAGTCCTCCGGCCGAAGCCGGCGAATCACTCGGAGCGATCGATCCTCAGACGCGCCCGAAGAACATGCTGCCGGGAGCGTCCGGGTCGTTCGACAGGAAGTGCTCACGGATCGCGCGGATGAACTCCTGGCGCGAGATGGCGCCGTCCCCGTCGGTGTCCAGCTTGGTGAACGAGTCCATCGCGTCGGGCGCGTCGCTCTTCCACACGTCCCGCAGGAAGCGCGCGAACTCGTCCTTGCTGATCTCGTTGTCCCCGTCGACGTCGATGACGTCGAAGATCGCGTGGCCGCCGCCCTCGGTCACGTTGAGCCGGCTGGTGTCGATGACCGCGAGACGGTTGGCGGTGACGAACTGGTCCTTCGTCAGCCGGTCCCCGTCCACGCCCGCGTGCCGCAGCAGCTCCAGCCAGTAGATCTGGCAGAAGACCTGGATCGCCCTGGCCCGGCGGTCGTTCTTGTCGAGCCTGTAGGCCTGGATGTAGCGGTCGGCGAGTTTCTGGTAGTCCGTCCAGTCCAGATACCCGTCGTGGTTGACGTCCACGGCATCGAAGCTGCGCTCGAGCTTGGTGGTGATGACGTCCTGCATCGTCGTGGTCATGGGCGATCCTCTCCGTGATCTTGTTTCGTGCCTCGCGACCTTCCCAGAGTGGAACAAATGGTCGTAAATCGACAGCGGGTGCCGCATATGTCACCCGAATGGCGAGTGTGGGCGCTGAAACGGGCGAGCGACGTGGTGAACCCTTGACGGGGCGACTCTTACGAGGTCGAGCCCCCTCTGGCTGGTACCGCCGGAGATCGTCGCGTGCGTGAGGCGGCAAGCACGCACACTGGATCTCCTCATCCTCGAAACCCCCTCCTCAATTGTCACAGGCATGCCATACGCTGCCTCCAGCAGCCGCGCCCCGCGCGTCACCGCAGTCAAGCGGTCATGTCCGGGCGCTGCGCGGCGCACTCGTCTCCCCGGTCGCGCACCGGGTTTCCTCGTGGGGGTAACAGCACTGTGCGTATGCGCAGCATCTCGACCGCGACAGCTCTCGCGGTCCTCTTCGGCTCGGCGGCGCTGAGCGTCGGCGTGGCCGGCACCGCCTCGGCGGCTTCGGCCGCCCGTGTCACCTCGCCCGGCGGCCTCGCGGTGGACGGTGCCGTCAAGCGGGTGTTCGTCGGCGACAGCACCGAGGGCACCGTCGCGGCCACCGACTACTCCGGTACGGTCCTCGGTTCGGTCGGCGGAGTCACCGGCGTCAGCGACCTCGCGGTCTCGGACGACGGGTCGACCGTGTACGCGGCGGCGCCGCAGATCCACGAGATCTGGGCCATCGACGCGAGCACCCTCGCCGTGCAGGCCCGCTACACCGTCTCCACCAACGACGGCCCGGTCCATGTCGCCTTCAGCGGCGGCAAGGTGTGGTTCTCCTACGGCGACCAGTGGGACGGCGACCTCGGCTCCGTCGATCCGACGGTGGACCCGGCGAGCGGCACCGACCCGGTGACGCTGGGGCAGTTCCCGTTGAAGGTCTGGGGCCAGGCCCTGCTGGACACCGACCCTAACCAGCCGGGCATCCTCGCCGTCGGCGAGACCGGGCTGTCCACGGACTCGATGGGCGTGCTCGACGTCTCCAGTGGCAAGCCCACCCTGATCGCCTGGCACCACGGCGACTACTCGCTGAACGACGGCATCGGGGACATCGACCTCGTGCCCGGCGGCAAGCAGGTGCTGGTCAACGGCAAGAACCGGGACGCCTACGCGGACGGCAGGTTCACGGCCGCCGGCTCCTACCCCGGCGGCCGGCTCGCCGACATCGCCTCCAACGGCCTCCTCGCCCAGGTCAGCGGCACCAAGGTCCTCACGTATCAGCCCAGCGCCACCCTGCCGCTGCACACCTACGACCAGGGCAGCACCTCCCGCACGGTCGACCTCGCCTGGGCGCCGGACGACTCCCGGGTCTTCGCGCTGGTCGGCACGGGCACCGAGAGCGGCGGTTACACCCTCAAGGCCCTCACCGACCCCGCGCTGAACAGCCCGACCCTGACGGTCAAGGCCCCGGCGACCGCGACCCGTGCCAAGGCGCTCACCGTCACCGGCAAGCTGACCGCGTCGGTCCCGCTGCCGGCCGGCGTGAAGCTCCAGGTCACCCGCACCGACCTGGACTCCCCGAGCGGCAAGGCACTGCCCGCCGTCACGGTGAAGTCGGACGGCACGTACTCCTTCTCCGACACCCCGCCCGCCGGCGGCACGGTCACCTACAAGGTGACGTACACGGGCGACGCCGCGCACTCAGCGGTCACCGCGGCCGACAAGGTCGACGTCTCCCGCGCCTCGACCTCGCTGAGCCTGAACAACAACGGCAAGGTGTACGCCTACGGCGCCGACGTGAAGTTCACGGCGCACCTCGGTACGACGTACAAGAACCGCACGGTCGAGATCTGGGCCAATCCCTACGGCGGCGACAAGCCCAACAAGCTGCTCAGGACCGGCAAGGTCGACTCCCACGGCAACATCTCCGCGACGGTCGACATGACCCGCGACACCGACGTCACCGCGGTCTTCAAGGGCGACGCCCGCTACAAGCCGAAGACGGTCAAGTCCACGGGCTACGCCAAGGTGAAGAACGCCACCGTGGTGTCGAAGCACTACAAGAAGGCCAAGATCGGCTCGACGACGTACTACTGGTTTCACAAGAACAGCGCCCCGGTGATCACCACGACCATGTCGTACTACCCGGGCCGCAAGGAGCGCGTCGACCTGCAGGTCTACTACCAGGGCGAGTGGTACTCCACGGAGGGCAGCTCGCAGTACTTCAAGCTCGCCTCGAACGGCAAGTGCGCCGTGAACCTGGGCGCCCCCGGCCAGTCCGGCCTCAAGGCCCGCGTGCGCTCGTCGTACCTCAACGGCTCCTCGGGCGACACCGTCAACACGACGACGTACGGCTCCTGGAAGTACCTGTACTTCTCCAACTAGCCGTCGGATCACCGACGAAGGCCACCGCCCGGGGCGTGAACGCCCAGCGGTGGCCTTTCGGTGAACTCGACGCCGGACCGGTCGAGGCCGACTTCCAGCGAAAGCCCGGGGGTCTCTAGGAGGCGGTACGGCTGTCGGCTTCGGCCTGGGCGATGGCTTCGGCTTCGCTCTCGGCCAGCTCGAGTGCGACACCGAACGCATGCGCTATGTGGCCTGCGGCCGACATGACGCGTGCTGTCCCGACGACGGGGGCGATGGCGACGAGAAGGTCTTGCAGCTGCTCGACGGTGAAATCGGCCTTGACCGCGGGGTTGATGTGGGCCAGGTAGGAGATCGCTGGTGCGTCCATGGCCACGAGTGCTGCGATGCGGGAAAGGATGAGTGTCCGCTCGTCCATGTGGCAGTGCTCGATGGAGTCGATCGTCATGGCGGCGATCGTGTCGAGTACCGGAGTCTCAGGTGCAGTAGCCATGGTCGGCCTGCCTCCTCGCGATGTAGGGAATTGAGATATCACCCGCCAAGCGGGAATCCCCCCTGCACAACCGGAGGTTGCCACTAAAGCGTAGGCACGCCTGGCTGGTGGCGCGCGTCGAGCCGGACGGCTGGATCGAGCGTCGACTGCGGTCAGGTATCCCGTGTCTTCCTCCCGATCTCGGAAGCGCTCGGGGACGAGGTGCTCCAAGCGGTTCGTCGGCGCCGTCCGGCACGCGTCCGGCACGCGCTCCGGACACTGCCCCTGCCCGAGAAAGGTGCTGGTGACATCAGGCCGCCGTGGAGGCAGGGCGAACCGGTTGCAGGTATCGAAGCGGCGGCAGAGCATGAAGTAGGGCGTTTCACTTCGACAGCGACGCCCGGTCTCACGCGAACCCTGGCTGCGGCCCGGAAAGGGGCCGGGTCACACCTTCTTGACGACGATGGTGTCCGGCACCAGTTTCTCCAGGTCGTCGACGTCCGAGGTGAAGACGGTGACCAGCCCTTTCTGCTGTCGCGCGATGACGGCCAGCACGGCGTCGATCGCGTACTTGTGGCCGTGCAGCTTGGCATCAGTCAGGAGGCGGCGGGCCTGGCGGGCCTCGTCCTTCCCGATGTCGGCGACCTTGAGCCGGGAAAGCACCCAGTCCCAACGCTGCTCGGTGGTTCTGCCGTCGTACGCCTCGACCAGCGTCATCGGGGACGTCACCACCTCGGCTTCTCCTCGCGCAGCGAGGTCGAGCCAGGCGATCATCTTCCGGTCGCCACGCACCGCAAGGGACAGGGCTTCACAGTCCAGCACGAAGACACGGAGCGGCCGCTGTCCCCGCTCACCGGCTCGCTTCTTCACGCAGCCTCTCCGGCGTTGTGCTTTTCGGCGGTTCGACGCCGCTCGTGTTCGGTGTCGAGTTCCTCCAGCTCGTCGAGGGCTGCCGCATGCTCGTCCTCAGTGACGGGGCCGTGTTCTTCCTGCAACCAGCCGACCAGTTCCTGGAGCCGGTCCCGGTCACGCTTGAAGCGCAACGCCTCGGCGACGTACGCCGACAGGCCCCGCTCTGCCGCCTCCGCGCGGATCTCGTCCAGGAGATCCTCGGGAATCGTCACAGTCACCTTCTTTGTCGCCATACAAGAGACCATACTCTTGGTGTCACGCTCCTTACCAGTGGGCGCGGTCGACGATTCGACGGTCAGGCGGCCGGGGCGGGCGTGGGCTGCCGTGAAAGACCTGGCTGGTGTGCCAGGAGCAGTGGGACGGTGCGACGGGACGGGCACCCGGTTGCCGCCCGATGATCGGGCGGCCGGCGAGCGCTACGACGTGCTCGCGGGCGGCAGGACTGTGGCCGACGAAACCTGACCGGAACCGCCTCCATGGGCATGGCGTTCGCCAAGCTGCCCAGCGGTGCCACCCTTGAGAACCAGACCCTATGGGGCTCGATCGGCTGGGCCACCCCCGCCGCGGTCGGCGCGGCCGTCGCCGCCCAGGACGCCCAGCGGGTCATCCTGATCACCGGCGAGGGTACTACGCCGTCGACGCCGCCATCTGGCTGACGAGCCTGCAGGCGGTGGTCACGGCGATGGCCACGGATGGTTGGACAACAGTTTCACCAAGGCCGCGTCGCGATCGCCGTTCGTGACGCGGCAGGACCCGTCGTGTGTTGCGGATCGTCACAGGAGTCGATCACCGCCGGCGACGCAAGATCAACCGCGCAGACCGCAGCCTGGCCGGAAGCGTGCGGCTGCCGCGTTCACCATCAGCTCTGCTCGACGGGGAGATGAATGGGTCCTCGCAGGATGGGGCTTTGCCGGTACGGCGGTGGGTCGGCCACCAGCCTGGGTCGGTCGAGACGGCGTACGAGTTCGGTCAGCGCGATCTGGGTCTCCAGCCGGGCCATCGGACCGCCGAAGCACAGGTGGATGCCGCTGCCGAAGCCGAGGTGCTGGTTGTCCCGCCGGTCGGGGTCGAAGCGGTCGGGCTCGTGGAAGCGGTCCGGGTCGCGGCTGCCCGAGGCCAGCATGAGCATGATCTGCGAGCCCTTGGGGATGACGGTGTCGGCGACGGTGATGTCGCTGTACGCCGCCCGCCACGGAATGATGTGCACGGGCGGCTCGTAGCGCAGCAGTTCCTCCACCAGCGGGACGACGAGGCCCGGGTCGTCACGCAGTCGCTGCAGCACCTGTGGGTGACGCAGCAGTGTCAGCATGCCGTTGGTGATGAGGTTGACGGTGGTCTCGTGGCCGGCGATCAGCAACAGGTGGGCGGTGGAGACGATCTCCTCGTCGGTCATCCGCCCGTCAGGACCGTCGTCGTTGGCCAGCCGTGTCAGCAGGTCGTCGCCCGGTTGCCCGTGGCGTTGCTCCAGCAGTCCGCCGAGGTAGTGACGCATGTCCTTACGGGCCCGCAGCCCGTTTTCCAGTTTTTCCTTCGGGTCGGTCTTCGGGTTGTAGTCGATCGAGTTGACGAGGGCGTCCACCCACAGATGGAATCGCGGTTCGTCCTCGCGTGGCACGCCGAGCAGGTGGCAGATCACGGTGACGGGGAACGGGTAGGCGAAGTCGTCGACGACGTCGATCTGCTCCTTGCCCGCAAAGCCCTCGACCAGACTGTTGACGACGGCGGTCATATCGCCTTCCATACCGGCCACCAGCCCGGGGGCGTGCGGGGGGCCGAAGTGACGCATCGCCATGCGCCGGAGGCGGTCGTGCTCCGGCGGATCGAGGTTGATGAACGCCGGCGTGGCCTCCCCCTCGTGCGTGGGCATCGGATGCGCCAGATTGCGGACGTCGGAGCTGAGGTGCGGATTGTGCAGCAGGTCCGCGATCTCGCGGTAGGTGCTGACGACGTAGCTGCCGTCCTCCTGCTGGGCCACCGGCGTCTCGCGCAGTTCGGCGTACAGGGGGTACGGGTCGGGCCGGGAGGAGTAGTCGAGGATCCGGTGCAGCGTGTCGGGCCTCTGAGTCGTGGTCATCTCGCTGTCCCTCCTACCGGTGGTGCTGGTACGCGGCCGTGACGCGGCGTTCGCCCGGGTCGTGACCGGTGACGACCACGGTGGCGCCCTGGGCGAGTAGTTGGGGGCCGGGGAAGTCGACGGGTACGGGCTTCATGTCGACGGGCTGGTCGGGTGTGGGGCTGGGCGGCGGGAAGGGCGCGGCCGTCTCGATCAGTCGGCGGTAGTGGTCGAGCCACTTCGCGTTGTTGAAGCTCACCGCCGCGGTGACGCGGCCCCGGTAGCCGTATGCGGCCACGAAGCGGTGGTCGGCCAC
>NZ_JBHVUH010000003.1:320371-655246 GCF_042884245.1 Streptomyces sp. NPDC058145 | reverse complement strand
AAACGCCCGGTTACATTTCGAACCCGGAAGCTAAGCCTCACAGCGCCGATGGTACTGCAGGGGGGACCCTGTGGGAGAGTAGGACGCCGCCGAACTCCTTTTACAGCTCCGGCTCTTGGGCAATGCCCAGGGGCCGGAGCTTTTTTGCGTTGGGGTAGGGTCGGGGAGCATCGTTTCGCTCCTTACAGCACAGGAGGCCCCCGGGTGGAGGTCCAGGAGACCCGTGTCCAGACGGACCGGGTCCTCACCATCCCCAACATCCTCAGCATGGCTCGGCTCGCCGGCGTCCCGCTCTTCCTGTGGCTCATCCTCAGGCCGGAGTTCGGAGGCCCCAAGAGCGACGGCTGGGCCCTTCTTGTGCTTGCACTGAGCGGGATCAGCGACTACCTGGACGGAAAGCTCGCCAGGCGCTGGAACCAGATCAGCAACCTCGGCCGGCTGCTCGACCCCGCGGCCGACCGGCTGTACGTTCTCTCGACCCTGCTGGGCCTCACCTGGCGGGAGATCCTGCCGCTCTGGCTGACCGGCCTTCTGCTCGCCCGAGAGCTCGTTCTGCTGGTGATGGTCGGCATCCTGCGGCGCCACGGCTATCCGCCGCCCCAGGTGAACTTCCTGGGGAAGGCCGCCACCTTCAACCTGATGTATGCCTTCCCGCTCCTGCTGCTCAGCGACGGAAACGGTTGGATCGCGTCACTGGCCGCTGTTTTCGGATGGGCGTTCGCAGGTTGGGGTACAACCCTCTATTGGTGGGCAGGAGTGCTCTACGTGGTACAAGTCCGCCGCCTCGTCCGCGCGGACGCCACGGCCGATTGAGCCCCACTGATTGTCCGGACATAGTGGTCCGATGGCCCGCCGCGCCGAAGTGCGGGACAATCTGGACGGGTGAAGTCGGCTAGACCGTCGTCTCTTTAGGAGGACGCTTCCGACATGAAGGCCGTCGTGATGGCCGGTGGCGAAGGCACTCGCCTTCGCCCTATGACCTCCAGCATGCCCAAGCCGCTCCTGCCCGTGGCCAACCGCCCGATCATGGAGCATGTGCTGAGGCTGCTCAAAAGGCATGGGCTCAACGAGACCGTTGTCACCGTGCAGTTCCTGGCATCGCTCGTCAAGAACTACTTCGGCGACGGCGAAGAGCTCGGAATGGAGCTCACATATGCCAACGAGGAGAAGCCGCTCGGTACCGCAGGAAGCGTCAAGAACGCCGAAGAGGCGTTGAAGGACGACGCCTTCCTCGTCAT
Organism: Streptomyces sp. NPDC058145; assembly: GCF_042884245.1. Lineage (NCBI taxonomy): Bacteria > Bacillati > Actinomycetota > Actinomycetes > Kitasatosporales > Streptomycetaceae > Streptomyces > Streptomyces sp. NPDC058145. The sequence continues at coordinate 654,008 of NZ_JBHVUH010000003.1, read as the reverse complement.
CTCCGGTGACGCCCTGACGGACTTCGACCTCACCGACCTGATCAATTTCCACAAGGAGAAGGGCGCACTGGTCACCGTTTGTCTGACCCGGGTGCCCAATCCGCTGGAGTTCGGTATCACCATCGTCGACGAGGAAGGCAAGGTCGAGCGTTTCCTCGAGAAGCCGACCTGGGGGCAGGTCTTCTCCGACACGGTGAACACGGGCATCTACGTCATGGAGCCCGAGGTCTTCGACTACGTCGAGGCCGATGTCTCCGTCGACTGGTCCGGTGATGTCTTCCCGCAGCTGATGAAGGAAGGCAAGCCGGTCTACGGCTATATCGCCGAGGGCTACTGGGAGGACGTCGGCACCCACGAGAGCTACGTCAAGGCGCAGGCCGACGTCCTCGAGGGCAAGGTCAACGTCGACATCGACGGGTTCGAGATCTCGCCGGGCGTCTGGGTGGCCGAGGGAGCCGAGGTGCATCCCGACGCGGTGCTCCGCGGGCCGCTCTACATCGGCGACTACGCCAAGGTGGAGGCCGGCGCGGAAATCCGTGAGCACACCGTCGTCGGTTCCAATGTCGTCGTCAAGAGCGGTGCCTTCCTGCACCGGGCCGTCGTGCACGACAACGTGTACGTCGGGCAGCACAGCAATCTGCGCGGCTGTGTGGTCGGCAAGAACACCGACATCATGCGGGCCGCCCGGATCGAGGACGGCGCGGTCATCGGTGACGAGTGCCTGATCGGTGAAGAATCGATCGTTCAGGGCAATGTGCGGGTCTACCCGTTCAAGACGATCGAGGCCGGCGCTTTCGTCAACACCTCGGTGATCTGGGAGTCCAGAGGGCAGGCCAACCTGTTCGGCGCCCGTGGTGTCTCAGGCATCCTCAACGTGGAGATCACGCCCGAGCTGGCCGTACGGCTCGCCGGTGCCTATGCGACCACGTTGAAGAAGGGCTCCACGGTCACCACGGCCCGTGACCACTCCCGAGGCGCCCGCGCACTCAAGCGAGCGGTGATCTCCGCGCTGCAGGCCAGCGCCATCGACGTACGGGACCTGGAGAACGTTCCGCTGCCCGTGGCCCGGCAGCAGACCGCGCGCGGCAGTGCCGGCGGCATCATGATCCGGACCTCGCCGGGTGTGCCGGACTCCGTCGACATCATGTTCTTCGACGGGCAGGGCGCGGACCTGTCGCAGGGCGGCCAGCGCAAGCTGGACCGTGTGTTCGCACGGCAGGAGTACCGCCGGGCGTTCCCCGGTGAGATCGGCGACCTGTACTTCCCGGCGAGCGTCTTCGACTCGTACACCGGGTCGCTGCTGCGGAACGTCGACATCACCGGGATAGCGGAGTCGGGCCTCAAGGTCGTCGTGGACGCGTCCAACGGCAGCGCCGGTCTCGTGCTGCCCAGCCTCCTCGGCAAGCTCGGCGTGGACTCGCTGACGATCAACCCCGGTCTCGACGAGTCCCGGCCCACGGAGACCGAGGAGATGCGGCGCAAGGGCCTGGTGCGTCTCGGTGAGATCGTGGCGTCCTCCAGGGCCGCGTTCGGTGTGCGGTTCGACCCCGTCGGCGAGCGGTTGTCGCTCGTGGACGAGAAGGGCCGGATCATCGAGGACGACCGGGCGCTGCTCGTGATGCTGGACCTGGTGGCCGCGGAGCGGCGCAGCGGCCGGGTGGCGCTGCCGGTGACCACGACCAGGATCGCCGAGCAGGTGGCCGCCTATCACGGCACCCAGGTCGAGTGGACCACCACCTCTCCCGACGACCTCACGCGCGTGGGACGTGAGGAGGGCACCATCTTCGGTGGCGACGGCAAGGGCGGGTTCATCGTCCCCGAGTTCAGCAGCGTCTACGACGGCACGGCGGCCTTCGTACGGCTGATCGGGCTGGTGGCCCGTACGCAGCTCACGCTGAGCCAGATCGACGCGCGGATTCCGCGGGCGCACGTCCTCAAGCGGGACCTGGCGACTCCGTGGGCCGTCAAGGGCCTCGTCATGCGGCGCGTGGTCGAGGCGGCCGGGGACCGGTCCGTCGACACGACCGACGGTGTGCGGGTCGTGGAGACCGACGGGCGCTGGGTGATGGTGCTGCCCGACCCGGCCGAGGCCGTCACCCATCTGTGGGCCGAGGGGCCGGACGACGCCTCGGCGCAGGCCCTGCTGGACGAGTGGGCGGCCGTGGTGGACAGCGCCGGGCGGTAGGACCGGCGGCTCCGGACGGCGAAAGCCGCCGCACGCGCGCGTGCCGGACAAGTGCCCCCAGGGGGGCCTGTCCGGCACGCCGGTGGGGCCATTCGGAGGTACTGCTCTCGACATGCGACGATGTGCGGCATGCCGCAGCAATCCCCCGTTCGGAGCAGCCCCCCGCGGTCGTCGCGCCCGGACGCGTCCATGTCGCTGATCACCAACGTCATGGACCACAGCCTCGACGACGGCTACGCGGAGGCCGCCGCCCGGCGGGCGGCACAGGGTGAGGCCGGCGGGCTGCCGAAGACGCTCAGGGCGAAGCTGGGCCTGGCGGCGGGCCTGGTCCTCACAGCGCTGGTGGTCACCGTGGGAGCGGCACAGGCGAGGATCGCGGCACCCGTGGTGGCCAAGGAACGCCAGGAGCTGATCGACCGCATCGACCGGGAGACCGCGGACGCGGACCGGCTCGAAAGCGACGTCGACAAGCTGCGCGACGATGTCGACACGCGCCGGCGGGCGGCACTGCGCCGCAGCGGCGGCGGCTCCGAGGCCGATCTGGTGGGCGTGCTGTCGGGCGCGAGCGCGGTGCACGGCCCCGGCATCAAGCTCGTGGTGAACGACGCAAAGGAGGCCAGCGCCGGCGGCGACGGCTCCAATCCGCGCGAGACCTCCGGCTTCTCCGACACCGGACGGGTGCGCGACCGGGACATGCAGCGGGTGGTGAACGGACTGTGGGCCTCCGGGGCCGAGGCCGTCTCCATCAACGGGCAGCGGCTGACGGCCCTGTCCGCGATCCGGGCCGCGGGTGACGCGATACTGGTCGACAACAGGCCGCTGGTGCCGCCGTACACGGTGCTGGCGGTGGGGGACGGGCAGAGGCTGAGCACCAGGTTCCAGGACAGCGCCGACGGGCTGTATCTGCACGCCCTGGAGGAGAACTTCGGCATCCGGGCCACCATCTCCACCGAGGGTGACGTCCGCGTGCCCTCCGCACCGAGTGTGATCGTACGCACAGCACAGCCGAACGCCGAGAAGACTGAGAAGGGCACATCGTGATCGCCGTACTGGGCCTCATCGTGGGAGTCGTGGCCGGCCTGTTGGTCCGGCCGGAGGTTCCCGCGGTCGTCGAGCCTTATCTGCCGATCGCCGTCGTGGCCGCGCTGGACGCGGTGTTCGGCGGTCTGCGGGCCATGCTCGACGGCATCTTCGACGACAAGGTCTTCGTGGTGTCGTTCCTGTCCAACGTGGTCGTGGCCGCGCTGATCGTCTTCCTCGGCGACAAGTTGGGCGTCGGGGCGCAGTTGTCCACCGGTGTCGTGGTCGTCCTCGGTATCCGTATCTTCTCCAACGCCGCGGCGATCCGGCGACACGTCTTCCGGGCTTGAGAGCGATGAGCAACCAGGACGAGCGGCCGGAGAACAGGCTGCGCAAGGAACTGCCCGACGAGGTCCCGGCCCCGGCCGCCGAGCCGGAGCGAACCCCCGCCGGTCCGGAGTGGACGCCCGCGGAGCCGCGGCGGACACCTGCCGAAGGAGCCGAGGGTGGCGAGCCACCGCTCACGGGCCGGCAGCGGCTGGTCAAGGGGGTGTGGCCGCCGCGTGTCACCCGGGCCCAACTCATCGTCGCGGTCCTGCTGTTCGGCCTCGGCTTCGGTCTGGCTGTGCAGGTGGCGTCGAACAGCGACAGCGACAGCGCGCTGCGCGGGGCACGTCAGGAAGATCTCGTTCGCATCCTCGATGAACTGGACGACCGTACTCAGCGTCTTGAGGACGAGAAGCAGGGACTCGACAAACAGCGCCAGGAGCTGCAGAGCAGCTCCGACCAGGCCGCCGAGGCGCGCAGGCAGACGGCCGAGAAGGAGAAGCAACTCGGCATTCTGGCGGGCACCGTGGCGGCGCAGGGTCCCGGTATCACCATGACGATCGAGGACCCGAAGGGGACGGTCAAGGCGGACATGCTGCTCGACGCGATCCAGGAGCTGCGCGCGGCCGGCGCGGAGGCGATCCAGGTCAACGGCGTGCGCGTGGTCGCGAGCACCTACTTCACCGACTCCGGCAAGAGCGTGAGCGTCGACGGGAACAAGATCAACGCACCGTATCGTTTCAAGGTCATCGGTAAGTCGCAGGATCTCGAACCGGCTCTGAACATTCCGGGAGGCGTGGTGCAGACTCTGGAGAAGGAGCAGGCCACGGTGACTGTCGAGCGGGCGGGCAAGATCGTCGTGGACGCCTTGCGACAGGTGAAGCAGCCTGACTACGCTCGGTCGTCCTCCCAGTGAACCGGCGGTGCATGGGGGGCATCCGGCAGGGGCATGAGGTTGCGGGGGGTCGGCGCACCGAAGAAGTGGCGTGTGGTGGAAACTGTCTGGTGGATACGGACGTTGTGAGGATGTCCGGGTCGACCGGTGTAGGCAATCAGGGTTCGTCCTGCCCCACGGGCGGGTCTGTTTCGGTCAAGGGGAATCGCCCGTGAAGTTGTTTGCGAAGTTGTTCGGCAAGAGCGCGCGAGAGGGCAGCGACAACGCGACCGCTCGTCATCGCGCACAGCCTGACGCAGAGGGCCGGCGCCCACTGTTCCGGGACCAGGTCGCTGGTCCGGGCGGTGACATTTCCGGAGGCCAGGGCGCGGCGTCTGTTGACCCTGCCCAGTCCGGCGGCATAGGTTTCGGGCAACCGTCAACCTCAAGTGCGGGTGGAGGGTTTGCCTCCGACCCGTATGCGTCCAACGCCCCCGCGGGGCAACCGCGGCAGGAGGATCCGTCCATGTCCGTCCTGGTGTGTACGAGGTGCGGTAACCGCAACGCGGAGAACGCCCGCTTCTGCTCCAACTGCGGTGCGCCGCTGCGGCCCGGTGTGGCGCCGGAGCGTGCCTCGGAGACCACGTCCACGATCTCCATCTCCGGCATCGAGGCCTACGACGCCGAGGTGACCGGGCAGACGCAGGTGCCGATGCTCTCGCCCGAGGCGCAGGCCGCGGTCGACGCGCTGCCGTTGGGCTCGGCACTGCTGGTGGTGCGCCGGGGACCGAACTCGGGCAGCCGCTTCCTGCTGGACAGCGACCTGACCACGGCCGGCCGGCACCCGCAGAGCGACATCTTCCTGGACGACGTCACGGTCTCCCGTCGGCACGTGGAGTTCCGGCGCTCCCCGGACGGCTCGTTCACGGTGGCCGACGTGGGCAGTCTGAACGGCACGTACGTCAACCGTGAGCGGATCGACCAGGTGCCTCTGTCGAACGGTGACGAGGTACAGATCGGCAAGTACCGGCTGGTCTTCTACGCGAGCCGACAGGGCATCTGACCCCCTGGACTCCGTCCGGGGGGAACCCAGGGAAGGTCCATGCTGCACACACCGAGCGGCGGTGCCCGAGGCGGTACCGCCGCCACGGACGCACTGATGAGCATCGGCACGGTGCTGAACGCGCTGCGTGACGAGTTCCCCGAAGTCACCATCTCCAAGATCCGCTTCCTGGAGTCCGAGGGGCTCATCGAGCCGCGGCGGACTCCGTCGGGATACCGCAAGTTCAGCCCCGGGGACGTCGACCGCCTCGCGCACGTCCTGAGGATGCAGCGGGACCACTACCTGCCGCTCAAGGTGATCCGCGAACACCTGGACGCCATGGAGCGCGGTGAGGCCGTGCAACTGCCGGTGGTGGGGCGCCAACGCACCGGGGAAGAGCCGCCTGAGCCGTCCGAGCGGCCCACGGTCGCCCGGGTCGGGCGGGCCGAGCTGCTGGCGGCGGCGGACATCGGCGAGGACGACCTCGCGGAGTGGCAGTCGTACGGGCTCATCGCTCCGCTGGAGGACGGTGTGTACGACGCGGCGGCCGTCACCGTGGCCTCGCTCGTCGCCGAGCTGGGCCGGTTCGGGATCGAGCCGCGCCATCTGCGGGCGATGAAGGCCGCCGCCGACCGGGAGGCGGGCCTGGTGGACCAGGTCGTGGCCCCTCTGAAGCGCCACCGCAACCCCCAGACCAGGGCTCACGCCGAGGCCCGGGCGAAGGAGCTGGCGGCGCTCACGATGCGGCTGCACGCGGCGCTGGTGCAGACCGCTCTCGGCGTGCGTCTGCCCTGAACGGCGGGATGTCCCGGGCGGCCGGATCGGGCACCTGTTCCCGGCCCGACTACCCAAAGGTCCCGAGCACGGCCTAGGGTTGCTGTGTGAACGAGCTCGATGTCGTAGGTGTCCGGGTCGAAATGCCCTCCAACCAACCGATCGTGCTCCTGCGCGAAGTGGGGGGCGACCGCTACCTCCCCATCTGGATCGGGCCGGGGGAGGCGACGGCGATCGCTTTCGCCCAGCAGGGCATGGCCCCCGCGCGACCGCTGACCCACGACCTGTTCAAGGACGTGCTGGAGGCCGTCGGCCAGGAGCTGACCGAAGTACGCATCACGGATCTGCGTGAGGGCGTCTTCTACGCGGAGCTGGTCTTCGCCAGCGGGGTCGAGGTGAGCGCCCGTCCCTCCGACGCCATAGCGCTGGCCCTGCGTACCGGGACGCCGATCTACGGCAGCGACACGGTGCTGGACGACGCGGGCATCGCGATCCCGGACGAGCAGGAGGACGAGGTGGAGAAGTTCCGCGAGTTCCTCGACCAGATCTCGCCGGAGGACTTCGGCACCAGCAGCCAGTGAGGTGCAGCGGCTCGGCGACCCGGAGGCGGTGACCTGCGGGCCGCTTCCCGGCGTCGTGGCAATTGCCACCGGCCATCCAGAGCGTCACGCGGCCCTCCGCGAGAGCATTCGGCTAGCCTTTCCCCGCGGTGGGGCACGAGAAACCACTCTTAGGGTGATTATCACCCGGCGTGGCGAGTGTGGCGATCGTTGACGCACCCCTGGTGACTGCCTACCGTCGAGAAGGCAGTTCAAGGACGGAGGTCGGCGTGAGAACGAGCGGCGACGGTACGGCTGGGGGTGCCCCCGGACGCGGTTTCGGGGAGAGCGGTCCGTACCCTCCCCCGGGTTCCCAGCCGCGTTCCAGCGGGCAGTACGCATATCCCGGCGGCGCGGTCGACCACGCCCCACAGCGGCCGACGGCGGTGCCGAACGGCGAAGGGGTGGCGTCCATGGCGTCCGAGGAGATCGGCTACCGGGGGCCCACGGCCTGCGCGGCCGCCGGCATCACCTACCGGCAACTGGACTACTGGGCCCGCACCGGCCTGGTGGAGCCGAGCGTTCGGCCCGCCTACGGGTCGGGCACCCAGCGCCTCTACAGCTTCCGGGACGTGGTCGTCCTCAAGATCGTCAAGCGGTTCCTGGACACCGGGGTCTCGCTGCAGAACATCCGCACGGCCGTGCAGCACCTCCGAGAACGCGGTTTCCAGGACCTGGGGCGCATGACCCTCATGAGCGACGGCGCCACGGTGTACGAGTGCACCTCGCCGGACGAAGTGCACGCCCTGCTCCAGGGCGGCCAGGGCATCTTCGGGATCGCGGTCGGCGTGGTCTGGCGGGACGTGGAGAGCGCGCTCTCCCAGCTGCACGGCGAGCGTGTCGACACGGGGGAGACCCTGGTCGGGCACAACCCGGCGGACGAGCTGGCGCGGCGGCGCAACCGGGCCGTCTGAGTACGGCCCACCGAGCCCCACGGGCCGTGCGCCCGCGTTGTCAGTGGTGTGGTGCAGCATCGGAGATGTGAGAAACGCGCCCACGATCCTGCATCTCGACATGGATGCCTTCTACGCCTCGGTGGAGCAGGCATCCAAGCCGAGCCTGCGGGGCAAGGCCGTGATCGTGGGCGGACTCGGACCGCGCGGCGTGGTGGCCACCGCGTCCTACGAGGCGCGGGTGTTCGGGGTGCACTCGGCGATGCCGATGGCCCAGGCGCGCCGGCTGGCACCCAACGCCGCGTACCTGGTGCCGCGCTTCAGTCTCTACCGGTCTGTGAGCGAGCAGGTGATGGCGCTGCTGCGGGAGCTGTCGCCGCTGGTGGAGCCGCTGAGCCTGGACGAGGCGTTCGTCGACCTCGAGGTCCGGGAGGCGGCCTGGGACGCGGACTCGGCGCGCCGCGTGGGGACGAGGCTGCGCACCGAGATACGGGCGGTCACCGGGCTCACGGGGTCGGTGGGGCTCGCCGCCTCCAAGATGCTCGCGAAGATCGCCTCGGAGGAGGCCAAACCGGACGGACTCGTCCTCGTGGAACCCGGCACCGAGCGGGCGCTGCTCGGGCCGATGCCGGTGCGGACCCTGCCCGGGGTGGGGCCGGCGACCGGGGACCATCTGCGGCGGGCCGGGATCACCACGGTCGAGGAGCTGGCCGAGGCCGGCGAGGACGAACTCGTGCGGCTGCTCGGCAAGGCGCACGGGCACGCGTTGTACGCGATGGCGCTGGCGCGCGACGACCGGCCCGTGGTCGCCGAGCGGGAGACCAAGTCGGTTTCCGTCGAGGACACCTACGACGTGGACATCCACGACCGGCTGCGGGTCGGTATCGAGGTGCGGCGGCTCGCCGACCGGTGCGTGCGGCGACTGCGCGAGGCCGGGCTGTCGGGGCGGACCATCGTGCTGAAGGTCCGCCGGTACGACTTCTCGACGCTGACCCGGTCCGAGACGCTCAGAGGGCCCACGGACGACCCCGCGGTGATCCGGGAGGCGGCCGAGCGGCTGCTGGACCCCGTGGACACCACGGGCGGGGTGCGGCTGCTCGGTGTGGGTGTCACCGGGCTCGCCGACTACACCCAGGAGGACCTGTTCGCCCAGGCGGCGCAGCCCTCGCGGGCGGCGCAGGCGCCGGAGGAGCCCGTGGCCGAGAGGGTGCGGGAGCGGCCGGAGCCCGTCGAGCGGCAGTGGCGTGCCGGGCAGGACGTGCGGCACGCCGCGTGGGGCCACGGCTGGGTGCAGGGCAGTGGCCTGGGCCGGGTGACGGTGCGCTTCGAGACGCCTCAGTCGGAGCCGGGGCGGGTGCGGACGTTCGGCGTGGAGGATCCCGCGCTGGAGCCGGCGGATCCGCTGCCGCTGGTACTGGGCAGGGATCCGCTGCCGCGGGTGCCGGACGCCGGTCCGCCGCCGCGCCTGTCGGGTGCTGTCGACGCCGATCCGTAGCGGGTGCCCGTGGTCCGCCGGATGCGGGCTTCGTCGTGGTCGCGCGCGGTTCTCCGCGCCCCGCGGTGCGGGCTCAGGGCTCCTCGGTGCCCGCCAGCTTGCCGAAGTCGTGGTCCGCCAGCGGGGAGGGCGCCGCCACGTCCAGCCCGTAGTGGTGGTAGAGCTGGAGTTCCTGTTCGGGGGAGAGGTGGCGGCCCACGCCGAAGTCGGGTGCGTCCTTGATGAGCGCACGGTCGAAGGGAACCTGCAGGGCGCCCTCGACGATCTCGCTGGGCTCAAGGGGGACGAAGGCGTCCCGGGAGAACAGACCGGTGCGTATGGCGGCCCACTCCGGCACACCCGTGGCGTCGTCGAGGTACACCTCGTCGATGGTGCCGATCTTGGTGCCGGTGCGGTCGAACGCCTTGCGGCCGATCAGGTTGCGCGGATCGATGTCGGTCTGCACGGTCCCTCTCCCTCCACTGGTCGCAACTCATCCGTAAGCACTACGAAAGAGCACAATCAGGGAGGCGGCCACTCGAAGGCCCGGGCGTTGACCTCGCTGGTAGGCTGACAGCGGCTGCTGACCCCGTGCGGGAGAGTCCTCCGACCACCTCGGAGGCGCCGAAGGAGCAAATCCTCCCCGGAATCTCTCAGGCTCACGTACCGCACGGACGAGGTCACTCTGGAAAGCAGGGCGGATGTCGACGGCGTCCGCCCTCACCGACGGTGAAAGCCGGCGCCCTCGGGCCGCCGGTGAAGCTCTCAGGTCGAGATGACAGAGGGGGAGGCCGTCGGGGTATCCGTACCGGGGTGCCCCTCGAAGGTCGTGTCAGACCAGGAGGCCTCCGCAATGACCGCCTATCGCACCCCGCTCTCCGAGCTCGAAGCGGGCATCCCCTTCGAGCAGCGCCACATCGGGCCCGACCAGGAGGCGCGGGCCAAGATGCTCGCGCACGTCGGCTACGGCTCGCTCGACGAGCTCACCGCCGCCGCGGTCCCGGATGTGATCAAGAACGCCGACGCCCTGGACCTGCCGGGTGCCCGCACCGAGGCCGAGGTGCTCGCCGAGCTGCGCTCGCTCGCCGACCGCAACCAGGTCCTCGGCTCCATGATCGGCCTTGGCTACTACGGCACCTTCACCCCGCCGGTCGTGCTGCGCAACGTCATGGAGAACCCGGCCTGGTACACGGCCTACACGCCGTACCAGCCGGAGATCTCCCAGGGCCGGCTCGAGGCCCTGCTGAACTTCCAGACCATGGTCGCCGAGCTGACCGGGCTGCCGACGTCCGGCGCCTCCCTCCTCGACGAGGGCACGGCCGCCGCCGAGGCCATGGCGCTGTCCCGGCGCATGGGCAGGAACAAGAAGGGCCTGTTCCTGGTCGACGCGGACGCCCTGCCGCAGACCGTCGCCGTCATCGAGACGCGCGCCGAACCGACCGGCGTCGAGGTCGTCGTCGCCGACCTCTCCGACGGCATCCCGGCGGAGATCGCCGAGCGCGAGATCAACGGCGTGCTGGTCCAGTACCCGGGCGCCTCGGGTGCCGTCCGCGACATCAAGCCGGTCATCGACCAGGCGCACGAGCTGGGCGCCCTCGTCACCGTCGCCGCCGACCTGCTCGCGCTCACCCTGCTGACCTCGCCGGGCGAGCTGGGCGCGGACATCGCCGTCGGCACGACCCAGCGCTTCGGCGTGCCGATGGGCTTCGGCGGGCCGCACGCGGGCTACATGGCGGTGCACGAGAAGTTCGCGCGCAGCCTGCCCGGCCGTCTCGTCGGCGTGTCCGTCGACGCCGACGGGCACAAGGCCTACCGCCTGGCGCTGCAGACCCGTGAGCAGCACATCCGCCGCGAGAAGGCGACCAGCAACATCTGCACCGCCCAGGTGCTGCTCGCCGTGATGGCCGGCATGTACGCCGTCTACCACGGCCCCGAGGGACTGCGGACCATCGCCCGCCGCACCCACCGTTACGCCACGATCCTCGCCGAGGGACTGAAGGCGGGCGGCGTCGAGATCGTGCACGGCGCCTACTTCGACACCCTCACCGCGCGCGTGCCCGGCAGGGCCGCCGAGGTCGCGGCCGCCGCCCGGGACAACGGCGTCAACCTGCGTCTCGTCGATGCCGACCTCCTCTCCCTGGCCTGTGACGAGACCACCAACCGGGCTCAGGTGGCGGCCGTCTTCACCGCCTTCGGCGTCGAGGGCGACATCGAGGCGCTGGACGCGGCGGCCGGCGAGGCCCTGCCCGAGGCCCTGCTGCGCACCGACGACTACCTCACTCACCCGGTCTTCCACGAGCACCGCTCCGAGACCGCGATGCTGCGCTACCTGCGCCGGCTCGCCGACCGGGACTACGCGCTCGACCGCGGCATGATCCCGCTGGGCTCCTGCACCATGAAGCTCAACGCGACCACCGAGATGGAGCCGGTCACCTGGCCCGAGTTCGGCCAGCTGCACCCCTTCGTGCCCGCCGAGCAGGCCGAGGGCTACCTCACGCTCATCCGCGAGCTGGAGGAACGTCTCGCCGAGGTCACCGGCTACGACAAGGTCTCGCTCCAGCCGAACGCCGGTTCGCAGGGCGAGCTGGCGGGTCTGCTGGCCGTGCGCGGCTACCACCGCGCCAACGGTGACGAGCAGCGCACCGTCTGCCTCATCCCCTCCTCCGCGCACGGCACCAACGCGGCCAGCGCCGTGATGGCCGGCATGAAGGTCGTCGTCGTCAAGACCGCCGAGGACGGCGAGATCGATGTCGCCGACCTGCGGGCGAAGATCGAGCAGTACCGCGACGAGCTGTCCGTACTGATGATCACCTACCCGTCGACGCACGGTGTGTTCGAGGAGCACGTCGCCGACATCTGCGCCCAGGTCCACGAGGCCGGCGGCCAGGTGTACGTCGACGGCGCCAACCTCAACGCGCTGGTCGGCCTCGCCAAGCCCGGTCACTTCGGCGGCGACGTCTCGCACCTGAATCTGCACAAGACCTTCTGCATCCCGCACGGCGGCGGCGGTCCCGGCGTCGGCCCGGTGGGCGTCCGGTCGCACCTGGCGCCGTACCTGCCGAACCACCCGCTGCAGCCGGCGGCCGGCCCCGAGACCGGCGTGGGCCCGATCTCCGCCGCGCCGTGGGGCAGCGCCGGCATCCTGCCGATCTCGTGGGCGTACGTCCGCCTGATGGGCGGCGAGGGGCTCAAGCGCGCCACCCAGGTCGCCGTGCTCTCCGCCAACTACGTCGCCAAGCGCCTCGAGCCGCACTTCCCGGTGCTCTACAACGGTCCCGGCGGCCTGGTGGCGCACGAGTGCATCATCGACCTGCGCCCGCTGACCAAGGCGACCGGCGTGAGCGTGGACGACGTCGCCAAGCGGCTCATCGACTACGGCTTCCACGCGCCGACCATGTCCTTCCCGGTGGCCGGCACGCTGATGATCGAGCCGACCGAGTCCGAGGACCTCGCGGAGCTGGACCGGTTCTGCGAGGCGATGATCGCCATCCGCGCGGAGATCGAGAAGGTCGGCTCCGGCGCATGGCCGGCGGAGGACAACCCGCTGCGCAACGCGCCGCACACCGCGCGGGCGCTCGGCGCGGACTGGGACCACGCCTACAGCCGCGAGGAGGCCGTCTTCCCGGGCGGTGTCGCGGTCGCGGACAAGTACTGGCCGCCGGTGCGCCGCATCGACCAGGCCTTCGGCGACCGCAACCTGGTGTGCTCCTGCCCGCCGCTGGACGCGTACGAGGACTGAGCGAGCCGTACGTGTGAGCCCCGCCCGTGGTACGGGCGGGGCTCCCGCGTTTCCGCGTTTCTCAGGCCGTGGCCAGCGACACCTCGGTCGCCTTGATCAGGGCGACCACGTCGGAGCCCACGAAGAGGCCGAGGTCCTCGGCCGCGTCCCTGGTGATCGCGGCGGTCAGTTCGCCGCCGGCCACGGCGACCTTCACGGAGGCCATGACCTCGCCCCGGGTGAGACGGGTGATCGCGCCGGGCAGCTGGTTGCGGATCGACAGGCCCTCGATCCGGCTGGTCGAGAGGGAGACCTCGGTCGACTTCACCAGGACGCGGACAGCGGTGCCGGGGGCGAGGGCGAGTTGCTCGGCGGCCTCCAGGGTGATGGCGGCCGTCAGCTCCGGGCCGCCGTCCAGCCGCACCTTGACGATCGCCATGACCTCGCCCGGGTGGACCTCGGTCACGTTGCCGGGGAGCTGGTTGCGGATGCTCAGTGTCATGAGCACCCACCGTAGAGCGCCTGCCCGGTCAGGCGGGGTACGCGTGGGTCTGCGTCGCCTTCACTGTCGCCCATACCGACGCACCCGGACGCAGGTCCAGTTCGGCGGCGGCGACCGTGGTGAGGTCGGCGGCGAGGGGGAGTTCGCCGGTGAGGTCGGCGCGGATCTGATCGCCGTGGGTCTCCAGGCCCGCGACCTCGCAGCGCCACAGGTTGCGGGCGCTGGCGCCGGTGGGCCGGTCCCGGAAGAGGGTGACGGCGGCCGGCGGGAAGGCCACGAAGACGGGGCCTGACAGGTCTTCCGTGGTCGCCACCGAGGGGCCCGCGTCCAGCCGTACGGTGTGCCCCCCGGCCTGTCCGCGGTAGAGGTTGAGGCCGACGAGCCGGGCGATGTAGTCGGTGCGCGGCCGGCGGGCGATCTCCGCGGGGGTGCCCTGCTGCACGACGTGGCCGTGCTCGACGACCACCAGCCGGTCCGCGAGCACCATGGCGTCCAGCGGGTCGTGGGTGACCAGCACGGCGACGGCCTCGAACTCGGCGAGGTGGCGGCGGAGCTGGGCGCGGACCTCCAGGCGGGTGCGGGCGTCCAGCGCGGCGAGCGGTTCGTCCAGGAGCAGCAGCCGGGGCCGGGTGGCCAGGGCGCGGGCGAGCGCGACGCGCTGGGCCTGGCCGCCGGACAGTCGGCGGGGCTTGGCCCCGGCGTGCCCGGCGAGGCCCATGCGGTCCAGCCAGGCGGCCGCCTGCGCGCGAGCCTCGGCCTTGCCCGCACCATGACAGCGCGGCCCGAACGCAACGTTGTCCAGGGCGGACAGGTGCGGGAAGAGCAGATAGTCCTGGAAGACGACGCCGACCGGGCGGCACTCCGGCGGGGTGCGCTCCAGTGAGGTGCCGTCCAGTCGCAGGTGGCCGCCGGTGAGCGGCAGCAGCCCGGCGAGGGCACGCAGGGCGGTGGTCTTGCCGGCGCCGTTCGGGCCCAGCAGCGCGATGACGTCGCCGGGGGCGGCGGTCAGCGCCACGTCGAGCCGGAAGTCCCTCCGGTCGACGACGAGCCGGGCGTCGAGCCCCTGCTCGCCGACGGCCTTCGGCCCGGCTTCGACGGGGAGATCGGTCCCGGTCATGGGGGCCGGGCCCGCCGTCGGTACCCGCCCGGGGTCGGCTTCCGTCCTCACCTCGCCCTCCATGCTCACCTCGCCGCCCCTCCTCACCCGGTCCTCCATCCCCATCGTGCCCTCATGCCCCCGTCATCCATCGGTCCCGCAGTCCCGCCAGCACCGCGATCGACACGGCCAGCAGGACCAGGCTCAGGGAGATGGCCGCCTCCGGGTCGTTCTGCAGGGCGAGGTAGACGGCCAGCGGCATGGTCTGGGTACGGCCGGGGAAGTTGCCCGCGAAGGTGATCGTCGCGCCGAACTCGCCGAGCGCGCGGGCCCAGGCCAGGACCGCGCCCGCGGCGACGCCGGGGGCGATCAGCGGCAGGGTGACCCGGCGGAACGCGGTGAACCGCGAGGCGCCGAGCGTGGTCGCCGCCTCCTCGTAGCGCGGGTCGGCGGCGCGCAGGGTGCCCTCGACGCTGATGACCAGGAACGGCATCGCGACGAAGGCCTCCGCGATCACCACCCCGGCGGTGGTGAAGGGCAGGGTGATCCCGAACCACGCGTCCAGCCACTGGCCGACCACCCCGTTGCGGCCGAGGGCGAGCAGCAGGGCGACGCCGCCCACCACGGGGGGCAGGACCAGAGGCAGGGTGACCAGGGCCCGAACGAGGCGGCGACCGGGAAAGTCGGTGCGCGCCAGCAGCCAGGCCAGCGGCACGCCCAGCACCAGACTGACCCCGGTCGCCGCCGTGGCGGTGACCAGGGACAACTGGAGGGCCTGCCACACCTCGGCGCTGGTCAGCTGGTCGGGCAGGCTGCCCCAGGGCGCGCGGACGAGCAGCGCGAGGAGGGGCAGCAGCAGGAACGCCAGCGCCACGACACCGGGCACCAGCAGGGGCAGCGGCACCCCGCGTGCGCGTCGGCGCCGGGGCCCGCCCGTGCGGGGGCGAGCCACGGTGCCGGGCCTGCCGAGCGAGGTCACGGCTCGAGGAACCCGGCCTCGCCCAGGACCCGGCGGCCCTCGGCGGACCGCACCAGCGCGATGAACGCCTTGGCCGCGGGGGCGTTGCCGGCGTTCTTCAGCAGGGCGATCGGGTAGTCGTTGATGGCCTTGGCCGACTCGGGGAACTCCACGCCCTCCACCTTGTCACCCGCCGCCTTCACATCGGTCCTGTAGACCACGGCGGCGTCGGCCTCCTTCAGCTCCACCTTCGTCAGGGCGCTCTTGACGTCCTGTTCGTAGGAGACCGGGGTCAGCTTGAGCCTGCCGGCGTCGAGGGCCTTCTGGGCGGCGGCGCCGCACGGCACGGTCTCGTCGCACAGCACGACCTTGAGGCCGGCCTTGGTGAGGTCCTTCAGGGAGGACACCTTGCCGGGGTTGCCGGGCAGTGTGGCGATCTCGAGCTGGTTGCGGACGAAGGTGGCCGGGGTGCCCACCGCGTCCTTCCTGTCCGTCACGATCGCCATGGTCCTGGGGCTGGCGGCGGCGAACACATCGGCCGGCGCACCGCTGGTGATGCTCGCGGCGAGGGTGTCGCTGCCGCCGAAGTTGAAGCTGGCCTTGGTGCCGGGGTGCTGCTTCTCGAACTCCTTGCCGAGGGT
The DNA here is from genome assembly GCF_042884245.1 of Streptomyces sp. NPDC058145. NCBI lineage: Bacteria > Bacillati > Actinomycetota > Actinomycetes > Kitasatosporales > Streptomycetaceae > Streptomyces > Streptomyces sp. NPDC058145. The sequence goes on along the minus strand of NZ_JBHVUH010000003.1, from coordinate 637,905 downwards.
CGTGAAGCTCTCCTTCAGGGAGGCGGCGGCGAACACGGTGACCGAGCCGGCCAGCTTCGGGGACGCGGAGCCCGAGGTGTCCGAACCGCCGGCCGACGAGTCGTCGGAGGAAGAGGAGCAGGCGCTGAGTGATATCAGGGCGGCGGCTCCCGCACCCGCCAGCTGCAGCATCCGCCGGGTCCGGCGCACGGAACGGGTCATCACGGATCTACTCCTCGAGTCCTTGAACGAGCTGTCGCGCCCTGCCACGGCCGTAAGCCGGCCGTGCGCCGATGATACTGCCGCATCTGCCAGATGTAAGTCTGCTGTCTCATCGCATGAGCGAGACGATTCCCCTGACGAGCTGGCATGTGCGTTTGTACGGGGGTGACGGCTGGGTACGGTTATCCGGGAGGTGGTCGCAGGTGACGCTCGCGGAACTCGCCCTGACCGGCGATCTGTTGCGCCCCACCAGGCTGACCGTGCCGGATCTGCTCGGCCGGCCGCAGCACCGGGTGGCGGTCAGCTTCGAGTGCGCCACCAGCGGCGTCCAGCGCCACCGGTTCAGCGGCCCGCGCCTCCATGACGTCCTGGCCGACGCCGGTCCGTCGTTCGACCCGGCCCGGCGCAAGGACCGGCTGCGCTTCCTGATCGCCGTCACCGGCACGGACGGCCACCACGCCGTGCTGTCCTGGGCGGAGATCGACCCCGACTTCGCCGGGGCCGCCGTACTGCTCGCCGTCACGATCGACGACACCCCGCTGGACGCGGCCGGCCCCCAGCTGGTGCTGCCGCAGGACCGCTGCGGGGCCCGGCACGTCAGCGGCATCACGGCGATCCGGGTCGACGGGGGATACGGCTTCGGCGCACCGGGGCCGGCCCCGGCCGGCCGCACGCACACCGGGTGAAGGCGAGGGGCCGCACCCTCGTGGTGGGAGCCGGTCAGACCCGGTCGATGTGCACGTTGGTGGATTTCACGCGCGCGGTCGCCTCCACGCCGACCTCCAGGCCCAGTTCCTCCACGGCCTCACGGGTCAGCAGCGACACCAGCCGGTGCGGCCCCGCCTGGATCTCCACCTGGGCGGCGACGTCGCCGAGCTTGATGGCGGTGACGATGCCGGGGAAGGCGTTGCGGACGGAGGTGTAGGGCGCGTCCTCCTCGCCGCCGCCCGTCCCGGCCAGTTCGACCGAGAACGCGGCGAGGTCCTTGCCGTCGATGAGTCGCCGCCCGGCCTCGTCGCGATGGGTCGCCACCCGGCCGGCGTCCGCCCATCGGCGGGCGGTGTCCGGGCTCACGCCGAGCAGCCGCGCGGCCTGGCCGATCGTGTAGGACTGCATGCCGGTCACGATAGGGCCATCACCCGGGAACCATGGACATGGGGTCACCCGGCCCGGCGTGATCGCGGACAGCGACTCCCTGGTGATCGGCCCTGCCTGTCGGGCCGGCGGTGGACGAGCCCCTCAGCCCGTGTGCACGCGCGGGCGGCGGGTGCGGTCCGGCTCCGCCTCGCGCAGGACCTCACGGGTGACCGGGGCGACCTCGCCCTGTCCGAAGAGGAAGAACCGCAGGAAGTTCGCGAACGGGTTGCCCTCGGTCCATTCGAAGTAGATGTGCGGGGTGCAGCCGGTCAGGTCGCGTGCGTGCAGGAGGAGCGCGGCGAGGGCGTTGGGGATGGAGGAGGACTCGACGGTCAGCACGCGGTAGCGGTTGTGCAGGACCTCGCCGCGTACCGTCAGGCCCGCCTCGAACTCGGAGGGGTCGGTGACGGTCACCTCGACGAAGACGAAGTCCTCCTGTTCCGGCATGTCGTTGTCGGCCCGGATCTGCTCGACCTTGTCGCGGTACTCGGCCTTGTCCCGTCCGTCGGGCTGGTTCGCGATGAACCGCATCTTGCGGCTGGCCATGTCCCGGACGAAACGCTCCGCCATCGGGTCCATGGTCACGCTGGTCACGCGCAGTTCGAAGGCGCGGGCCAGCCGGGACAGGAAGGAGACGAGGATGATGCCGGCGATGAAGCAGGCGCCGATCTTCACACCGTCAGGGCGTTCGATGACGTTCACGACGGTCGTGTAGAGGAACACCACCGAGATGACCGCGAAGCCGATGCTCCAGCGGTGCTGCCCGGCCCTGCGCGCGGCGATGGTCACCGCGATCGCGGCCGAGCTGATCAGCACCAGCACGCCGGTGGCGTAGGCGCCGCCCTGCTTGTCCACGTTGGCATCGAAGATCCAGGTGACCAGGAAGGCGACCAGGGTGAAGACGATGACCATCGGGCGCACCGCCCGGGCCCAGTGCGGGGCCATGCCGTACCGGGGCAGATAGCGCGGCATCAGGTTGAGCAGTCCAGCCATCGCGGACGCGCCCGCGAACCACAGGATCGCGATCGTCGAGATGTCGTAGACCGTGCCGAAGGCTCCGCCCAGGTACTCGTGCGCGAGGTAGGCGAGGGCGCGGCCGTTGGCCTGCCCGCCGGGCTTGAACTCGTTCTCCGGGATCAGCAGCGTGGTGATGAAGCTGGTGGCGATCAGGAAGCAGCTCATGATCAGGGCCGCGGTGGTCAGCAGCTTCTTGGTGTCCCGGATCCGCCCGGCCGGCCGTTCCTCGGTGTCGCCCTGGTCGCCCTGGACGTGCGGCATGACGGCCACACCGGTCTCGAAGCCGGACAGACCGAGCGCGAGCTTGGGGAAGACGAGCAGGGCGACGCCGATCATCACGAACACGTTGCCGTGCTCCGCGGTCAGGGCGCTGCTCCAGTCGGCCACCACGTGTTCGGCGCTGAGGACGTGCCAGAGGCCGTCGAACACGACGACCACGTTGAGCCCGAGGTAGATGCCGACCAGGGCGACGGCGACGCCGATGGCCTCGAGGAAGCCCTTGAGGAACACCGCGCCGAGCAGGGCGACCAGGAACAGAGTGATCACCATCTGGTGGCCCTGGAGCGCGCTGTTCAGGTGCGGGTTCTCGACCAGGTGGGTGGAGGCGTCGGCGGCCGACAGGGTGATGGTGATCAGGAAGTCGGTGGCCGCGAAGCCCAGCAGGGTCAGCACGAACAGCTTGCCCTTCCAGAACGACAGCAGCCGTTCCAGCATGGCGATGGACCCCTCGCCGTGCGGGCTCTCCTCGGCCACCCTGCGGTAGACCGGCAGGGCACCGGCCAGGGTCACGATCACCAGGACGATCGTCGCGATCGGTGACAGCAGGCCGGCCGCGAGGGCGGCGATGCCCGGCTGGTAGCCGAGGGTGGAGAAGTAGTCGACGCCGGTCAGGCACATCACCCGCCACCAGCGCTGACCCCGGTGCGGAGCCTCCGGCACGGCATGGGGCCCGGTATGGCCGCCGTGCTTGCCCATGTCGGACAGCCCCTCCAGCATCCAGGCGCGCAGGCGACTGGGAGGAGGGTGCTCGGTCGTGGCCATCGGCGTGCTCCAGGTGTGTGGCTCAGTGGTTTCCGGCCATCACGCGGACGGCGGCACCAGCGTAAGCAGAGAGTGACGTCATGGCCCCTGGATCGAGGGCCGGGGGGCGTCAATCTTGCGTTAAGACTGGCCCGGCGGGAGGGGCGAAGCATCAAGAAGCGGAGGCCGGAGGCCGATGGAGGGGCATCGGGCGGTAGTGGGAGGGATGGCCGCGGACCAGCGGGCGGCGGGCACCGAGCGTCATCTCGTACGACCCCTCCATGCTGCTCCCGCGCAGGAGGATCCGCAGCCGCAGTGAGCGGGTGACCCGGCGTCACAGATCCCTGGTGTCCATGCGCCGGTGCCACGCGTTGCGCCGGTGGACGGCCACGAGGTCCGACTCGAGCGGCGACGGAGGCACCGCCAGCACCGGGCAGCGGGAGTGGGTGAGGCAGTGCCGGCAGACGCGGCCCGAGAAGGCACGCTGAAGGCCCCGCCGGCCGGCGCCCACGACCAGCAGGTCGTTCTCGCGGTCCGCGGTCGCCACCAGAGCCCTGCCCGGGGTGCCGCGCACGATGACCGCGCACATCGGCACCCCCGGCCCCTCCTCGCCGAAGATCTCGCCGAGCACCGAGGCCAGTCGCCGCTTGGCCAGCCGCTGCCACTCCTCGACCAGCAGGGCGGCGGCGGGGGAGCGGCGCGCGGTGGCGTCGCCCCCGGGCGGCTCCCAGGCGAGCACCGGCCACAGTTCGGCTCCCAGCCTCCGGGCCAGCGCGGTCGCCCGGCGCAGGGCCGTGACGCTGCCCAGGGAGCCGCTCACGCCGACCACCACACGGGCCGCCGCCGAGGTGTCGTAACCGGACATGACTCCCCCGTTCCTCACGGATCGCCGCGGGCGCCGGCTCCCCGGCCGTGTCCGCGTGCAGGGCCTACCTTCCATCCCACTCCCGAGTGGGCGACGAGACCAGCCGTACGGACCCTCGAGGCAGCCTGCCTCAGTAAAATTCGGCAACAGCTTCGAAACTTTCGACATCCCGTGACCCTGTGAGGCGTACATGTGGACGTACGGCAACCCGGTCATCCCCGGCTTCCACCCGGACCCGAGCGTCTGCCGGGTGGGTGACGACTTCTACCTGGTGTGCTCGAGCTTCGAGTACTTCCCCGGAATACCGCTGTTCCACAGCCGGGACCTGGTGCACTGGTGCCAGCTCGGCAACGTCCTCGACCGGCCGGAGCAGTTGGCGCTGCCCGACGACGTGCCCGCCTCCGGCGGTGTCTACGCGCCGACCATCCGGTACCACGACGGGCTCTTTTACGTCATCACGACCGTCGTCGGCGCCGGAGGCACCTGCCTCGTCACCGCCGAGCGCCCGGAGAGGCCCTGGTCGGACCCGGTGTGGATCGACCTGCCCGGCATCGACCCCGACCTGGCCTGGGACGAGGACGGCCGGTGCTGGTGCGCCATGGCGGGCGTGACGGTCGCGCGGATCGACCCCCGCACCGGTGAAGTGCTCGAGGGGCCGCTGCCGACGTGGTCCGGCACCGGCCTCAGGGATCCCGAGGCGCCGCACCTGTACCGGGTCGGCGACTGGTGGTACCTGCTGATCGCCGAGGGCGGCACCGCGCTCGGCCACGGCGTCTCGGCCGCCCGTGCCCGCTCGCCGCGCGGCCCCTGGGAACCGGCGCCCGGCAACCCGCTGCTGTCCCACCGCGGCACCGGGCTGCCGGTCCAGTGCACCGGCCACGGCGACCTGGTCCGGGCGCCGACGGCAGTTGGTGGATGGTGCTGCTGGGCACGCGGCCGCGTGGCTGCTTCCCGGAGTTCCACGTACTCGGCCGCGAGACCTTCCTCGTGCCCGTGGAATGGGTGGACGGCTGGCCCCGGCTCGGCCCGGTGCGGGAGCGGCACCCGGCGCCGGCCGCCCGGGCGCCCGTCCAACCGTCCCCGGCGCGGGACGACTTCACCGGCCCGGAGCTGGCGCCGCACTGGATCTCGCCGCGGCGCCGGCCGGAGGGCCGCGCCTCGCTGACCGAGCGGCCGGGGTGGCTGACGCTCGCGGCCACCGGTGACAGCACCGACCTGCCCGGGCACACCTTCGTCGGCCGCCGTCAGCAGCACCACGACTGCCGGGCCGCGGTCCTGATGGACGCCGGGCCGTCGGCGCGTGCCGGGCTGTCCGTCCGGCTGGACGAGGCCCATCACTACGACCTGGAGGTGGCCGCGGGAGTGGCGTCCGTGATCGTGCGGATCGGCCCGGTGCGGCAGCGCGTCGCGGAGCACCCGGTGCCGGCGGGCCCGGTCACCCTGGCCGTCGACATCCGGGCGACCCGGAACGCACGACCACTGGGCGGCCCCGACACCGTCGCCTTCTGCATCGAAACTTCCGAAGGGCTCGTTCGGCCGGCCGAACTCGACGGCCGCTACCTGTCCAGCGAAGTGGCCGGCGGGTTCACCGGCCGTGTCCTCGGCATGTACGTCACCGAGGGGCGGGCGGCCTTCGACTGGTTCTCCTACGAGCCCGTCGGCTAGTGCGCAACACCTTGACGCTCTTCACGTGCCTTTCTAGAGTCGCGGATCGGAACGTTCGGGACTTGGACCGAATGTTTCGGTCCGCCGGAGTGTGCCGAGCGAGGTGAGCGCCTGCGGTGGCCCTGCTTTTTTGCGTTTGGAACCTCTCCGAAGCACTTCCGAAAGTTTCGAAGGAGCGCATGATGGGCGACCCTGCACTGTCCCGCCGCGGCTTTCTGGCGGCTTCCGTCGCCGCCGGCCTCGGGGCGACCGCACTCAGCGGCTGCGGCGGCGACTCGGACGGAGGGTCGTCCTCGGGGACGACCACGATCGAGTGGTGGAACATCTCGACCACCGAGCCGACCAAGACCGTCTGGGCCGGCCTCGCCAAGAAGTTCGAGGCCCAGAACCCCAAGGTCAAGGTGAAGATCGTCCAGCTCGAGAACGACGCCTACAAGTCGAAGATGACCGCGCTGACCGCCTCCGGGAAACTGCCGGACATCTTCCACACCTGGGGCGGCGGTGTGCTCAAGCAGCAGGTCGACGCCGGTCTGGTCGAGGACCTGACCGGCGGCACCAAGGCCTGGGCCGACGGACTGCTGCCGGTCGCCAAGCAGCCGTACCTGCTGGACGAGAAGGTGTACGGCATCCCGTTCGACATCGGCATGGTCGGGTTCTGGTACAACAAGGCGCTCTTCAGGAAGGCCGGGATCACCACACCCCCCACCACCTGGAGCGGCTTCCTCGACGCCGTACGGAAGCTGAAGTCCGCCGGCGTCACCCCGGTCGCCCTCGCGGGCAAGGAGAAGTGGCCCGGGATGTACTACTGGGCGTACCTGTCGATGCGCACCGCCGGTGCCGGGGCACTGCAGACGGCCGGCGAGAGCAAGGACTTCACCGGCGCGGACTTCGTCGACGCGGGGCGGCACCTGAAGGAACTGGTGGCCCTCCAGCCGTTCCAGAAGGGCTTCCTCGGAGCCGCCTACTCCACCCCGACCGGCCAGGCGGCCACCGTCGGCAACGGCAAGGCCGCGATGGAACTCATGGGGCAGTGGGCCCCGGTCGTGGAGGCCGACGCGGGCAAGGGGCTCGGCGCGGATCTCGGATTCTTCCCGTTCCCCGAGGTCGAGGGTGGCAAGGGGAAGATCACCGAGGTGTTCGGCGGAGGCGGTGGGCACGCGCTGCGCAAGGGCGCCCCCCAAGCCGCCGTGGACTTCCTGAAGTTCTTCGCCAGCGAGACCACCGACCGCGAACTGGTCAGGAAGACCGGGGTGCTGCCGGTCGTCCCGGCCGCCGGGAGCGTGCTCACCGACGCCAACCTCAAGGCCGTGCACGCCCAGTTGAAGGCCGCCACCGGCTTCCAGCTCTACCTCGACCAGGCCTACGCGCCCGCCGTCGGGCAGGAGGTCAACGACTGCGTCGCCGCGCTCATCGCCGGGTCGAAGTCGCCCGAGCAGGTCGCCCAGTCCATCACCAAGACGGCCAAGGAAGAGCAGTAGCCGCCGATGACCTCCACCTACCTCCCCGACCGGCGGAGCGGCCCGGCCGTCGACCGTCCGCCCCCGGCCGCGAGCGCGGTCCGCGGGCGGGCGCGGCGGCGCACGCTGAACTGGCTCACCGCGGTCGGCTTCCAGCTCCCCGCACTGGTGCTGTTCGTCGGCCTGGTGCTGCTGCCCATGCTGTTCGCGCTGTACGCCGCCCTCTTCCGCTGGGGCGGCTTCGGCATGCCCTCCGACTACACGGGCGCGGACAACTTCGGCCACCTCTTCCAGGACCCGGTCTTCCTGGGCGACCTGTGGCGCTGCCTGGTCCTGGTCGTGCTCTCGCTCGCCCTGCAACTGCCGTTCGCCCTCGCCATGGCGGTGCTGCTCAACCAGCGGCTGCGCGGCCGGGCGGTGTACCGGATGCTGTTCTTCGCGCCGTACGTCCTGTCCGAGGCCATCACCGGCGTGTTGTTCAGCATGATCTTCGCCCCCGGCGACGGACTCGCCGACCACGCCCTCGGCGCCATCGGCCTGGACGGCCTGGGCGGTGAGTGGTTCGCCGATCCCTCCTACGTCATGGCCACGCTCTTCCTCGTCATGACCTGGAAGTACTTCGGCTTCCACATGATGCTGTACCTGGCCGGACTCCAGTCGGTCCCGGCCGAGTTGCACGAGGCGGCGCTGATCGACGGCGCCGGTCCCTGGCAGCGCTTCCGCAACGTCACCCTGCCGCTGCTCGCGCCCACCCTGCGCATCAGCGTCTTCCTGTCCGTCATCGGGTCGATCCAGCTGTTCGACCTGGTGTGGGTCGTCACCCAGGGCGGCCCCGACCACCACTCCGAGACGATGGCCGTGACCATGTTCCAGTACGGCTTCAAGCGCTACCAGGTCGGCTACGCCAGCGCGATCAGCGTGGTCATGTTCGGCATCTGCCTCGTCTTCGCCCTCGCCTACCAGCGGTTCGTGCTCCGCCGCGACCTCCAGGGGGCCACCACGACGATGAGGGGAGCCGGCACGTGAGGCGCCAGACCGTACGCACGCTTCCGCTGTACGTGATCCTCGTCGTGGTCGGCGCGGTGATGGTCGTACCCCTGCTGTACGCGATCCTCTCGGGCCTCAAGTCCACCGACGAGCTGTCCCGCAACCCGTTCGGGCTGCCCGACCGGTGGCTGACGGGCAACTACACCGGCATCCTGCGCTCAGGCGACTTCTGGCGGCTCCTCGGCAACAGCACGCTGATCGCCGTGGCGACGACCGTGCTGGTGGTCGCGGTGTCCGCGCTGGCGGCCTTCTCCTTCGCCCGGTTCGCCTTCCGGGGCCGGGAGTTGCTGTTCACCCTCTTCACGATGGGGCTGATGTTCCCCTTCGCGGTCGCCGTCCTGCCGCTGTTCCTGCTGCTGCGCTCCCTGGACCTGCTGGACAACCCGCTCGGCGTGATCCTCCCGCAGGCCGCCTTCGGACTGCCGATGACGATCATCATCCTGCGCGGCTTCTTCCGGCAGATACCCGGCGAGCTGGAGGAGGCGGCCACGCTGGACGGCTGCAGCGCCTTCGGATTCTTCTGGCGGGTGCTGCTGCCCATGGCCCGGCCCGCGCTCGGTACCGTCTCGGTCCTCGCGGTGGTCACGAGCTGGAACAACTTCCTCCTGCCGCTGCTGGTGTTCACCGACAGCACCTGGTGGACGCTGCCCATCGGCGTCCAGCAGTTCCAGGGCCAGTACTCGGCGGAGTACGCCCGTGTCTTCGCCTACCTCGTGCTCGCCATGGTCCCCGCCCTCGCCTTCTACTCGGTCGCCGAACGCCAGCTCGTCGGCGGTCTGACCGCCGGCGCCACCAAGGGCTGAGCCGTATCCCCCTGACAGACAGGAGTCGCACCATGCCCAAGACGCGCCTCAGACTCGAGGGCGCCCTCGCGGCCCTCCTGGTGGCCGCGGGCCTCGCCACCGGACCCGCCGCCCAGGCGCAGGAGCACCGGCCCACCCTCGCCGACCTCGCCCAGCGGCACGGCCGCTACTTCGGCAGCGCCACCGACAACCCGGAACTCACCGACAGCGCCTACACGAAGATCCTCGGCAGCGAGTTCGACATGATCACCCCGGGCAACGGGATGAAGTGGTACGCCACCGAGCCGCGACAGGGTGTCTTCGACTGGACCGACGGCGACCGGATCGTGAACCTGGCGCGCCGGCACCACCAGCGGGTCCGCGCCCACACCCTCGTCTGGCACAGCCAGCTTCCCGACTGGCTGACCGCGAAGGAGTGGACGGCCGGCGAGCTGCGCGCCGTGCTGAAGAAACACATCACCACGGAGGTGCGGCACTACCGGGGCAAGGTCTACTCCTGGGACGTCGTCAACGAGGCGTTCAACGAGGACGGCAGCTACCGCGAGACCATCTGGTACAAGACCCTCGGCCCCGGCTACATCGCCGACGCGCTGCGCTGGGCCCACCAGGCCGATCCGCACGCCAGGCTCTACCTGAACGACTACAACATCGAGGCCGTCGGCCCGAAGAGCGACGCCTACCACCGGCTGGCCGAAGAGCTGAAGGCGCGGGGCGTCCCGCTCGACGGCATCGGCCTGCAGGCCCACCTGGCCCTGCAGTACGGCTATCCCGCCACCCTGGAGGACAACCTCCGCCGCTTCTCCCGCCTCGGCCTCGACACCGCCCTCACCGAGGTCGACGTGCGCATGCAACTGCCCGCCACCGACGAGAAACTGGCAGAACAGGCCGCCTGGTACGGGGACCTGACCGAGGCCTGCCTGGCCGTCCGCCGCTGCGTGGGCGTGACGATCTGGGACTACACCGACAAGTACTCCTGGATCCCGGCCTTCTTCCCCGGTGAGGGCGCGGCCCTGCCCTGGGACGAGCGGCTGACCCCCAAGCCCGCCTACTCCGCGCTGCTGCAAGCGCTGCGACAGCGGACGGTCACCTGACGTAGCCGGCTCCGGACATGGGTCGGGGCCGGTGCGCACCGTATGTGTGCGGCCGGCCCCTCGGGTCGCCGGGCGGCGCGGCGGAACCGCCCGGAACGCTCGCCTAGGCGGCGGTCATCACCTGGTCCGCACCGAGCGGGCGGTGCGGGGCGATGACGCGGCCGTCGGGCAGAAGCTCACCGGTGTCCTCGAAGAGCAGGACGCCGTTGCACAGCAGACTCCACCCCTGCTCCGGGTGGTGCGCCACAAGGCGGGCGGACTCCCGGTCGGCGGACTCGGCTGGCGGACACGGTGGCTGGTGCTGGCACATGGATGGGATCTCTCGCTCTGTCGTGGTCATGTCCGTCCCCCGTGGCGAATAAGTCGGTCGGAACCCAGTGTTGCCCTCTGGGCGTCAATCCGCAGGGATTTCGCGGCACCGCTTCTCACAGGTTCATGACGCGTCACCCGCGCGGACGGTTCATTCCAACTGCACTGTCACTTCGGGTGGTTCTGGGGGGCCGGATAGGGCTAGTCCGGACGGCGGAGATCCCTTTCCGGCTCGTAGGAGCGGTTAATTGCTCGTACGAGCGAGCGGCTGCCGGAAAACAGTCGTACCCCGCTTCCCTTCCGGGGAACGGGGTACGCGCGCGTCGTTCAGGCGGGGATGGAACCGAGCAGCGGTACGGGAGTCGCCCGATGGGTCAGCACCGGGAGCAACTCGGCGACGCGGTGCGGCCGGTGGGCCGGGATGCCGGGTGGCGCCGGGGCCAGGGGTACGAGCAGGTCGGTGGCGGCCGGATGCCCCTCGGAGGCGTCGGCGGCGACGTCGCCGTGCAGCCACAGGGTGAGCATGTACAGGCCGGGCACGGACAGCAGGCGCGGCTGGTACGGCTGCGTCAGCGCCTCGGCCTGCTGCAGGGCGCGCTCGGTGGAGGCGATCCAGGGGCCCTCGAAGAAGTGCGAGAAGGCCCAGCCGTCCGGGGTCAGCATGGTGTCGGCGGCGGCCACCGCGCGATCGCCGCAGCGGATCACGAAGCGCCAGCCGGCGAGCCTCGTCGCGGACAGGCCCTGTGCGGTGATCCGGTCCAACACGTGCACCGGAAGCGGGAGTTGGGGCGTCGTGGGTCCCTGAGCGGCGCGCAGGGACGGAGTTCGGGCCTCACGGACCGCGGTGGGGGAACCGAGGGCAGTGAGGACGGAACGCAGTGCGGGCGCGGGTGCGGCGGACGCGTGCAGGGGCATGGTGGGTCGCCTCTCGTTCGACAGGCGCGGCGGCGCGAGGAGGGTGGGGCGGACAGCGCTGTCAGCTCACGGGTGGCCTGAGAGGTGGGGCCCGGTTCGATGAACGAGGGTGCGGCTGTGGCCTGCCGCTGAATCGACGGCAGGAACACGACAGAAACCGGGACCGCGGGCACCAACCTTAGGCCTCGTTCGCGAAGTTTATACGACGCGTGTTCAGACGATGTTTCGTCTACCGCATTCCGGCCGACCCGGCAAGGCGTCATTCAGCCGCTGATTCGCACGCATACATCCCGCTTTTCGTGCCGGGAGGGCCTCGCTGACCTCGTGATACGCCGCCGCCGCGGTCGGCCGATTGTCGTCGGCGTTTTTCACGAGGCGATCGGGGCACACGAACGTGCGTGGTGCGCCATGCCCCGTGAATGTGCCGCCGGGAACATTCCGACAGAGTAGCGGGCGCCGGGCCCGCGCGGGACGTTATCGATCGCTTCCGCTGGGCATCATCCAAACCCGGGACCCCGGCGGCCGGTCTGCGGCCCGCCCATCCGAGGAGGGAAACCCAGATGGGGGAGAAGGTCGTGGCAGGGCAGTTCGACCTGTCCGATCGTCAGCGCTACCGCGAAAAGCTCCAGAAGTGCCTGACGGGACTCGAGCGGCTGCTGGACGAGAAGCGGTTCGACCGCGCCAAGAACCTGATGGGCGTCGAGATCGAATTGAATCTCGCCGGCCGCGACGGCATGCCGAAAATGTTGAACGGGCAGGTACTGGAGCGCATCGCGAGCCGCGATTTCCAAACGGAACTCGCGATGTTCAACCTCGAGGTGAACATCGCCCCGCACCGGCTGGGCGGCCGGGTATTCGACCGGCTCGCCGAGGAACTGCGGACTTCGCTGGCGTACGCCGACCGAAAGGCCGGCGAGGTGGACGCCGGCATCGTGATGATCGGCATTCTGCCCACGCTCGACCGCGACGACCTCGTCTCCTCCAACCTCTCCGAGGTGGACCGCTACACCCTGCTCAACGACCAGATCGTGGCGGCGCGCGGCGAGGACTTCCGGCTCGACATCGATGGCGTGGAGCACCTGAGCTGTACCTCGAAGTCCATCGCCCCCGAGGCCGCCTGCACCTCCGTACAACTGCACCTCCAGGTCACCCCGGCCCGCTTCGCCGATGTGTGGAACGCCGCGCAGGTGGCGTCCGCGGCACAGATCGCCGTCGGCGCCAACTCGCCGTTCCTGTTCGGGCGCGAGCTGTGGCGCGAGTCCAGGCCGCCGCTGTTCCTGCAGGCCACCGACACCCGCCCGCCGGAGCTCCAGGCACAGGGCGTACGGCCGCGCACCTGGTTCGGCGAACGGTGGATCTCCTCCGCCCACGACCTGTTCGAGGAGAACCTGCGCTACTTCCCGGCGCTGCTGCCGATCTGCGACGACGAGGACCCGCTGGAGGTCCTCGATGCCGGTGGCATACCGAAGCTCGCCGAACTGGTGCTGCACAACGGCACGGTGTACCGCTGGAACCGGCCCGTCTACGACATCGCGGACGGCGTGCCGCACCTGCGGGTGGAGAACCGGGTGCTGCCGGCCGGCCCGACCATCACCGACGTGATCGCCAACGCGGCCTTCTACTACGGCCTGGTGCGGGCCCTCGCCGAGGAGTCGCGTCCGGTGTGGACCCGGCTGCCGTTCGAGGCGGCCGAGGCCAACTTCGACGCGGCCTGCCGGGACGGCATCGAGGCCCGTTTCGTCTGGCCGCGCCGGGGCCGCTACGGCGGTACGGGCGAGGTCGACGCCGTCACCCTGGTCCGGGACGAACTGCTGCCGCTGGCGTCCGCGGGCCTCGACGCGTGGGGGGTGGAGGCCGCCGACCGCGACCTCTACCTGGGCGTCATCGAGGAGCGCTGCCGGCGCCGGGTGAACGGGGCGGCCTGGCAGGCGGCCACCTTCCACCGGGCCCTGGAGCAGGGCCTCGGCCGCGGGGCCGCGCTGGCCGCGACGACACGCCGCTACGCCGAGCTGATGCACGTGGGCGAGCCGGTGCACACCTGGCCGGTGGGACTTCCGGAGCCGGTGCCGCTCGGCTGAGCGGGGGCGAGGCGGTCCGCTCCCGCGGCAAGCCCGGCCCGGGTAAGCGCTCCAGGAGGCGATCCGGCATGCTGTGAGCTCGCACGGCCGGAGCGACGACAGGAGTGCACGTGGAGGCGGACCCGGCGGCCGACGGCCCTTCGCGGGGGCGGTTCCCGCGGCGGATCTTCCGGGACGAGACACTGCTCGTGCTGGCGCTCTCGCTCGGCGCGAGCGGGGTGTCCGCGCTGATCAGCTTCGTCGGGTCGGTCACCAAACCGGGCGGGCTCAAGGACCAGGCGGCCACCCTCAACGCCTCCGCCGCGCCCGGGCGCCCCTGGCTCGACCTGGCCTGGCAGCTCTTCGGCATCGCCTCCGCGCTGGTGCCCGTGGCCCTGGTCGCCCACCTGCTGATGCGCGAGGGCGAGAGCCTGCGCACGCTGGGCTTCGACCGCACCCGCCCCTGGCCCGACCTCGGCCGGGGCGCGGGCGTCGCGGCGGTCATCGGCAGCACCGGGATCGCCTTCTACCTGGCCGCCCGCGGCCTCGGTTTCAACCTCACCGTGGTGCCCGAGGCCCTGCCCGAGGTGTGGTGGAAGTACCCCGTGCTCATCCTGTCCGCGGTGCAGAACGCGATCCTCGAGGAGGTCATCGTCGTCGGCTATCTGCTGCGCAGGCTGGGGCAGCTGGGCTGGACGGCGGGGACCGCGCTGGTGGCCAGCGCGGTCCTGCGCGGCTCGTACCACCTCTACCAGGGCATCGGCGGCTTCATCGGCAACATGGTGATGGGCGTGGTCTTCGTCTGGCTCTACCGCCGCTGGGGCCGGGTCGGACCGCTGGTCGTCGCCCACTCCCTGCTCGACATCGGCGCGTTCGTCGGCTACGCCCTGCTCGCCGGCACGGTGGACTGGCTGCCGACGGCCTGAGGGCGGACCGGCCCCGGCCGGTCAGGCGAGCAGTTCGCCGTCGATGACGGTGACCGCGCGGCCGGTCAGCAGCGTGCGGTCGCCCCGCAGACCGGTGCGGACCAGTCCGGAGCGGCGGGAGGCCTGCAGCCCCGTGAGATCGTCCCGGCCGAGACGGGCGGACCAGTGCGGGGCCAGCGCGGTGTGGGCGCTGCCGGTGACCGGGTCCTCGTCGATGCCGACGTTCGGGAAGAAGCAGCGCGAGACGAAGTCGTGGCCGAGGGACGGATCGTCGGCGCGGGCGGTGGCGATGATGCCCCGCGAGGAGTGCGCCATCAGGGCCTTGTGGTCGGGGGCGAGTCCGAGCACGGTCCGCTCGTCGGCCAGCTCCACCAGCAGGTCGCCGACGTTGGGCCCGGTGTCGTAGGCGACGAGCGGGTCGGCGCCCAGCGCCTTGCCGACGCCGTCCGGGATCTCCACCGCGGTGAGCGGGGCGGTGGGGAAGTCCATGGTGATCCAGCCGTCCGGGCCCGGCGTGGCGACGAGGACACCGCTGCGGGTGGCGAACCGCACCGGCCCCTCGTGCGCACCGGTGGTGTGCAGGACGTGCGCGGTGGCGAGCGTGGCGTGGCCGCACATCGCGACCTCGGCGACGGGAGTGAACCAGCGCAGCGCCCAGTCCGCGTCGCCGCCCGCGGGCAGCCGGTGCGCGAATGCCGTCTCGGCGTGGTTCACCTCCAGGGCGACGTTCTGGAGCCAGTCGTCGTCCGGGAAGACGTCGTCCAGGAGCAGGACGCCGGCCGGGTTGCCGGCGAAGGGGCGGTCGGTGAAGGCGTCGACGATTCGGATGCGCATGGCGCAGACGCTAGGGCCGTGGCGGGCCGGTCACCAAGGCCAATCGGCGAGTCCTGGACCGATTTCGGCGCGGCGGCCCGGTCGGCGGTCCCGCAGGGCCTCAACTCCGGACGGATGCGGCAGGGTCTTGGCGTCCGACCGGTTCCGATATATCGTTGAGACATCGCGTAAGAACGCGATGCGAACGTGACAGGTCAGCGATGGAATGGAGTGATCACGATGCGCAGTCACGGATTCGAGCGTGGACATCGTCAGGACGGCCCTGGCCGGCACGGCCGGGGCGGGTTCGGCGGCTTCGAGGAGCGGCGGGCCGCCTTCGGGCCCTTCGGCCCGGGTGGCCCCGGCTGGGGACCCGGCGGGCCCGGCTTCGGACCGGGGCCGTGGGGGCCGCGAGGGCGCGGCGGACCGAGGGGGCGGGCGCGGCGCGGTGATGTGCGCGCCTCGATCCTGGCCCTGCTCAAGGAGCGGCCCATGCACGGTTACGAGATGATCCAGGAGATCGCCGAGCGCAGCGGCGGCGCCTGGAAGCCCAGCCCCGGCTCGGTCTACCCCACCCTCCAACTGCTGGAGGACGAGGGTCTGATCGCCAGTCAGAGCGAGGGCGGGAAGAAGCTGTTCGCCCTGACCGACAGCGGCCGCACGGCCGCCGAGGACGGCCCGGAGGCTCCCTGGGAGGAGGCCTCGCGCGGGGTCGACTGGGAGGCCCTCGGTGAGATCCGGCAGGCCGGCATGGGACTGATGCAGGCCTTCGGGCAGGTCTGGAACACCGGGACCAAGGAGCAGCGCGACAAGGCGCTGACCGTCATCACCGACGCCCGGAAGAAGTTGTACCTCATCCTCGCCGACGAGGCCTGAGCCGTGCGGCACCAGGGCAGGGCGCCCCGCTGAACCTCCGCGGGGCGCCCTCGCCGTTTCAACGCCTGATCTCCTCCCTGAGGATGAGATCCCGGCGGGCGATGTGCACTCCGTGCGGGACGCGAAGATGGTTCCCCTCGCGGATGTCCGGGCCGCCCGGGACTGATGAGGTAGCGGTGTGCATCCCCGTACAGCCCGCTGGAGCATCCCTGAGCAGGGACTCCCGCACACGGACGACGATGCCGGGCTCGACGGCGAGCTGGCGGCGGTGGTCGCCGGTGCCCGCCGCCGGGCGGTACGCGACGGGGACCGCCAGATCGACACCGCCCATCTGCTCCACTCGCTCCTGGAGCACGACCCCGAGGTGCGGGCCGCCGTCGGCGAGGCCCCGCGGCTCGCCCGGCTGCTCGGCTACCTCGCGCAGCGCAGCATCGGCTACGGGCTGCGCTGGCAGCACACGGTGGAGGGCTCCGGCGCGCTCGCCGTCGTACCCGGTCGCGCCCCGTACGGCGGTGAGCGGGCGGGCGGCGGTGCGCACGGCGACACCGGTCACTGGTCGCCCATCGCGGCCGTCGCCCTGGAGGAGGCCCGTCGGCGCGCACGGCGGCGCGGTGCGGAGCGGACCGGCGGCACCGATCTGCTCGCCGGGCTCGTCGTGGACCCGCGGTCCCGGGCGGTCGAGGTCCTCGAGCGCGCCGGCATCCGGACCCGCGAGCTGGGCGCCCGGCTCGACGGCCGCGCGGCGGACGTCCGCCCCTGACGCCGTCCATCACCTGAGACAGGTGTCATCGGGGGTGACGCTCATGTCAACGCCTGTCATCATGTGCCGGTGCCTATATCTGCAAGCAGCCGGGGCAGCCACGGCAAGGGCGTCGGGCTCGGTCTCGCGCTGCTGTCCGCGCTGGCCTTCGGCGGGTCCGGAGTCGCGGCGAAGCCGCTGATCGAGGCGGGACTCGACCCGCTCCACGTGGTGTGGCTACGGGTGGCGGGCGCCGCCGTGGTCATGCTGCCGCTCGCCGTGCGGCATCGCACGCTGCCGCTCCGCCGACCCGCGCTGCTCGCCGGGTTCGGCCTGCTGGCCGTGGCCGGCGTCCAGGCCTGCTACTTCGCCGCGCTCTCCCGCATCCCGGTCGGCGTGGCGCTGCTCGTCGAGTACCTGGCCCCCGCGCTCGTGCTCGGCTGGGTGCGGTTCGTGCAGCGGCGGCCGGTGACCCGCGCCGCCGCGCTCGGCGTGGTCCTCGCCGCCGGCGGTCTCGCCTGTGTGGTGGAGGTGTGGTCGGGCCTGAGCTTCGACGCGTTCGGACTGCTGCTCGCGCTCGGCGCCGCCTGCTGTCAGGTCGGCTACTTCGTCCTGTCCGACCAGGGCAGTGAGGCGGGCGAGCAGGCGCCGGACCCGCTCGGCGTCATCGCCTACGGCCTGCTCGTCGGCGCCCTCGTGCTGACCGCCGTGGCCCGCCCGTGGAGCATGGACTGGTCGGTGCTGACCGGGTCCGCGCGGATGAACGGCACCACCGTCCCGGCCGTCGCCCTGCTGGCCTGGATCGTCCTCGTCGCCACGGTCGTCGCGTACATCACCGGCGTGCTGTCCGTGCGCCGGCTGTCCCCGCAGGTCGCCGGTGTCGTCGCGTGCCTCGAAGCGGTCATCGCGACCGTGCTGGCCTGGGTGCTGCTCGGCGAGCACCTGTCCGCGCCGCAGATCATCGGCGGCGCCGTGGTCCTCCTCGGCGCGTACATCGCCCAGTCCTCGGCGCCCGCCAAGGGCGCGGCGGAGCCGGTGGCCGCGGGCGGTGGCGCGGAGCGGGAGTTGTCGGCACGCGGAACGGCTGCCTAAGGTGCTGGTCATGACCTCCGACGCGCTCGTCCTTTCGCCCCCCGCCGCCTGAGGCGGGCCTCCGGGATGAACGCCTGGCGCGCGGCGCCGGGCGGGACGGTGCTGCCCGCAGACGAAGTCCGCGCGCCCCGCTGATCCGGGTCGCCTTCCGAACTTCCGCACTCCGGTGCGCTTCTGCGGAGAGAATCCTCGTGTCGAACGCTGTCCCAGGCCTGCCCGTCGGGCGTGGCCTGCTCTATCTGATCGTCACCGGTGCCACCTGGGGCACCGCGGGTGCCGTCGCCTCGCTGGTCTACCGGACCAGCGAGATGGGTGCCTTCACCCTCTCCTTCTGGCGCTGCGCCGTCGGACTCGTGCTGCTGCTGGCCGGCCGGCTGCTGCGCGGCCGCACCCGGGCGGCGGCGCCCGAACCGCTGCGCCGCAGGGCCGCGAAGGCCGCCGCCACCGGCCTCGGGCTGGCCGTCTTCCAGACCGCCTACTTCGCCGCCGTGGGGTCGACCGGGCTCGCCGTGGCCACGGTGGTCACACTGGGCGCGGGCCCCGTGCTGATCGCGCTCGGCGCCCGGCTCACCCTGGGGGAGCGGCTCGGCGCGGGCGGCGCCCTCGCGGTCGCGGGCGCCCTCACCGGGCTGGCCGTACTCACCCTCGGCGGCTCCGCCGCGACCGTCCGGCCGGTCGGGGTGCTGTACGCGCTGGCGTCGGCGGCCGGCTACAGCGGCATGACGCTGCTGACCCGCCGCTGGGGACGCGACGGCGCCGCCGACGCCTCCGGCACCACCATCGGCGCCTTCGCCGTCACCACCCTGTGCCTGCTGCCGTTCGCCCTGGGCGAGGGGCTGTTCCCGCACACCGGACACCCGGTACGGCTGCTGGTCCTGATCGCGTACATCGCGTCCGTGCCCACCGCCCTCGCCTACGCCCTGTACTTCGCGGGTGCCGCCGTCGTACGGTCCGCCACCGTCTCCGTGATCATGCTGCTGGAGCCGGTGACCGCGGCCGTGCTCGCCGTGGCGCTGCTCGGCGAGCGCCTCACGGCGGCCACCCTGGCCGGAACGCTGCTGATGCTCGGCGCTGTCGCGGGCCTGGCACTGGGGGAGGCCCGCGGTGCCGGACGCCGCGAGCCGGTTCCCGTGACCTCCTAGCTCACGGCGTCAGAGTTCACGGCGTCAGATAGTCCGGGAGTCCGATGCCGGGCGCCAGGTCGGGGTTGGGGACGGGGGCCTCGTAGCCCTTGCGGAGCGGCACGACCCCGGCCCAGTGCGGCAGGGACAGGTCCTCGGGCTCGTCGTTGGCGCCGCCGGTGCGGATCTTCGCGGAGACCTCGTCGAGGTCGAGGCGGATGACCGCGGTGGCGGCCAGCTCCCTCTTGTTCGCGGGCCGGGAGTCGGCGGCCCGGCCCGGTACGACCTGATTCACCAGCGCGTCCAGGGCCAGCCGTCGCTCCTCGGGGTCGGTGACCTCGTGGGCGGTGCCGTGCACCACCACCGAGCGGTAGTTCATCGAGTGGTGGAAGGCGGAGCGGGCCAGCACCAGCCCGTCGACATGGGTGACCGTCAGGCAGACCTCGAGGCCCGGGTCCGCCTCGCCGGTCATCCGCAGCGGGCGCGAACCGGTGGACCCGTGGACGTACAGCCGCTCGCCGACCCGGCCGTACAGCGTCGGCAGCACCACCGGCGCGCCGTCGCGGACGAAGCCGAGGTGGCAGACGTAGCCCTCGTCGAGTATCGCGTGCACCACG
Source organism: Streptomyces sp. NPDC058145 (assembly GCF_042884245.1). Classification (NCBI taxonomy): domain Bacteria; kingdom Bacillati; phylum Actinomycetota; class Actinomycetes; order Kitasatosporales; family Streptomycetaceae; genus Streptomyces; species Streptomyces sp. NPDC058145. The sequence continues at coordinate 618,137 of NZ_JBHVUH010000003.1, read as the reverse complement.
TCCCGGTCGTACGACGCCCGGTTCGCGGAACGCGTGGGCACGGTGCGGTCGGTCGGCGTGTACACGGCGGACGGCGACGAGGCTTCCCGGGTCCCCTGCATGGCGATCTCCATTGCACTAGTGCATAATTGGTTTTGTGCTAGGAGAGTATCCGATTCAGGGCCGGGGCGCAGCGGAGATCGCGGCCAGCGTCGAGCGGGCGGTCGGCGCCGGGGAGCTGGAGCCCGGCCGACACCTGCCCCCCATGCGGGATTTGGCGACCCGGCTCGGGGTGAACCCGAACACGGTCGCGGCCGCCTACCGCACCCTGCGCGAACGCGGGGTGATCGAGACCGACGGGCGGCGCGGCAGCCGGATCCGCCCCAAGCCGGCCACGACGGGACGCGAGCAGATCCGGGTGGAGGTGCCGGCGGGCGTGCGGGACGCGGCCGACGGCAACCCGGACCCCGCGCTGCTGCCCCGCCTCGCGGACGCCTTCGCGGTGGCCGCCGCGCACGGCGACCGGGAGCCGGTGCTCTACGGGCACGACCCGGTGGAGCCGGAGTTGGCCCGGCTGGCCCGCGCCGCGCTGGACGCCGACGGGGTGCCGGACGGCCCCGTGGCCGTGGCCTCCGGTTCCCTGGACGTCATCGAACGGGTCCTCGCGGCCCACCTCAAGCCGGGCGACCGGGTGGCGGTGGAGGACCCCGGCTGGGGCAGCGTGCTGGACCTGGTCCCGGCGCTCGGTCTGCGCACGGTCCCCGTCGGCGTCGACGACGAGGGGCCGCTTCCCGGGGACGTCCGCGGCGCGCTGGAGTCCGGGGCGCGGGCGCTGATCGTCACCGACCGGGCGCAGAACCCGACCGGTGCCGCGCTGACCGCCACGCGCGCGCGTGCGCTGCGTTCGGTCCTCCGGGACCACCCGGGGACTTTGCTGATCGAGGACGACCACGGCCACGGCATCGTGGATGTGCCGCTGTGTCCGCTGGCCGGTGTCACCCGCCACTGGGCCTTCGTCCGCTCCGTCGCGAAGGCCTGGGGGCCGGACCTGCGCCTCGCGGTGTTCACCGGGGACGCCGTCACCGTCGACCGGGTGCGCGGGCGGCAGCGGCTGGGCCCCGGATGGGTGAGCCGGCTCGTGCAGCGGGCCGTGGTGGAACTGTGGCGCGGCGGCGCGGTGGACGCCCGTGAGGTGGCGGCCTCGTACGGCGGCCGCCGGGAGGCCCTGGTCGAGGCGCTGGCCGCGCGCGGGGTGGCGGCGCACGGCCGCAGTGGCATGAACGTCTGGGTGCCGGTGCCCGACGAGACGGGCGTGGTGGCCCGCCTGCTGCACGCGGGCTGGGCGGTCGCTCCGGGCGCCCGGTTCCGGCTGGGCTCGCCGCCGGGCATCCGTGTCACGGTCTCGGCCCTCGCCCCGCGGGACATCGTCCCCCTGGCGGAGGCGGTGGCGGCGGCGGTACGCCCTTCCCCGGCCCGCTCCTACGGCTGAGGGCCGCGCCGGGGGCCGCGAGGCGGCGGCTCAGGCCCTGGACCTGATCTGGGTGAGCGCGGCCCCGGCGAGAACGATCACGGCGCCGACCGGAGTGGTCCAGCGCAGCGACTCCCCGAGGATCGCCACGCCCGCCGCCGTGGCGATGACCGGGATGAAGTACGTGACCATCTGCGCCGTGGTGGGCCCCACCTCGGCGACGAGACCGTACTGGATGAGCACCGCCAGCCCTGTGCCGAGAGCGCCCAGCGCGGCCACGGCCAGCAGCGGGACGACCGGGAAGTGGTCCGGGAACGGGGTGAACAGCGGGGTCACGACGGCCAGTTGCACCGTGGCCAGCAGGAGCTGGGCGCCCGTCATGGACAGATGCGAGTTACCGGTTCCGGCCAGGGTCCGGCGGACGTAGATCCAGCCGATCGGGTAGCTCAGCGAGGCGAGCAGCGCCATCGCCGTGCCCGTCGCGTCCAGCCCGTGGAAGCCCTGCCAGGCGCCCAGCACCGTCAGCACACCGAGGAAGCCGAGGCCGAGCCCCGCGACACGCACCCGCGTGGGCCGGTCCTCGGAGAGCGCGACCATCGACAGGGCCATGCCCCACAGCGGCGAGGTGGCGTTGCAGATGCCGGCCAGCGTGGAGGGGATGGTCAGCTCGGAGTACGCGAAGAGGGAGAACGGCAGGGCGTTCAGGAAGAACGCGGCGACCGCCATGTGTCCCCACAGCCGGGCCCCGCGCGGCAGCCGCTCCCGCTTCACGGCCATCGCCGCCGCCAGCACCGCCGTACCGAAGACCAGCCGGCCGAGGGTGACCTGGAACGGCGCGTAGCCCTCCGTGCCCACCTTGATCAGCAGGAAGCTGAAGCCCCAGATCAGCGACAGGGCGCCGAAGCGCAGCCGCCAGTCGAGGCGGGCGCGGGGCCGGGCGGGCGCGGGGGACTGGGTTCGGGGTGCGGTGACCGTGCTCATGACGTCAACGATGCGGGACCCGACCGCGTAGCACAATCGAGAATTCTCACCGGATACCTCTTAGAATCACTTACATGTTGAACCTGGAGCGCCTGCGGACCCTGGACGCCCTCGCCCGGCACGGCTCGGTCAGTGCGGCCGCCGACGCCCTGCACGTCACGACGTCCGCGGTCTCCCAGCAACTCGGCAAGCTGGAGCGCGAGGCCGGACAGCGGCTGCTCGCGAAGAACGGCCGGGGCGTACGGCTCACGGACGCCGGGCGGCTGCTGTCCGAGCACGCGGCCCGCATCCTGTCCCAGGTCGAACTCGCCCAGGCCGATCTCGAGGCGCACCGCGGCCAGGTCGCCGGCGAACTGCGCGTCTCGGCGTTCCCGACCGCGGCCCGCGGCCTGTTCCCCACCGCGCTCGCCGACCTGCGCGGCCGGCACCCGGGCCTGCGGGTGCGCTCCAGCGAACTGGAGCCGGAGCACGGCATCGCCGCCGTCGTGCGCGGTGACCTCGACCTGGCCGTCGTCCTCGACTGGTACAACAAGCCGATGCCCGTGCCCGACGGCCTGGTCAAAGCGCCCCTGCTGGACGATCCGGCCGATGTCGCCATGCCGGCCGGGCACCCGCTCGCGAACCGGGAGGAGGTGGACCTCGCCGAGTTCGCGGAGGACGAGTGGATCACCTGGGGCGAGGGCGAGTTCTGCCACGAGTGGCTGATGTTCACCCTGCGCTCCAAGGGCATCGAGCCGATCGTCGGGCACCGGGCCGGCGAGACCCACACCCAGCTCGGGCTGGTCGCCGCCGGTCTCGGCGTGTGTATCGCGCCGCTGCTGGGCCGGCACCCGGTGCCCCCGGGCATCGTCATGATCCCGCTCAGTCAGCGGGTGCGGCGGCACGTCTACGTCGTCTGGCGGGCGGACGCCGACCGCCGCCCCTCGATCCGCGCCGCGGTCGAGGCGCTGCGGGCGGCGGCCGAGCGGGTGAGCGAGGTCTAGGGCTTTTCCGGCGCCCTCATGTCCCGCCGGGTTCCGGGCCTCACCGAACCGCCCCGAGCTTGCGGAAGTCCCAGGACACGATCGTGTCCGGGGTCAGCCGGGCCCAGGCGTGCCGGCCGTCGTGCGGCATCTCGTCCATACCGAAGTACTTGCGCGCGAACACCGTCTCCGGGGTGTCGAGTTCGGCGCGCAGCTCCCCGGTCCGGGGCACCTCGCCCACGAACTCCACCCGTCCGGACAGCTCGGCCCCGCGCAACTGGTCGTACTCCTCACCCGAGTCGACCACGACCGCCACCCGGGGATCGCGGCGCAACTGCGTCCAGCGCCGGCTGCGCACCACGGAGTACAGCCACAGCGAGGTGCCGTCCCAGGCGAACCACAGCGCGCTGACGTGCGGCGCGCCGTCCGCCGAGACGGTCGCGACCCGGCAGGTGCGCCGGCTGGTCAGGAAGTCGTCCAGCTCCCCGGGCGTCATCATGATCTTCCGGCCCCGGCGCTGCTGCGTCACGGTCATACGGCCCCCTCTTTCTCCCACGTCGAACCGGCGGAACCCGCCCCTGGCGTGATCCTCCGAGATCACGTCGGGAAAGGGAACAGGACGAGTTCACCGGCCTCGCCGGCGCGCCTCAGGCCAGCTTGATCTCGTCGCCCGAGACGGTGATCTTCTCGGCGGCCAGCGGACGGGTCGCGGGCCCCTGCTTGACACTGCCGTCCTCGACGGAGAAGTGGCTGTTGTGACACGGGCAGACGATCGCGCCGCCCGAGATGCTGGACACGGCGCAGCCCTGATGGGTGCACTTGGCGGAGAACGCCTTGTAGGTGCCCGCCTTCGGCTGGGTGACCACCACGCCCCGGTCCTTGAAGATCTTGCCGCCGCCCTCCGGGATGTCCGAGGTCCGGGCCAGGGCCGTGCCCCCGGCCGAGTCGTCGGAGCCCGCGGAACCTCCGCCCTGGGACGAGCCGGTGGACCCGGTCGCGCCCGCGGTCCCGGACCCGGTGTCCACGGTGTCCGAGGAGTTGTCGCCCGAACCGCAGGCGGTCAGCGCGGCGGCGAGCCCTGCCGCTCCGGCCGCCGCAACGACGGTACGGCGGGCCGGTCCCGTTTCGGGCTTGAACGATGCGCTGGTCATGAAGTGGTTCCCTTCCGCGGAGCGTCTCGTGATCCGTCCAGGGGTACGGTCCCCGGCCGCCACCTGTTCAGACGGGCGCCCTGATCCATGCCCTCCGGAGGTCAGGCGGGCATGAAACCACGGCCGACGGCCGGATGCCGGGACCACGACCGCGCACCGGCCGGCCGTCCGTCGGCCGGACCAGCCCCTGCCCCAGTAGCCTGGGGCGATGCTCAAGGAAGTCACCGCCACCCGCTACATCACACCTTTGCGTGAGGGCGGCTCGCTGCCGGGACTCGTCGAGGCCGACGACTTCGGTACGTACGTCATGAAGTTCACCGGCGCCGGACAGGGCCGCAAGACCCTGGTCGCCGAGGTGGTGTGCGGCGAACTCGCCCGCCGGCTCGGCTTCCGGATGCCCCGGCTGGTGACGGTCCGGCTGGACCCCGTACTGGGCCTCGGCGAGCCCGAGCAGCAGGTGCAGGACCTGCTCAGGTCCAGCGGCGGCACCAACCTCGGCATGGACTTCCTCTCCGGCGCCCTCGGTTACGACCCGCTCGCCTTCCCGGTGAGCCCCGCCGAGGCCGGGCGGATCGTCTGGTTCGACGCGCTGATCAACAACGTCGACCGCTCCTGGCGCAACCCCAACCTCCTGGTGCACCGCGGTGAGCTGTGGCTCATCGACCACGGCGCCACGATGATCTGGCACCACAACTGGCCCTCCGCCGAGGCCTCCGTGGCCCGCCCCTACGACGCCGCCGACCACGCCCTCGCCCGCTTCGCGCCGGAGGTCACGGCCGCCGCGGCCGAACTGGCACCCAGGGTCACCGGGGACCTGCTCGCCGAGGTCACCGCCGAGATCCCCGACGCCTGGCTGGCCGACGAGCCGGGCTTCGGCACCCCGGACGAACTCAGAGACGCCTACGCGCGGCCGCTGCTCGCCCGGGCGGCCGTCATCGCCGAGCGCATCACCGGCATCGAGGAGGGCAAGTGAGCGAGCGTCACATCCACATGGCCGGCCATGTGACCGAGCGCCACATCACCCGGGCGGGCCAGGGCGGTGACCGGGACGTGTTCGAGTACGCCCTGCTGCGCGTCGTCCCGCGCGTCGAGCGCGGCGAGTGCGTCAACGCCGGCGTGGTGGTCTACTGCCGCGCCCAGGCCTATGTCGGCGCCCGCACCCACCTGGACGAGGCCCGGCTGCTCGCCCTGGACCCCGGGGCGGACGTGGCGGGGGTGCGGGCCGCGCTCGGCGCCGTCGAACAGGTCTGCGCCGGCGGCGAGGAGGCCGGACAGGCGGCCGGCGACGACGCCGGGCGGCGCTTCCGCTGGCTGATCGCGCCCCGCTCCACCGTCGTGCAGCCGGGGCCGGTGCACACCGGGCTCACCACCGATCCGGCGGCGGAGACCGAGCGTCTGCTCGACCTCCTGGTGAGGTAATGGATCACACCGGCCCGGTGTCCCGTTGACACCGGGTGCCAGGGCTTCTAGCGTCGCGTGTGCTGAAGGTACTAAGCGGTCGCTCACCGCACTGGCCGGCTCCGCCAGGAGCCGCACAGGTTCTCTCAAGGGCGAGGAGAAGCAGCAATGTCCACCACTGAACAGCGGGTCGCGGTAGTCACCGGCGCGGCGCGCGGTATCGGCGCCGCCACCGCCGTACGGCTGGCCGCCGAAGGTCGCGCGGTCGCCGTGATCGACCTCGACGAGGCCGCCTGCAAGGACACCGTCGAGAAGATCACCGCGGCCGGCGGCCGGGCGATCGCGGTCGGCGCGGACGTCTCCGACGAGGCGCAGGTCGAGGCCGCCGTCGCCCGGATCGTCGAGGAACTGGGCGCCCCGACCATCCTGGTCAACAACGCCGGCGTACTGCGCGACAACCTGCTGTTCAAGATGAGCGTCTCCGACTGGGACACCGTCCTGAACGTGCACCTGCGCGGCTCGTTCCTGATGACCAAGGCGGTCCAGAAGCACATGGTCGACGCGGGCTTCGGCCGGGTCGTCAACCTGTCCTCGTCCTCCGCGCTCGGCAACCGCGGCCAGGCCAACTACTCGGCCGCCAAGGCAGGCCTGCAGGGCTTCACCAAGACCCTCGCCATCGAGCTGGGCAAGTTCGGCATCACCGCCAACGCCGTCGCCCCCGGCTTCATCGCCACCGAGATGACCAAGATCACCGCCGATCGGGTCGGTATGGGCTTCGACGACTTCAAGAAGGCCGCCGCCACCCAGATCCCGGTCCAGCGGGTGGGCGAGCCCGAGGACATCGCCAACGCCATCGCCTTCTTCACGGGCGAGGCGGCCGGCTTCGTCTCCGGCCAGGTGCTGTACGTCGCCGGCGGACCGCTCGACTAGGAAGTCTGGGGATCACGGACATGACTGAACTCCCGGAGCTCTCCGGCAAGGCAGCCCTCGTCACCGGCGCCAGCCGCGGCATCGGTTACGGCATCGCCGAGGCGCTCGTCGCCCGCGGCGACCGCGTGTGCATCACCGGACGGAACGAGGACGCCCTGAAGGAGGCCGTCGAACGGCTCGGCGCCGACCGGGTCATCGGCGTCGCCGGCAAGGCCCACGACCTCGGCCACCAGGGCGAGGCCGTCGAGCGGACCATGGAGGCCTTCGGCCGCGTCGACTTCCTGGTCAACAACGCCGGCACCAACCCCGTCTTCGGGCCCATCGCCGACCTCGACCTTGACGTCGCCCGCAAGGTGTTCGAGACCAACGTGATCTCGGCGCTCGGCTTCGCCCAGAAGACCTGGCACGCCTGGCAGAAGGACAACGGCGGCGCGATCGTCAACATCGCCTCGGTCGCGGGTCTCGCTCCCTCGCCGTTCATCGGTGCCTACGGCGTCAGCAAGGCCGCGATGATCAACCTCACCCAGCAGCTGGCGCACGAGTTCGCGCCCCGCGTGCGGGTCAACGCGATCGCCCCGGCCGTCGTGAAGACCAAGTTCGCCGAGGCCCTCTACGAGGGCCGTGAGGCCGAGGCGGCAGCCTCCTACCCGCTCGGCCGGCTCGGCGTGCCCTCCGACATCGGCGGGGCCGCCGCGTTCCTCACCTCCGAGCAGTCCGACTGGGTCACCGGTCAGACGCTCGTCGTGGACGGCGGCATCTTCCTCAACGCCGGCGTGGGCTGACCGGTACCGTCCGGTCGTCTTTTTCGGGCGCCGTTTCCCAGCGGAACGGCGCCCGAAACGCCGCACAAAACACGCACAGCGGATTGACAACGTAGTCATCGCGCAATCGATCAAGAAGGCCTTGTTCCGGGGAGGTTCACGGGGCCGGACGCTGCGGTATGGTCTGCCGACCCTTGGTATGGCAGATCGAGGAGCGTGCGCGTGTTCAACCGGAACCGATTCCTGCGGAGAGTCGCGGCGATCGCGTCCATATCCCTGGTGGCCGGCTGCGGTCTGTTCTCGGACGGGGATCCCGACAGCAATGGCCCGATCGTCGTCGGGACCACCAGCGCGCCCAGCACCCTGGACCCGGCCGGCGCCTGGGACGGCTCCTGGGAGCTCTACCGGAACATCTACCAAACTCTCCTCGCTTACCCGAACGGCGTCACCACCCCCCAGCCGGACGCCGCGGAGAGCTGCTCCTTCACCGACGCCGCCAGCCGCACCTACCGCTGCAAGCTGCGCCCCGGCATGCAGTTCGCGGACGGGGACCCGCTGAACGCCGAGGCCGTCCAGCACTCCATCAACCGCATCCGCACCATCGACGCCCCCGGCGGCCCCGCCGGACTGCTCGGCAGCCTGGACAGCGTGGACGCGGTCGGCGACAACGAGGTGGTCTTCCACCTCAACCAGTCCGACGCCACCTTCCCGTTCGTGCTCGCCACCCCGGCCATGTCCATCGTCGACCCCGACGACTACCCGGCGAACTCGCTGCGCAAGGACAACAAGGTCTTCGGCTCCGGGCCGTACACGCTGCAGTCCTACGAGGAGGGCAAGCAGGCCGTCCTGGCGCGCAACGACCACTACCAGGGCTTCGCCAAGCGGCAGAACAACGCGGTGACCATCCGGTACTACCAGGACTCGGCCACCATGGTGAAGGCGCTGCGCGACAAGCAGATCGACGTCACCTACCGAGGCCTCGCCGCCGACGACATCCTCACCCTGCAGCGGGCCGGCACCACCGACCTGCAACTGGTGGACGGCACCGGCACGGACATCAGCTACCTGGTGTTCAACCCCAAGGACTCGTGGGCCAAGCAGCCCGCCGTGCGCAAGGCCATCGCCCAGGTCGTCGACCGGGGTGCGATCGCGCACAAGGTCTACAAGGACACCGTGGTCCCGCTGTACTCGATGGTCCCGGCCGGTCTGACCGGCCACGCCACCAGCTACTTCGACGACTTCGGCGACCCGAGCGTGTCCAAGGCCCGCAGGATCCTCACCGACGCGGGCATCACCCAGCGCGTCCCGCTCACCCTCTGGTACACCACCGACCGCTACGGCTCCGAGACGGCCGTGATGTTCCAGGAGCTGAAGCGGCAGCTGGACGCCTCCGGACTGTTCAGCATCACCCTCAAGAGCCGCCCCTGGAAGACCTATGTGGTCGGCTACCAGAAGGGCGAGTACCCGGTGTTCGGCCGCGGCTGGTTCCCGGACTTCCCCGACGCGGACAACTTCATCGCCCCGTTCGTCGGCGAGCAGAACGCCCTGGGGACGCCGTACCCGTCCAAGCAGATCACCAACGTGCTGCTGCCCCGCTCGCGCGCCCAGGGCGATCGCGGCAAGGTGGTCAAGGACCTGGAGGCCGCCCAGCAGATCATGGTGAACGACGCCCGGCTGATCCCGTTGTGGCAGGGCCGGCAGTACGTGGCGGCGAACGAGGACATCTCGGGCGGCGAACGCGCCCTCGACCCGTCGACGATCATGATGATGTGGGAGTTGCACCGCAAGACGAGCTGGTGACGGTCCTTCCGCCGCCGGCTGTCAGTGGTCGCCTGTAGGTTCTGAAACCTGAAGTGACCGCACATCGTGAGGACGTTGACGTGACCGACATCGCCATGCTGCCCGAGTCCTGGCGCGGGGTTCTGGGCGACGAACTGCAGCAGCCCTACTTCAAGGAGCTGACCGAGTTCGTCGAGGATGAGCGGGCGAGGGGTCCCGTCTACCCGCCGCGCGAGGAGGTCTTCACCGCGCTGGCCGCGACGCCGTACGACAAGGTCAAGGTGCTGATCCTCGGCCAGGACCCGTACCACGGCGAGGGCCAGGGCCACGGTCTGTGCTTCTCGGTCCGTCCCGGCGTGAAGACCCCGCCCTCCCTGCGGAACGTCTACAAGGAGATGAAGGAGGAGCTGGGCCTGCCCGTCCCGGACAACGGCTATCTGATGCCGTGGGCCGAACAGGGCGTGCTGCTGCTCAACGCGGTGCTCACGGTCCGGGCCGGGGAGGCGAACTCGCACAAGGGCAAGGGCTGGGAGAAGTTCACCGACGCGGTGATCCGCGCCGTGGCCTCCCGCCCCGACCCGGCGGTCTTCGTGCTCTGGGGCAACTACGCGCAGAAGAAGCTCCCGCTGATCGACGAGACCCGGCACGTGGTGGTGAAGGGCGCGCATCCCTCACCGCTGTCCGCGAAGAAGTTCTTCGGCTCCCGCCCCTTCACCCGGATCAACGAGGCCGTGGCCGGTCAGGGGCACGAGCCCGTCGACTGGAGGATCCCCGACCTGGGCTGACCCGATCGGCCCCGCGCGGCCCCGTGTCGTACGGGGCCGCCTGCCCCGGATCACCCGTGCCTGCGGTTAGCGTCGGGGCAGACGGTGACCCGACAGCCGACGACGGCCGGAGGACGCGGTGGCGGAGCGACAGGGGCAGGCGGCGCCGGACGCCGTGCTGACGCGGATCGGGCAGGTCGTGATGCTGCATCACGGCGGCGACCGTGAGGAGGCCCGCCGCCGCCTTCTCCTGCTGTGGGCGGAGATCGGCGAGGAGGGCGCCCCGCTGCACCGCTGCACCCTGGCCCACTACCTGGCCGACACCCAGGACGACCCGGCCGACGAACTGGCCTGGGACCTGCGGGCCCTGTCGGCGGCCGAGGAGCTGACGGACGGCCGCGGCGCCGGTGACCCGCTCAGCGTCCGTGCCTTCATCCCCTCGCTCCACCTCAACCTGGCCGCCGACTACGAGAAACTGGGCCACGCCGAAGCCGCCCGCAGCCATCTGGGCCGGGCCCGCCGCACCGCCGGCACCCTGTCCGACGACGGCTACGGCGACGGGGTGCGGGCCGCGATCAGCCGCCTGGAGCTGCGGCTCGGGGACGAGGGCACCCCGGGCGACTCCTGGGGACCGCCGCGGCAGCGGCCCACCGGCTAGCCGGGTCGGTGACCGCGGGGGTCAGTGGCCGTAGGTCTGCTCGCAGATCTCCGACTCGGGGCTGCCGCCGCGCCAGCCGCCGTACTGCCTGCCGAGGGCGCACACGTCCGGGGCCTGTGGCACCGGCTGCGCCGCGCCCGGAAGGCCGCCGCCCCGCTGCCGTGGGCGGTCCTGGTGCGGAGGGGCGGGTGCGGGCGGAGCGGCCGGGCGGTGGGTGACCGGCGGTGCCGCGGGCGTCCGGCGCGGGGCGGCGGGCTCGCCGTGCCGCGGTCGCTGGGACGGGCCGGCCATCTCCAGCGCCTCCCGCGCCGGTGCCTGCACCACCCGCGGCACGGCACTGCCGTCCGGACGGGGCCCCGTTCGTTGCGAGGACACGGTGTCCGGCGGGGGACCGGAGGTCGTCGGGCGCTGTACCGTGACGCAGCCGGAGAGGGCCGAGACGGCCACGGTGACCAGAAGCGCTGCGGTGGTCGTCGTTCGATGCACCCGTGCAACTCTGCTGGGTCGGCCGCCGAGTTGACACCGTGCACCGGGGGTTGATGCCCCGCACGGGTGATCTCCTGCCCCGTACGGAGGGCCCCGGCGTCCCCAGGGTGACGCTCAGTCGCCGGTCGCGCCGTCGATCCGCTCGCGGACCAGGTCGGCGTGGCCGTTGTGCCGGGCGTACTCCTCGATCATGTGGGTGTAGATCCAGCGGAGGCTGTGCCGCTCACCGGTGTGCCGGTGCCTGCCCCGGGACGGGTCGTCCAGGGCGAAGCCGGCCGCGTGGCGCCGGGCCGCTTCGATCTCGGCCTGCCAGGTGGCGTACGCCTCGGACCAGGTGTCCGCCTCGGTGAGCCGGAACTCGCCGTCCGGGTCCGCGTCGCTGTAGTGGATCGGCTTCGCGTCCTCGTCCGCGAGGACCCTGCGGAACCAGGACCGCTCCACCTCCGCCATGTGCCGCACCAGCCCCATCAGGGACAGCGTGGAGGGAGGCACGGAAGCCGTCCGCAGCTGGGCGTCGGTCAGGCCCTCGCACTTCCACGCCAGGGTCTGCCGGTGGTAGTCGAGCCAGCCCTCCAGCATGGTGCGTTCGTCGGCGTCGGTCGCGGGTTCCCGGCGTTCATCGGTCATTCCCGCATCCTCGCCCAACGCGGCTCTTCCCACCAGGGAATTCCGGTGCCGGAGCACTCAGGCCCCGGAGCATTCGGGCCGGCGGGGCGCCGGCCGGCCGCCCCGTATGCTTCCGGCAGGGCATCCGCGGGCAACCGGTAGGAGAGAGCACGTGAAGGTCGGCTGCATCGGACTCGGGGACATCGCGCAGAAGGCGTACCTGCCGGTGCTGGGCACGCAGCCGGGCGTCGAACTGCACCTGCAGACCCGGACGGCCGCCACCCTCACCCGGGTCGCCGACTCGCTCCGTCTGCCGGGCGGGCAACGGCACACCACCCTGGACTCGCTGCTCGCGACCGGCCTGGACGCGGCCTTCGTGCACGCGCCGACCGCCGTCCACCCGGACATCGTCACCCGGCTGCTGGAGGCCGGCGTGCCCACCTACGTGGACAAGCCGCTCGCCTACGAACTCGCCGACTCCGAGCGTCTGGTGGCGCTCGCCGAGCGCCGGAACGTCTCGCTCTGCGTCGGCTTCAACCGCCGTCACGCCCCGGCGTACGCGCAGTGCCTGGACCACCCGCGCGAGCTGATCCTCATGCAGAAGAACCGGATCGGGCTGCCCGAGGAACCGCGCTCGCTGATCCTGGACGACTTCATCCACGTCGTCGACACACTGCGCTTCCTGGTGTCGGGCGTGGTCGACGACGTGGCCGTGCGCGCCCGCGTCGAGGGCGGCCTGCTCCATCACGTGGTGCTCCAGCTCGCCGGGGACGGCTTCACCGCGCTCGGTGTGATGAACCGGCTCAGCGGCTCGGCCGAGGAGATCCTCGAGGTCTCCGGGCAGGACACCAAGCGTCAGGTGCTCAACCTGGCCGAGGTGATCGACCACAAGGGACAGCCGACGGTGCGCCGGCGCGGCGACTGGGTGCCGGTGGCCCGCCAGCGCGGCATCGAGCAGGCGGTGCTCGCCTTCCTCGACGCGGTGCGCGCCCGGAAGGTGCTCAGCGCCCGGGACGCACTGGCGACCCATGAGCTGTGCGAGCGCGTGGTACGAGCGGTTCTGGACCGGTCCGCCGCAGCCTGAGCGCCCGGGCGCCCTCGCCCACGCACAGCGCCGCCAGCACCAGCAGCGCTCCGTGCACCGGCCAGTCGCCGTAGCGGACGTACGGGGTGACCCCGTGGGCCAGGGGTACCTCGTACACGTGGGCGGTGCTCGCGTCGGTGCCGAGCCACGGGCCGAGGCGCTGCCCGGCCGGGCCGAAGACGGCGGAGACACCGGTCAGCGTCGAGTGCACCATCGGGCGGCCGGTCTCGGCGGCCCGCAGCGCGGCCAGCGAGGCGTGCTGCTCCGGGGCCCAGCTGCCCTGGAAGGACGAGGTGGAGGACTGGCCGAGCAGCACGTCCGCGCCGTCACCGGCCAGTCGGCGGCTCATGTCGGGGAACGCCGTCTCGAAGCACACCAGCGGGCCGATCCGCAGCCCGTGCCCGACGTTCATCACGACCTGCTCGGTGCCGCGCCGCCGGTCCTCACCGGCCGCCCTGCCCACCGAGGTGGCCCAGCCCAGCACGGAGCGGGCCGGTATGTACTCGCCGAAGGGGATGAGCCGCATCTTGTCGTAGCGCTCACCCGTCGGGCCGTTCGCGCCGACGAGGACCGAGCTCTTGTAGATACCGGGCCGGTCGGAGCGGTGGGCGTCCACGTTGACCAGCAGGTCGGCGCCGGTCTGCCGGGACAGCGCGGCGATCCGCCGGGCCAGGTCCGGCCGGTCCTCCAGATCGAAGCCGACACTGCTCTCGCCCCACACGATCAGGTCGACGCCCTGCCCGGCGAGTCGCCTGGTCAGTTGTTCCTCGCGGTCGAAGCGCCGGTCGGGGCTGTCCGGCCCGCCGATGACGCCCGGCTGGACGACGGCGATCCGCACCCCGCCGTCGACGTCAGGGCGGGGCGCCCACGCCCAGGCGGCCGAGGTCGCCGCGGCGGTGGCGACCAGTGAGGCCACCGCCGGCATCCGCGACTCGCGCACCGACACCAGTACCGCCACCGCCACGTTGACGGCCACCACCAGGAAGCTGAGCAGCCACACCCCGCCCACCGAGGCCAGCCGCAGCGCCGGCCCCACCTGCCACTGGCTGGAGCCGAGCATCCCCCAGGGGCCGCCGAGCCCCTGCCAGGAGCGGACCAGCTCCACCGCCAGCCACGCCGAGGGCAGCACCAGCAGCGCGGCCGCGCCCCGCCCCGGCGACGCGACGCCGCCGAGGAACCGGCGGATCAGCCAACCCCAGGGCGCCCAGAGCACGCCCAGCAGTCCGGCTATCAGGAAGATGAACACGTGCAGGCTCGGCAGCAGCCAGTGGTGCACGGCCACCATGAACCCGAAGCCGCCGCACCAGCCGTCGTACGCCGCCCGCCGCGCGGTCGGCGCGGAGCGCGCCAGCAGGATCCAGGGCACCAGGGCGACGTACGCGAACCACCACAGCGCGGGCGCCGGGAACGCGAACACGGGCACGGAGCCCGCCAGGGCGGCGACGCCGGAGCGTCGCCAGGGGGAGGTGAGCCAGTGGTCGATCGTCCTCATAAGGAGTCTCCCTACCCAGCACTGCCTCCAGTGTGCGCGCCGGAAGCGATCTCCGACAGGGCGCGCCGGGGCACGCGGTGGCTCATCCGGGAACGGCCGCCGGTGCCGGCTCGGGCGTCCGGCGCCACTTCTCGTGCACGACGACCCGGCTCAGCCGCCAGCCGTCCGGCGTGCGCAGCAGCCCGAACTCGTACCGGCCGCCGCACACCAGGTCGGGGGCGCCGGAGCCGCCGTCGCCGGCGAGGCGCATCGGGTTGACGTAGTCGGCCCGCACCCGGGCGGTGTCCCCGGTGTCGTGCTCGTGGATCCCGAACCGCACCCGGCGGTTGACGATCAGATGCTGGCGCATCCCGAACGACTCCAGGCTCTCGGCGAGCCATCCGGCCACCCGCCCGGCCTCGCCCTCGATGCCGCCGGCGGAGCGGTAGTCGGCCCGCCCGTCCGCCGTGAACAGCCCCCGGTAGGCGGTCCAGTCCCCGTCGTCCACCGCCACCGCGTACTCGGTGACCGCCTCGTCCACGGCCAGCCGGTCCATCACGGTCGAGAGCTCCACACGCTGCGTCATCGGCACAGTGTTGGCCAAGGGAGGCCGGGTGCCAAGTGCACGGGCGATATTGGGGGTGCGCACATACGGCCGAGGAGGGGCACGGGAGGCGACCCGGCGCACGTGGCACCCAGAGCACCGACGGACGCGCCACTCAGGGCAGGAGCGCCAGGGCCTCGGTCAGGTTGTGCTCGGCGATCCCCGCCATGGCGGCCCGGTCGGGGAAGTCGCCGTCGAGCAGCCGCAGCGGGCCCGCGACCAGGGAGAGGCGCATCGCGAGGGCGTAGAGGTCCATCCGCCGGGGGTCGAGGCCGGGGCGGTACAGCACGGGGTAGCGCTCGCCGAAGCGGAGCCGCAGGAAGACGTGCTCCCACTCGACGTCGAAGTGCATGACGCCCTCGATGTCGATCAGCACCGCGCGGCCGTCGGCGTCCACCAGGACGTGGTCGGGTCCCAGCTCTCCGTGGATCAGCCCGTATTCGGCGCGCGGGGCCACCAGCGCGGCCAGGTGGTGGAGACGGTCGCGCAGGCGGTCCTCCACCGCGGTGATCCGGCGATCGCGGCCCGACGCCTCCGCGAGATCGGCCAGGGCGCGGTCGAGGACCAGTCGCTCGCAGGAGACCCCGCTCGCGGTGCCGCCCTCCCGCAGCAGGTCCACCCGCCCGTACCGCGGGTCGTGGTGCCGGTGCATGGTGTCCGTCGCCGCGGCCAGGTCGGCCAGGGCGGCCGCCGCGCGGGCGGGGTCGGTCTCGAAGAGCGCTTCGAGGGTGTCCTCGGAGACGTCCTCGACCACGGCCACGTCCGCCGGGTAACGACGTCGTCCGCCATCGGCCAGCAGCACCCGCGGAACCCGCACGCCCAAGTCGTCCAGAGTGCGCCGGGCGGCCAGGAACGGGGCCAGGCCCGAGGCCGGTGCGAGCGGGTCGCTCGCGTCGGTACCGTGCTGTCCGGGCCAGAAGTTCTCCGTCTCGGCCCAGTTGTAGACGATCACCCTCGTCACCGGGGCGCCGTCGACCCGGACCCGGTACACCCCCTTCTTGCTGCCACCGCGCAACCGCTCCACCGCGACCGCGCGGCAACCCGGACCCAGCGCCTCACGCACCAGCCCCGGCAAGTCCTCGGTATCCGCGAGTCTTCGCATGCGCCGAACATACCGGGCCGGCGCCGACACCCCTCCCGGTCCCGAACTCCCGCCTCAGGCCGCCTCGATGACGCGGCCGCGGACGGCCTGGGCCCACTCGACCACCAACAGCTCGTACTCCGCGCGTTCCTGGGGCGACAGGGTGCCACCCGCGCGCAGCCAGAGCGCCCGGATCCGCTCGTTCAGCTCGGCGGCGGAGCGCACGGAACCACGGGGCATGAAATCGGGGGACATGCGGCCCAGCCTAGGGGCAAACACTGACGCTGCGCTACCGATCGGCTACTCGAGCCGCGGAGGTTGGCCGGTGCCCGGTGTGCTCAGCTCGCGGATTCGGCCGCGTGCGGGCTCAGTACGCCCGTCGTCACCAGCGCGATGATGACGATGCCGAGGGCGATCCGGTACCAGACGAACGGCATGAAGCTCTTGCTGGAAATCCACTTCATGAACCAGGCGATCACCGCGTATCCCGACGCGAAGGCGATCACCGTCGCGAACAGGGTGGGGCCCCAGGCCACCTCACCGCCGCCCACCGAGTCCTTCACCTCGAACACGCCGGACGCCAGCACCGCCGGGATGGCCAGCAGGAAGGAGTAACGGGCCGCGGCCTCACGCCGGTAGCCCATGAACAGGCCGCCGCTGATGGTGGCGCCGGAGCGGGAGACGCCGGGGATGAGGGCGCAGGCCTGGCAGAGGCCGAAGATCAGGCCGTCCTTGACGCCCAGGTTCTCCAGGGTCTTGCGCTGCTTGGGCGCCCGGTGCCGGCCGCCCCGCTCGTCGCGGGCCGCCAGCCGGTCGGCTATGCCTATGACCACGCCGACGACTATGAGCATCGTCGCGGTGATCCGCAGATCGCGGAACGGGCCCTCGATCTGGTCCTTCAGCGTCACGCCCAGCAGACCGATCGGGATCGAGCCGACGATCACCAGCCAGCCCATCTGGGCGTCGTGGTCGTGTCGCATCGCCTTGTCGGACAGGGACCGGAACCAGGCGGAGACGATCCGGCCGATGTCCTTGCGGAAGTAGATCAGTACCGCCGCCTCCGTGCCGATCTGGGTGATCGCCGTGAAGGCCGCCCCAGGGTCCTCCCAGCCCGAGAAGGCCGCGGTCAGCCGCAGGTGCGCGCTGGAGGAGACGGGGAGGAACTCGGTCAGCCCCTGGACGAGTCCGAGGACGAGGGATTCAAACCAAGACATGGAGGTGAGGCGTCCAAGTGTTGAGGGGGATACGTGGTGATCATGTGACGGGGGCAGCGTAGCGGGCGTGTGGGCGGCGGAGGAGCGCCGGATCGAGGTCCACGACGTCGACCCCGGGGCGGGTACCTGGGCGCTGACCTGGACGAGCGCCGTCACCAACCGGCGTGCCGAGCCGCTGCGCCTCGGCAGCCCGACCACCGCCGGGCGCGAACTCGCGAGCTACACCGGGCTGTTCTGGCGCGGGCCGAGGGCGTTTCGCGGCGGCAGGACCATCGGGCCCGAGGCGGAGGGGCCAAAGCTGATGGGCATGCAGGCGCCCTGGCTCGCCTTCTCCGGGGAGCACGACGGCAGGGACGGCCACGCGACCCTCGTCTTCGCGCACGCCCCCGAGAACGACCACGCGGGCACCCGGGGCGGCCATCCGGCCCACTGGTTCGTCCGCGACGAGCCGTTCGCCGCGGTCGCCCCGTCCTGGGCCTTCTTCGAGGAGCTGGAACTCGTCCCCGGCGCCACGCTGCGGCGCCGCTACCGGGTCGTCGTGGCCGACGGCGCCTGGGGCCGGGAGGACGTGGCCCGGTACCTGGAGGCGCATCCGTGGTGAGCGCCGGGAAGTCCACCGGCCCGCCGGGCGGGGGCGCCGTCTCGTGCGGGCGGCTCGACGTGTACCGGCAGGGGTAGTAGGCGACCCGCGCGACCGCCGCCCGGTCCGTGCGTCACACCGTGGCCGGTCCGGCGACCGTCCAGCCGGGGGACTGCGGGTGGGCCGTCAGGTCCTCGTGCCGGACCGGGGCCCCGCAGGCCCGGCACGTCACCTGGGGGACCAGTTCGCCGCCGCAGCTGTGCTCGATGACCATGGGGAGGCCGACGCCGCCGCGCAGATGGCGGTCGCCCCACTCCTTGAGGGTCATGAGGACCGGCTCCAGCTCCAGCCCCGCCTGGGTCGGCCGGTACTCGAAGCGCTGCGGACGCTCGCTGTACACGCGCTTGGTGAGGATCCCGGCGTCCACGAGCCGGCGCAGCCGGGTGGCCAGGATGTCGCGCGGCGCGCCGATGTTGCGCACGAGCTGGTCGAAGCGGCCGTTGCCCAGGCACACCTCCCGCAGTACGAGCAGCGAGTACTTCTCTCCGACCAGCGCGAGGGCGTCGGCGATGGAGCAGGGGCGCGGGTCCTTCGTGGCGGCCATGCGGGCCAGTCTAAGTGAGGGTTTGATTTTCCAACGCACCAGGCTATGGTGAGTTGGAAATTCCTACTCACCAGTAGCCGAGCGTGCGAACGCTCAGGCATCGCGGGAGGCCCGCACCATGCGCGACGCAGTCATCGTCGAAGCCGTACGCACCCCCATCGGCAAGGGCAGGCCGAACGGCTCCCTCGCCCACGTTCACCCGGTCCAGCTCCTCGCCCACACCCTGCGCACCCTGGTCGAGCGTTCCGGCGTCGACCCGGCCCTGATCGACGACGTCATCGGCGGCACCGTCGACCAGGTCGGCGAGCAGGCCATGAACACCACGCGGTACGCCGTCCTCGCGGCCGGCCTGCCCGAGGCGGTCCCGGCGACCACGGTGGACCGCCAGTGCGGCTCCTCCCAGCAGGCCGTGCACTTCGCCGCGCAGGGCGTCATCTCGGGCGCCTACGACCTCGCCGTCGCCTGCGGCGTGGAGTCGATGAGCCGGGTGCCGATGTGGTCCAACGTGCCGGCCGGCAAGGACCCGTTCGGCCCGGGTGTCGCCGAGCGCTACCCGGAGGGTTTGGTCCCGCAGGGCATCAGCGCCGAACTCATCGCCGCCAAATGGTCCCTCACGCGCGCGCGGATGGACGAGTTCGCGGTCTCCTCGCACCGGAAGGCCGCCGCCGCGTGGCAGGCCGGCCTGTTCGACGCCGAGGTCGCACCCCTGGACGGCGTCGCCCGCGACGAGTGCGTACGGCCCGGCAGCAGCCCGGAGATCCTCGCCGGTCTGAAGCCCGCCTACTACGACGCCGGCTTCGCCGAGCGCTTCCCGCAGATCGAGTGGAACGTCACCGCGGGCAACGCGAGCCCCGTCAACGACGGCGCCTCGGCCGTGCTGATCACCTCCGGTGAGACGGCCGCCCGTCTCGGCCTGCGCCCGCTCGCCCGGCTCCACAGCTTCGCCGTCACCGGCTCCGACCCGCTGCTGATGCTCACCGGAGTCGTCCCGGCGACGGAGAAGGTGCTGCGCCGCGCGGGGCTCGGCCTGGACGACATCGACCTCTTCGAGGTGAACGAGGCCTTCTCCAGCGTGGTCCTGGCCTGGCAGCAGGAGACGGGCGCCGATCTCGCCAGGGTCAACGTGCACGGCGGTGCCATCGCCCTCGGCCATCCGCTCGGCGCGAGCGGCACCCGGCTCACCACGACACTGGTCCACGCCATGCGCGAGCGCGGCGCCCGCTACGCCCTGCAGACCATGTGCGAGGCGGGCGGACTCGCCAACGCCATGATTTTGGAGAGCGTCTGACGGACCCGGTCCCCGCGGTGGGTCAGCCGGCGCGCAGCTGGTGGCGCTTGCGCCAGGCCACCACCGCGCCCACCAGCGCCGGTACGGCGATGCAGGCCATCGCGATCAGGAAGGCCGGGGAGGTCGGCGCCGAGGCACGGGCGCCGGCCACCGCGTAGGCGGCGGTGTTCGGGATCGAGCCGAGCGCCGTCGCCAGCAGGAACGGCAGCCAGCCCATCCGGGAGACGGCGGCACAGTAGTTCGCCGCCCAGAACGGCACACCCGGGAAGAGCCGGGCCACCATCATGGACCGGAAGCCGTGCCGGCTGAGCTGTCCGTCGGCGGCCTTCAGCCAGCGCCCCCGCAGCAGCGGGCGCAGCGCCTCCTGCCCGAGCATCCGGCCGAGCCCGAAGGCCAGCCCGGCGCCGAGCACCGTGCCCGCCAGCGCCGTCGCCCCACCCAGCTCGGAGCCGAACAGCGCACCCGCCGCCAGGTTCAGCAGCGGGCGCGGCACGAACGCCACCGTGCACAGCCCGTACGCCGCCGCGAACATCACGGCCGCCGCGGCCCCGCCGAGCTGCGGCGGCCAGCCGTGCGTCAGCAGCCGCTGCGGCTCGAACGCCAGCACCCCCGCCGCGGCGCCCGCGAGCAGCACGAGCAGCAGGGACAGGCGGGCGTACGGCGACAGCGCCGCGCGTGTGCAGCGGACGGCGAACCCCGTGCGGGACAGGGACGGTACGGCTGCGACCGCGGGGACGGCGAGCTCCGTGGCGGCGGCCCGGGGAGAGACCGTGGCGGTGCCCCCAGAGCGGTTGGTGGCATCGAGCATCCGGCGACCCTAACCGACGGACCCATGTGATCGCCGTATGGTCCGTCTCACCGGCGGAGGGACAGCCCGGTGGCGGAACCCGTTCACGTGCGGCGAGCCGAGCCCCGCCCGCCGTCACCACCGCCCCGCCCAGGCCGCGGCGACCGCCGTATCGTTCGGCCCATGACCGCCGCCCCGCCCGCCCCGCCGCACGTGCCGCGCAGCGCCCTGGCCGACGCCGTGCTGGAGCGGCTGACCGCCACCTACGCCGCCGCGGCCGACCCGGAGCGGGCGGCGGCGATGCGGGCGTACATGAAGGACGTCGCGCCCTTCCTCGGCATCGCCACCCCGGCCCGCCGCGCGCTGTCCCGCACCGTCCTGGCCGGCACCCCCCGCCCCGAGGAGTCCGACTGCGCCGCGATCGCCCTGCGCTGCTGGCGGCTGCCCGAGCGCGAGTACCACTACTTCGCGGTGGACTACCTGCGCCGGCACGCGGCCCGCTGCTCCTCCGCGTTCCTGCCCGTGGCCCGGCACCTGGTCACCACCGTCCCGTGGTGGGACACCGTCGACGCGCTCGCCGCGCACCTCGTCGGCGCATTGGTCGCGGCCGACCCGGCGCTCACCGCCGACATGGACGCCTGGATCGCCGACGCCGACCTCTGGGTGGCGCGCACGGCCCTGCTGCACCAGCTCCGGTACAAGGAGCGCACCGACACCGGCCGGCTGTTCGCCCACTGCCTGCTGCAGTCCGGGCACCCCGACTTCTTCGTCCGCAAGGCCATCGGCTGGGCGCTGCGCGAGTACGCCAAGACCGACCCCGAAGCGGTACGGGACTTCCTGACGCGGGAGCGGGGCCGGTTCGCCCCGCTGACGGTCCGTGAGGCCCTGAAGAACATCGGGCCCTGAAGAGGACCGGACCCTGAAGAGGACCGGACCCTGAAGGGCACCGGGCCCCGACGGCGCCGCGGCCCGCACGGCACGGAAAAACCATTCGACGCCGGACAAACCGTCGGCGATGCTCGTCGTCATGTTCCGGTACGCCTTCCTCCTCGCAGCATCCGCCGTCGCGGATGCGCCGAAGGCTGCCGTCCCCTTCCTCGTGGCCGCTGCCGACGGCGCCCGAAGCTGACCCTCTCCGGATCGACCGGCGGACCCCGCAGGGGGAGGGTCGGCGAGTTCCTCGGGGTCCCCGAACTCTTTTACGGCTGAGAGGCTTCGAGGTACAGCCATGTCCAAAACGGCATACGTGCGCACCAAGCCGCACCTGAACATCGGCACGATGGGCCACGTCGACCACGGCAAGACCACCCTGACCGCCGCCATCACCAAGGTCCTGGCCGAGCGCGGCACCGGGACGTTCGTCCCCTTCGAGCGCATCGACCGCGCCCCGGAGGAGGCCGCCCGCGGCATCACCATCAACATCGCGCACGTCGAGTATGAGACCGACACCCGGCACTACGCCCACGTCGACATGCCGGGCCACGCCGACTACGTCAAGAACATGGTCACCGGCGCCGCGCAGCTCGACGGGGCGATCCTCGTCGTCTCCGCGCTCGACGGGATCATGCCGCAGACCGCCGAACACGTGCTGCTGGCCCGGCAGGTGGGCGTCGACCACATCGTCGTCGCCCTCAACAAGGCCGACGCCGGCGACGAGGAACTCACCGACCTGGTCGAGCTGGAGGTCCGCGAGCTGCTCAGCGCGCAGGGGTACCCGGGTGACGCGGTACCCGTCGTACGGGTCTCGGGACTGCGGGCGCTGGAGGGCGACCCGCGCTGGACGGCGTCCGTCGAGGCGCTGCTCGACGCGGTGGACACCTACGTGCCGATGCCCGAGCGCTATCTCGACGCGCCGTTCCTGCTGCCGGTGGAGAACGTGCTCACCATCACCGGACGGGGCACGGTCGTCACGGGAGCCGTGGAGCGCGGGACGATCCGCCTGGGGGACCGGGTGGCGGTGCTCGGCGCGGACGTGGAGAGCGTGGTCACCGGGCTGGAGACGTTCGGCAAACCGATGCGGGAGGCGCAGGCCGGGGACAACGTGGCTCTGCTGCTGCGGGGTGTGCCCCGGGACGCGGTGCGGCGGGGGCATGTCGTGGCGGCGCCGGGAAGCGTGGTGCCCGCGCGCAGGTTCACGGCAAGGGTGTACGTGCTCTCGGCGCGGGAGGGCGGCCGTACGACCGCGCTGTCGACGGGATACCGGCCGCAGTTCTACATCCGCACCGCGGACGTGGTCGGGGACGTCGACCTCGGAGAGACGGCGCTCGCCCGGCCCGGCGAGACGGTCGAGATGACCGTGGAGCTGGGGCGGGAGGTGCCGCTCGAGCCCGGGCTCGGGTTCGCCATCCGTGAGGGTGGCCGGACGGTGGGCGCCGGGACGATCCTCTCCGTCGGTCCGTAGGAGCCGGGGGCCACGGGGCCCGCGGACCGGTCGCGGCCGGTCGCGCGGCGCCCCGTGGCCCCTCGCGTCCAGGGGCGCCCCGTACCGGTGACAATGGTGGCGTGAGTGAAGCCATACCCGTGACCCGGACCGTCGATCACGGCACCGCCAAGCTGATGCCCGACGTCGACCGGGAGCGGGCCTGGCTGCTGACCGTGGACGGGGCGCCGCAGTCGTACGTCGATCTCGACGAGCCCGGCCACCTGGAGTTCGAGTACGCGCGGCGGCTCGGGTTCGCCCTCGACCTGGTGGACGGACCCGGGTGCCCGCTGGACGTGGTGCACCTCGGCGGGGGAGCGCTCACGCTGCCCCGCTACCTCGCCGCCACCCGGCCCGGCTCCCGGCAGCACGTCGTCGAGGCCGACCGGGCGCTGCTGGACCTGGTCGTCGAGCGGTTGCCGCTGCCCGGGGGCTCGGGGGTCACGCTGCACGCCGCCGACGCGCGGGCCTGGCTCGAGGCCGCGCCGGACGACTCGGCCGACGTGATCGTCGCCGACGTCTTCGGCGGCTCCCGGGTCCCGGCCCACCTCACCTCGCTCGACTACGCGCGCGAGGCCGAGCGGGTGCTGCGGGCGGGAGGGGTCTATCTGGCCAACCTGGCCGACGGGGCGCCGTTCGGTTTCCTGCGGTCCCAACTGGCCACGTTCGCGTCCGTGTTCGAGCAGCTCGCGCTGATCGCGGAGCCGGGTGTGCTGCGCGGGCGGCGGTTCGGCAACGCGGTCCTCGTGGCCTCGCACCGGCCCGTCGACACGGCCGGCCTGGCCCGGCGGGCCGCCGCCGACGCGTTCCCGGCCCGCGTCGAACACGGGGCGGCGCTGCGGGACTTCGCCGGTGGCGCGCGGCCGGTCCAGGACGCCGAGGCCGTCGCCTCACCCGAGCCCCCCGACGGGGCTTTCGGCATCGGCTGAGGGAAGCCGGGGCGTGGTCGTCCGCGTGGTGCGCCGGGTCAGCGTGCGCACGTCCGGGACCAGCAGGACCAGAGCGGTGACCACGACGACCAGGCCCGCGCAGCCCCACAGCGAGGCCGTCCGGCCGAAGGCGGCCTCCGCCGGGCCGGCCAGTGCGGTGGCCAGCGGCACCAGGGACACCGAGCCGAACCAGTCGTACGCCGAGACCCGGGAGAGGTTGTCCTCGGGGATCTCCTGGTGCAGCGCCATCCGCCTGCACACGCCTACGGAGCTGTCTGGTCAGGACCGCTGTGTTCTGGGTCCAGGGTGCAGAACAGCCAGGTCTCCATCTGTCACGACTGAGGCGGCGTGGCGTGCACCGGTCGCAAGACGGGTGCCCAGTTCAGCACGAGGGGGCGTCAGGTGACTCGGACGTCACGGTCGTTGTCGGTCGTGGCAGGGTCCTTGGACGTGTCCGGGCCGTGCGTACTGATGGGTGATCTGCTGTTGCCGTGGATCAGCCGATACGGATCAGGACGGGTGCGGGTGCCGGCGCGGTGATCGCGGGCGTGCTGGGAGCCCGGGCATCGCCCCTGATCGGTGCCTCGCCCCCACCGGCGACACCGCCTGCGAGCGGGCCGGCGGTTTCGGGTGATCGTGCCTTGCCCGGGTCCTGCGCGAGTCCGTTGGCCCACAGCTGGTCGACACGGGAGCGCTCGGTGACGTTCGGGTAGCGATTGGTGCAGGACGGGCCGGCGGTGCCTCCCGACATCAGCTCGCTGCACGGCCCGCCGTAGTCGTCCGTCAGGCCCAGCACGTGCCCGGTCTCGTGGGTGACGACGCGGACCGAGTCGTACTGCTGGTTCTGGGTGTAGTCGAGGAAGACGTAGCCACTTCCGTGGTTGTTGGAGGAGCTGTAGGACCCGCGCGGGTCGTTGCCCTCGCGGTAGGAGAAGTCGGCACCACCGCTCGACGCCTCCTGCAGCTTGACGTTGGACTCGGAGCTGTTCCAGATCGAGGCCGCGCTCGCTATCTGCGAACGGAAGCTTGGTGCCTGCGAGGCGTCGTAGTAGACGGTCACCGCCTGCGCGTTCGGCTGGGCGGCACGCTTCTCGGTAACGGATTTGAGCACGGCCTCGAAGAACGCCTTGTTGTTCGCGGCCTCCTCAACCGACCCGGAGTACCGCGCCACGGAGGTACCGGTGGCGGCGGACGCGGTGTCGGCCGTCTGGGCGCCGGCCGGCACCGCCGCGCCCAGCGCGCTGGAGGCCAGACCCAGAGCGAGGGCGAGGAGCCTCGCGGACGTTCGGGACGACTTCATGTGGGGGCTCCTACTCACTTGGTGACGCCGAGCGCCCGGTGCCCGGTCGGCTGCGTGTGACCACCGGTTCCGAACTGCGACGACGTCCTGTGAGGCGTCATTCTTAGAGCGGCTCGACAAAGAGCGCAAAGGGTCCTCGCCACTACGTCGCCTCGTAGGTCCCCGGACCTCGCCAGGGCAGGCACGGGCCTTCGGTCCGTACATGGCGGACACGAGGGAAGGGCTGTCGCGGCGTCAGAAGCCTTACGTCACTGGGCAACGGGGCGTGCGGACCGACCGGGGGAATCCCAGGACGTGCGGCGGGATCCACATCCGGGCTAAGACGGACAAATCCTTAGATGTCTTCCATGTTGTGTCTACTAAGCGAGCCGGTTGGTCGGCGGGGCGCTGTGACCGACGCCATAGAACAGCAGCTTCCGCTTCTTTCGCGCCCCACCGGCCCCGGGGCGCACCCCCCAGGGCACCCTCGGAGCTGGACGGCATCCTCACCGCTGAGCCGCCGCCGCTCAGTCCCGATCGGGACGGAGGCCGGGCCCGGCGAGCGCGGGGAAAGGGCCGGTGGGTTCCTCGCCCGCCTCCAACAGCGCGTCCCGCACCCGGTGGCTTCGGGACTGTGCGGGTCGGGCTGTCGTCAGCCACGCGAACGACGTGCGTGTCTGTCTCGAACAGGTCGCTTGGCTCGACACCGGTCCCGCCTGCACCGCGGTACCCGTGGCGGCTCTGGCGCCAGAAAGTTGCCGCTGGTGGTCGTGCTCAGCCGGGCAGCGGGGACGCATCCGTCAGGAAAGAGCTCAGGGTTCGGCCCCGGGGGCCGGCGGCCGCTCAGCTCTCCGTCGGGTCGCCGTGCAGCCGCACCGTGCTGAGGATCTTCATGATCGTCTTGGTGTCGACCTCGCCGTTCACGCCCTTGGCGCCGTAGAAGTCGAACGAGACGATGTCGTCGGCCGAGTTCTTGAAGGCGAACGACAGGGCCTTGCCGTCGCTCGCGCACTTGCCCTTCTGCGGGCTGTTGCCGGAGCGGGCCCACGCGTAGGCGCCCGCGACGCCCGACGCGGTCTTGTACGGCGTGGCCTTCTTGTCGTAGGTGATGCTCTTCTTGTCCGGCTGGGTGTAGCCGCCGTAGACGTACCAGGGCACCCGGGTGACCGCGGCCTGGTCCGGGCTCTTCGCGCCGCTCTCACCGCGGGTGCCGGCGACCGCCAGCGCGGAGTCCTCGGTCTTGCCGTCCTTGTCGCTGTCGGTCGTGCACCACTTCGACTTGTACGAGGCCGGAGCGGACACGGAGGTGATCAGCTTGTCGTCGTCGGCGTGGTCCTCCATGAAGAAGGAGACGTCCGTGGACTCGAGCTCCCACTCCGCCGGGACGTCGAACGCCGTGCCGAACTTCGGATTGACGACGACCTTCCACCCCGCGACCGTGGGCTTCTCGGTCGCGTCGCCGCGCGGGTTGTCCTCCGGCGCGGACGAGGACGCCGACGGCTCGGGGGTCGGTGACTGGCTGGTCTTCTGCTTGCCCTTGCCGTTGCCGGCCTCGTCGTCCTTCGAACCCCCGAGGACCAGGTACCCGGTCACGCCGGCCGCGACGACGACGGCGGTGGCCGCGACGATCGCGATCAGTTTCGTCCGGCCGCCACCGCCACCGCCCTGCGGGGGCTGCGGCTGGGGTGTGCCGGCGGGCCCGGGCTGTCCCCACTGCGGCTGCTGCCCGTACGGGTTCGCCTGCGGGTACTGCTGGTAGCCGGGCTGCTGGTACGGATTCGGCTGCTGGTAACCCGGCTGCTGATACGGGTTGTTCTGCGGGTTCTGCGCGCCCCCGGGCGGCTGCTCTCCTGGCCACATGGCCAGCAACCCTAGTGGGCCGACGGAAACGATTCTGTCACCGGCCCTTGTCAGGGACGTACCGAAACCGTGCTGCCACTACTTCTTGTAGAGCCGGACCGTCGCCATGATCTTGCGCACGGCCGTGTCCGGGACCTCCTCCGAGACGCCGGCGGCACCGACGAAGGACCACGCCAGGAAGGCGCCGTCCGCGTCCTTGAAGGCGAACGTGGTCGCCTTGCCGTCGTAGTCGCACCTGCCGTGCTTCGGCACCCCGGATGAGCGCGAGGTGGCGACGCTGCCCGTGACGCCGGACGCGGTGGTGTACGAGGTGACCGGGCCGGTCTTCACCGTCTTGTGGTCCGGCTGGGTGTACCAGCCGTAGACCCAATTGGCGGACTCCTCGCGGGCCATCTTCGCGGTGTCCGTGGCGTCCTTGTTGCCGCGCGTGCCGACGTTGGCCAGCGGGTCGTAGTCGGTCCGGCCGTCCTTGTCGTCGTCCGAACCGCACCACTTCTCCTTGAGCACGGCGGGGGCCTTCATGCCGGCCAGCACCTTCTCGTCGGGGTCGGAGTCGTCGGTGACGTAGGTGACCCAGGTCTTGGCCCGCACCTGCCACTCGGGGGGAACGTCGAAGGCGACGCCCGTGTCCGGGTTCACCACGACCTTCCAGCCGGCGACGGTCGGCTTCTCGGCGCTGCCGGCCGAGCGCGGGTCGTCCTCCCCGGAGGGAGAGGCGGAGGCGGAGGCCGTGGGAGAGGCCGAGGAGGCGGTCGGACCGGGGCGGGCCTCGTCGTCCTTCTTGCCGCCGAGCAGCAGGAATCCGGTCACGCCGGCCGCGACGACGACGGCGGTGGCCGCGACGATCGCGATCAGTTTCGTCCGGCCGCCACCGCCACCGCCACCGCCGTGCGGGGGCTGCGGCTCGGGTGTGCCGGCGGACCCGGGCTGTCCCCACTGCGGCTGCTGCCCGTAGGGGTTCGCCTGCGGGTACTGCTGGTATCCCGGCTGGTGGTACGGGTTGTTCTGCTGGCCGCTTCCTGGCGGCTGTTCCCCTGGCCACATGGGCCGCAACGATACAGCGGTGATCACCACGGCACTGGCCAGCCCTGCTACTCGTGAGTAACATGCCCGCATGAGCGCAGACCAGATGTCGATCGGCGAGATGCTCGCCGCCACCGTGCCGATGGCCCGGACGTTGAACCTCCAGTTCCAGGAGACCTCTCCGGAACGAGCCGTGGTGTCCCTGCCGGACCAGGGCGACTACCACAACCACGTGGGCGGGCCGCACGCCGGCGCGATGTTCACGCTCGGGGAGTCGGCCAGCGGCGCCATCGTGCTCGCCGCGTTCGGCGACCAGCTCTCGCGCGCCGTGCCGCTCGCCGTCCGGGCCGAGATCGCCTACAAGAAGCTGGCGATGGGCGCCGTCACGGCGACCGCGACCCTGGGCCGCCCGGCCGCCGAGGTCGTGGCCGAACTGGACGCGGGCAAGCGGCCCGAGTTCCCGGTGACGATCGAGATCCGGCGCGCGGACGGGGCCGTGACCGGCGAGATGCAGGTCGTGTGGACCCTGCGCCCCAACCAGCAGGGCTGACCCGGACTCGGGGGAGGGGCCCTGGACGCCGGCCGTGGCCCGGTCCGTCCGAACCCCGCTCCCCCCGCGCCGTCTCAGTCCGCCCGCCGGCCCGGACGGCTCCGTGGTCCGAGCCGTCCTCCGGTGCCGCCATGAACTCCCTGAGCCAGGAACGGAATCCGGGACCGAGGTCCGGGCGGGCGCAGGCCGGGCGGATCACCGAACGCAGATGGTCGGCCTTGTCACGCCGGTGTCGTAGCGCTGGCCGTCGAAGACGACTGCGCGCACCGTGCCGGCCGCGGCCGGCTCCGGCAGGGCGGCGGTCGGCTGGATCTCGCCGCGGCCGGGCCGGGTGCGCTCCAGGACACCGAGGACGGCCGGGTCGACGACGTAGCGGCCGATGACCGCTTACCGGCTCGGCGCCTGCTCGCGCGACGGCTTCTCGACCAGGCCGGTGGCGCGCACGACACCGTCCTCACGGACTCCTCGACCGCCGCGCAGCCGGAGAGGTGGATCTGCGCCGGGTCGACCTCCATCAGCGCCACCACACTGCCCGCGTACCGGCCGCGGACGTCCGGCATCCGGCTGAGCAGTGTCTCGCGCGGGTCGATCGGATCGTCCCCGAGCAGGACGGCGAAGGGCTGGTTCCCGACGTGATGGCGGGCGCGCAGCACCGCGTTGCCGAGACCGAGCGGGTCGCCCTGCCGGATGTGGTGGATGTCCGCGAGCCGCGCGGGATCGCGGACGGCGTCCCGGTCGACGGGAAGTTGGAGATTCCGTGTGCCATCGGGCCTTTGACGCAAAGAAGTTGACCGTTGTGCGACCCGGGCTTCGCCCTGTCTGTGGATACCGTCGGTAACTATTGTCCATTTCCCCGATGTTGCCGCCGGGCCCATTCGAACTGCTTGTTTCCTGAGACGCGATTGTGCCAAGGTGAGCCCTCCCTCGAGGGGTGAAGGCCGGAGCCGGATGTGCGGCCGGACCCTCCAGGTACGCACCAATGCGGTGCCGCTTTCCGACAGGACGCCAATCCGTATGCCGCGCTCCCGCGGCTGGAAAGGAATGGGTTCCGTGCAGTCCCCCCACCCCCCGCACCCGCCGTTCCCGTCCCGCCCCGGTTCCCCGTCCGGGGAGTCCGACCACACCCTCGCCGCCCGGCTGGGCGGTCCCCCGGCCGGCCGTCACGATGCCGTGGCCCTGCTGCTGGCGCGGCACTGGCGGGCCACCTTCGACTACGCCGTCGTCTGCCTGGCCGCCGCCGGCCCGTCGGCGCGGCTGGTGACCTCCGCCGCCTTCCAGCAGGTCCTCGGCCGGCCCGCGAGCGGAGCGGCCGGCGGCGCCCTGCGCCCGCGACTGCTGGCGGCCGTCCGGGACACCGTCCGCGCCTGGGCCGCCGACGAGGCGGCGTGCGTCGTCCTGCCGGAACTGCGCAAGCCCACCGGCGGCCGCGGTCTGCGCGCGACGGCGCCCCGCACGCCCGAAAGGCGTCGGCTCGCGGAACGCGCTTTCCAGACCCTTCCCGCCGCTTCCCAATGCCTTCTGTGGCATACCGAGGTCGAGGCGGAATCCATAAACATACCCGCTGGTCTGCTGGGCGTGGACACGGCCACCGCCGCGATCGCGCTGCGGCGGGCCCGGGCGGAATTCCGGGCGGGCTGTCTACGAGCCCACCGTGAACTCGCGCCCTCCGCGGAATGCCGTTTCTACAACCGCCTGCTGGACGATCCCATTCGCGAGGGCGGAGCCCGGCTCCCGGACGTACGACGGCATCTCACGGCCTGCTCCCACTGCCGGCACGCCGCCGAGCAACTGAGCCGTTTCGAGGGCGGACTCGGCGTCCTGATCGCCGAGAGCGTGCTCGGCTGGGGCGCCCGGCGCTACCTCGACTCCCGCCCCGGCCGAGCCGCCCGCGAGGAGCCCCGGGCCCACGCGCGGCGCCCGGCGGCAACGATCGGCCGGCACGGCACCGCACCGCCGGGCGGACGCCGCACCACCCTCGCGGTCGGCGTCGGCCTCGCCTCGCTGGGGCTGCTCGCCACCGTCCTCGTGGCCATGGGCCGGCCCGACGACAACGGTGTCCCACACCCCGCGGCCACCCTGGGCGCCCCCGCCGGCCGCCTGGAGGGCCCGGCCGCCACCGGCACACGGCCACGCGCCGTTCCCTCGAACGTGTCCCCGGCCGGCGAGTCGCTCCGGAGCGCCTACGGCAGGCTGCGCGACCGTCCCACCGGGTCGTGCCCGGAGGTGCGCGGGGCCGGCGTCCAGGGGGGTGCCGGCGTACGGGAACGGCCCGGAACCATCGTGCTCGCGACGTGCCGGTGCCGCGCTCACAGCGCCTTCGCGCGGATCAGTGCCGACAGCGTCAGGGCGCCCGGCAGCAGCGGCAGCCAGTCGGTCAGCACCCGGTAGCCGATCACGGTCGCGGCGGCCACCGCTGGCACCGCGCCGAACGACACCAGCGTCCAGACCAGGGCCGCGTCCACCGCCAGACCTCCCGGCGCCGGCACGGCCCCCACGGCGGTGCCCGCCGCGAGATGGGCGAGCACCACCTGCTCCCAGGGCAGCCCCAGTCCCAGCGAGGTCCCGACGCAGACCAGCGTGCCGGCCTGGACCAGCGGCATCGCCGCCGACCCGCCCCACAGGGCGAGCACCCGGCAGGGCCGGCCGTGCACCGCCCGGACGTCGGCGAGGGCGGCGCGCACCAGGCCCGTCACCGGCCGCCGCACCGGCCGCACGACCGTCAGCAGCACTCCGGCGACGGCGAGCGCGCCGCCCGCGGCCGCGGCGGCCGGAACCGGCACCGGCCCGTCCGGGACCAGCTCACCGAGCCGGCGGCGGGCCGGGCAGGCGGCCAGGAAGGCCAGCAGCACCAGCGTCCTCGCCACGGACCGCGCCAGCGAGTACAGGCCGATCGACGCGGTCGCCCGGTCCAGGGGCACGCCCCGGGTGCGCAGGAAGCGCAGCGTGACGGCGTGTGCGCCGAGGCCGCCGGGCAGCACGTGGTTCGCCGCGCCGGCGGCGAACTGCGAGGCCAGCAGGAGCCCCGGTGGCAGCCGGTCCGGCAGTGCGCCCTGCCGTACGCACGAGGCCGCCACCCAGGTGAGACAGGTGAGACCGGCCCCGGCCAGCAGCCATCCCGGGTCGGCCGCGGCCAGCCGGGCGGCCCCCTCGGACGCCATCGGCCGGTTGGCCAGCGCCCAGCACCCGGCGAGCAGCACGGGGGACAGGCACAGGGCGAGCCGGACGGACCGGGCGGCCGGCAGGGTGGCGCGACGCGCGGGAGGGCGCGGCGGGGGACAGGAGGGCGGGGAGAGCGGCGGGAGCGGGGACGGTGAGGACACGGGGACGACGTCCTTCCGCATCGGGCCCGGCGGGGGAGCGGCGGGGGCCAGGGGGAGGCGGACCGGCGGAACCTCGGGGAGCCTTTCCCTCCCGCGTGACACCGGGGTGGCCGGGAAGCGACGGGGCGAGGGCGCGGCGGTGCCGCACGGCCCGCGCGCAGGCCGCCGTTCACCGCCGACCAGGTAGCCTTCCCATGGGGCGCGCTGCGCAAGCCACGCCCCGCGTACGGACAGGGACAGCGACTCGGGAGGAACCGGCGGTGCACGTCCAGGAATGGCTCGACACGGTGCCCGCGGCCGCCGTCTACGCCGTGGTGGCCCTGGTGATCGGTCTGGAGAGCCTGGGCATCCCGCTGCCGGGCGAGATCGTCCTGGTCTCGGCGGCGCTGATGTCCTCCCAGCACACGGGCATCAACCCGGTCGTGCTTGGCGCCTGCGCGACCGCCGGCGCCGTCATCGGGGACTCCATCGGCTACGCGATCGGCCGCAAGGGCGGACGCCCGCTGCTGGCCTGGCTGGGGAGAAAGTTCCCGAAGCACTTCGGCGAGGGCCATGTCGCCACCGCCGAGCGGTCCTTCGAGAAGTGGGGCATGTGGGCCGTGTTCTTCGGCCGCTTCGTCGCCCTGCTGCGCATCTTCGCCGGGCCGCTCGCGGGCGTGCTCCACATGCCGTACTGGAAGTTCCTGATCGCCAACGTCCTCGGCGGCATCTGCTGGGCCGGCGGCACCACGGCCGTCATCTACTACGTGGGCGTCGTCGCCGAGGACTGGCTGAAGCGCTTCTCGTACCTGGGTCTGGTCGCGGCGGTCCTGATCGGGCTGGCGTCGATGCTGGTCATCAAGCGCCGCGCCAAGAAGGCCCAGGCGCGGCAGCGGGAGCCGGAGCCGGTGCCCGCCGGGGACTGAACCGTCCCGGGACCTATTCGTGCACCCCGCGATGGGTCTTCGCCAGCTCCGCGTACAGCGTGCCGTTGAGGGTGACCCCCTGCCGTTCCTCCTCGGACAGCTCCCGCCTCACCTTGGCGGGCACTCCCGCCACCAGTGACCCCGGCGGCACGACCATCCCCTGCGGGACCAGCGCCTGGGCGGCGACCAGCGAACCCGCCCCGATCACCGCCCCGTTCAGCACCGTCGCCCCCATCCCGACCAGGCAGTCGTCCTCCACGGTCGCCCCGTGCACCACCGCGTTGTGCCCGATGGAGACGCGCTCCCCGACGGTCACCGGGAAGCCGGGGTCGGCGTGCAGCGTGACGTTGTCCTGCACATTGGCGTCGGCGCCCACGGTGATCCGCTCGACGTCCCCGCGCACCACGGCGCCGTACCAGACACTGGCCCCCGCGCGCAGCGTGACGTCCCCGATCACCGAGGCGGTGGGCGCCACGAACGCCTCCGCGTCGACCTGCGGTTCCTTCCCTGCGATGCCCACGATCAGCGCCTTGTGCGTCATCACCGTCTCCTCGTCTGCCGAAGTACTGCGCACGGTACGTCAGGACTGGGGCAAAGATCACAGCGGCCCACGCCCTCGCCCGGGGCCCCCGCTGAGTAACGTGAGCCCGTGCCGAAGCGCAGGAACACGTTCTCATCCCGGCGGCGGGGCCTCGCCCAGCGTGCCGTCCACGCGGCCTGGGCGTGGGCGCAGCGCGCGGGATCCGTCAGCGCGGAGCACCCGGGGAGATTCCGCTTCGGCTCGCTGGGACCGGCCACCAGGCTCGCCTTCCCGCTCGGCACCGTCTTCGGCGAGCCCTGGATCCACGTCGGCTCGCACTGCATCATCGCCGAGCAGGTCACGCTGACCGCCGGCCTCATGCCGGACCTCGACCTCGGTCCCGACCCGATCCTGCGCATCGGCGACGGAGTCGTCCTCGGCCGCGGCAGCCACGTCATCGCCGACACGACGGTCACCATCGGCAGCGACTGCTACTTCGGGCCGTACGTCTACGTCACCTCCACCAATCACTCCTACGACGACCCGCACGAGCCCATCGGCAGGCAGTGGCCGCGCATGGAACCGGTGGAGATCGGCCCGGGCTGCTGGATCGGCACCGGCGCGGTGATCCTGCCCGGTGCGCGGATCGGCCGGAACGTGGTGGTGGCGGCCGGTGCGGTGGTGCGCGGCACGGTGCCCGACCACGCCGTGGTGGCGGGGGCGCCGGCCCGGGTCGTACGGCGCTGGACGCCCGACGGGGGCTGGCAGCCGCCGCTGCGGACCCCGGCCCCGGTGCCGCCCGCGGAGGGGATCACCCCGGAGCAACTGCGCGCGCTCGCGGACCTGGACGAGGAAGGGGTCGAGGAGCTGGCGCGACTGGAGGCCGAGGGCTGACGCGACCCGTCGCCGGGAGATACTGCTCGGTACAGTCTGCTGAACCCCGGACATTGGACGGATCGTGTCGGACCTCGAACTCCTGACCCAGTCCCTGGCTCGCAACGTGCGGCACTGGCGCGCCGTGCGCGGCTTCACGCTGGACGTCCTCGCCGCCCGGGCCGGTGTCAGCCGCGGCATGCTCATCCAGATCGAGCAGGCCCGCACCAACCCGAGCATCGGCACCGTCGTCAAGATCGGCGACGCGCTCGGGGTGAGCGTCACCACCCTCCTCGACTACGAGCGGGGCCCGAAGGTCCGCATCGTCCCCGCCGAGCGCGCGGTACGGCTGTGGCACACCGAGGCCGGCAGCTACAACCGGCTGCTCGCCGGGACCGAGGCGCCCGGGCCGCTGGAGATCTGGGACTGGCGGCTGATGCCGGGCGAGAGCAGCCCCTCCGAACCGCACCCCGCCGGAACCGTGGAGCTGGTCCATGTCACCGCTGGCGAGCTGACGCTCACCCTGGACGGCGAGGAGTACCGCGTCCCGGCCGGCGCGAGCGCCTCCTTCGAGGCCAATGTGCCGCACCTGTACGGCAACCAGGGCGGCGTGCCGATGGAGATGATGATGGCCGTCTCGGTGCCGCCCGTTCACTGAGACGCCGGTACGCCGGCCGGGGTCGGCTTGTTAGCGTGCGGCCATGCGCGCACCCATCGGAGACTTCGAGACCGCCGTTCCCGCCCCGGACTGCCTGGACGAGCTCACGGCGCCCGTCGCCGACGCCGTACGCCACTGGCGGGGCAGCGTCCCCGCCGACCGGATCGTCTGGGTGGACACCGACCCGCGCTGGGCCGACACGGCCGTCTTCGTGGAGCACTACGGGCGTGACCTGCTGGAGCGGTCGGCGAACTGCGTGGTGGTCGCGGGCAGGCGGGGCGGTGAGACCACCCTCGCCGCGTGCCTGGTGCTCTCCACCACCCGGGTCGACGTCAACGGCGTGGTGCGCCGCCAGCTCGGCGCCCGCAAGGCCTCCTTCGCCTCGACGGACACCGCGACCGGCGAGACCGGCATGGAGTACGGCGGCATCACCCCGGTCGGACTGCCCGCCGGCTGGCCGGTCCTGATCGACGCGGCCGTGGCCGACCTGCCGTACGTCCTGGTGGGCAGCGGGCGTCGGCGCGGCAAGCTGCTGGTGCCGGGCAAGGCGCTCGCGGAACTGCCCGGCGCGGTGGTGCTCGAAGGACTCGGCACCGCCTGAGAAAGGGGCGGTCACGGGCCGGCGCCGGACGCGGGCCCGTGACCGCCCGTCCCCGCGCTCAGAACGCGTTGGCCGAGCCCAGGTACTGCTCGGCGAACGCCGCCGCGGCGGCCGGCGAGGCGAACAGGCGCCGCAGCCGGGCCAGTGTGGTGCCGGCCCGGAACGGATCGCCGGACGCCACCCCGTGGTAGATGTCCGACAGCCACTGCGAGAACTCCTGGTAGTCCCACACCCTGCGCAGCGCCGCCGCCGAGTAGCCCGCCAGGCCGCTCCCGTCGCCCCGGGTGACGTACGCGGCGAGCGCGTCGCCCAGCAGGAACGCGTCGTGCAGGGCCAGGTTCATGCCCTTCGCCGCGATCGGCGCCGTGAGATGACCGGCGTCGCCGGCCAGCAACAGCCGCCCGTGGGCCAGGGGTTCGACGACGTAGTGGTGCATGTCCAGCACCCGCTTCTCGATCAGCCGCCCCTCGGTGAGCGGTGGCGCCCCGGCCGCGCCGAGCCGGGTCCGCAGCTCGGCCCAGACCCTGTCGTGCGGCCAGTTCTCCGGATCGTCCCCGGGCGGGCACTGCAGGTAGTAGCGGGTGACCTCGGGGCTGCGGGGCATGTGCCCGGCGAAACCGCGCGGATGGACGCCGAACACGACGCAGTCGGAGGAGGGCGGGGTCTCGGCGAGCAGCGCCAGCCAGCCGATACCGTCGTCCTGCCGGGCGATCCGGGCCCGCTCCGGCGGTATCGCGTCCCGCGTCACCCCGCGCGCACCGTCGCAGCCGGCGACGAAGTCGCAGCGCAGCACCAGCCGTTCACCCGTCGCGGGCACTGGTACGACACCGCGGGCCGGTCCGAGTCCAGGTCGTGCAGCCGTACGTCGCGCACACCGAAGCGGATGTCACCGCCGCGCACATCGGCGTACTCCCGCACCAGGTCCGTCACCAGCAGCGGCTGCGGGTACACGTAGTGGTGATGGCCCGTCAGGTCGCCGTACGGGAACCGGTACCGCTCGCCGTCGAAGCGGAACTCGCAGGCGTCGTGCGACTCGGCGCGCTCCAGCAGGCGTTCCGCCAGGCCCCGCCGCTGGAGTTCGCGGACCGCCCACTCCTCGAGGACGCCGGCCCGGGGCCGGGTCTCGATGAACTGTCTGCTCTCGGTCTCCAGGACCACGCAGTCGACGGAGGCGGCCCGCAGCAGGGCTGCGACGGTGAGCCCGGCGGGCCCGGCACCCACGACGACGACCGTACGGTTTTCCGTACGGCCGTCATCGGCACCGGAGTTGAGGTGGGGGGAAGGGTCTGTCACCCCCGCATTATGACGGTGTCCCGCCGGCCGCGGCGTGGCTGTCGCGGCCGGCGGGACACCGGGGTCAGTGCGCCGGGGCGTCCGTGACCACGACCTCCTGGATGCTGAGCTCGATCGCCTCGGGCTTCGACGCGGTGGCCTTGGCCCAGTAGTAGACGCCGAGCGAGAAGACCGCCACGACCGCGATGTCCCACCACAGGCCGATGTAGCCACGGCCGCCGAAGCCGCCCAGCCAGGAGATCGCGCCCAGGCCCAGCAGGTAGCCGGGGAGCCACTGCGCGGCCTTGAAGTCCAGCCGGGGCGCGTCGGGCAGGTTCTTGCGGATGGCGTACCAGGCGTAGGAGCCGAGCAGGACGTAGCCGAGCAGGATCGCGAAGCCCAGCCGCCACAGGGTGTCCCAGCCGGCCCAGTAGATGATGAGGTTGGCGACCACGAACGACAGTGGCGAGATCACCTTGCCGAAGGGCAGCCGGTAGGGGCGCTCGTGGTGCGGCAGCCGGTCGGCGAAGACGCCGTACGCCAGGGGCGCGCCCGCGTACATCAGCACGCTCGCTGAGGTGATGAAGCCGACCAGCTCCTGCCAGCTCGGGAACGGCAGGAAGCAGACCACGCCGGTCACGAAGGACATGATGAGGCCGAACCACGGCACGCCGCGCGCGTCGGTCTTCGCGAACGCCTTCGGCGCGTAGCCGTTCTTGGCCAGGCCGTAGGAGACGCGCGAGGTGGCGGTCGTGTAGATCAGGCCGGTGCCACCGGGGGAGATGATCGCGTCGACGTAGAGCACCCAGCCCAGCCAGCCCAGGCCCACCAGGGTCGCCAGCCCCGCCCACGGGCCGCTGATGCCGGCGAAGTCCAGCTTGGCCCAGCCGTGCGCGAAGGAGGTGTGCGGCAGCGCGCCGATGAACACGACCTGCAGCAGGATGTAGATCACGGCACCGATCGCCACCGAGCCGAGGGTCGCCCGCGGCAGGTCGCGCTTGGGGTTGCGGCTCTCACCCGCGAGCTGGATCGCCTGCTCGAAGCCGAGCAGCGCGAAGATGATGCCGCTGGAGCTGATCGCGCCGAGCACGCCCTTCGCGCCGAAGGGCGCGAAACCCTCCGAGGTGAAGTTGCCGGGGTGGAAGTTGCCCACGGCGATGATGAAGATCGCCCCGAGCGGGACCGCGATCTTCCACCAGGTCGCGGCGCTGTTGGTGTGGGCCAGGGCCCGGACGCCGAAGAAGTTGACGCCGACGAAGACGGCCATGAGGACGACGGCGGTGACGAGGCCGCCGGTCGTCAGCGTGCCGTCGGCGTGCTGCAGGCCCTGGGCCCAGCCCCAGTGGCCGGCGTAACCGATCATGGCCTCGACCTCGATCGGGGCCACGGTGGCCGCCTGCAGCCAGGCGAACCAGCCGAAGGACATGCCGGCCAGGCCGCCGAAGGCGTAGTGCGGGTAGCGGGCGGTGCCGCCGGCGACCGGGAACATGCCGCCGAGTTCGGCGTGCACGAGCGCCAGCAGGACGATGCCGACCGCGCCGATCACCCACGAGATGATCGCCGCGGGGCCGGCCACGACCACCGCCTTCTCGGCTCCGTACAGCCAGCCGGAGCCGATGATGGAGCCCACCGAGGCCCACATCAGTCCGATCAGCCCGACGTCCCGGCGCAGACCGCCGGACTCCGTCGTGGCCTGTGGCACGGCATGGTCGACTTTCACCATGTCTGGTGGCCTCTCAGATCGTGAACGTGGAAATAACGAGCAAGGAGGCCACAGGCTAGGAACGGGTTCCGCCCCCGCAAAAGGCTGTTTCCCAAAACTTGACCCGGGATCTTGACTGTCTTGGCAACAGTCTTCCCACAGGTCAAGGCCCAGGTGGAATGTCAATATTCAGCGGGGAATTGTGAGAAGAAAGTGAGACAGCTCAATGCAGGCGAGGAATTTCGATCGCCGGGCAGCGGTCCATTACCATGTCCAGCCCCGCGGCCCGGACCCGCCCCCCGGCGTCCTCGTCGACGACGCCGAGCTGGAACCACACCGCCTTCGCGCCCTTCTTCACCGCCTCGTCGGCGACCGCGCCGGCCAGCTCGCTGTTGACGAACACGTCCACGACGTCGACCTCGAAGGGGATCTCCGCGAGGGAGGCGTAGCCCGGCTCGCCGTGCACCGTCTCCGCCTTCGGATGCACCGGCACGATCCGCTTGCCGAACCGCTGCAGCACCTGGGCCACCCCGTAGGCGGCCCGCCGCTGGTTCGCGGACAGGCCGACCACGGCCCAGGTGTCTCCCAGCTCGGTCAGGATCCTGCGGATCGTCGCTTCGTCGCCGTACACGGCCGCCTCCTCGGGCTGCGGGGGGAACTGTCGTCGGGGCAACAGCACCCACCGGGTGCTGATTCCCCCCGGTTCCCCGCCACGGTGCGCGGATTCGGCGCAAGGTGCCCGCGTACGGCCGCCGTCGCGCCTACGCTCGGGCCGTGCTGCGCATCCTCGACGCCCGAACCGGTGAGTCCGTCTCCGCCGCGCCCGCCCGCCGCGGTCTGACCCGGATCGAGGCCTACGCCTCCGGCCTGGACCTGACCGCCCTGCGGGTCCTGCTCACCGCCGATGTCCTCGTCCGGGCGCTGGAACTCGGCGGCACGCCCGTCTGGACCATCCTCACCGCACCCCACCGGCTCGCCGAACTCCGCGCGGCCGCAACCACCCTGTCCATCCGCCCCTTCGAGGACGGCCGCGACCTCGCGTCGGGCCTGGGGGAGGCCCAGGTCCTGCACGTGACGGGGGAGCGGGACGCGGCGCCGGGCGGGGGAACGGTGGTGGCCGTCGCTCCGGTGACCTGGGCGGGGGAGCCGCCGGGGCGGGCCACGACAACGCCGCCCGATGCCCCCGCCTCCGACGCGGCGCTGCGTGCCCTCCTCCCCGCCGACGCCGACGCCGACGCCGACTCCGGCGCCCTCCGCCTGGCCCTGCTCTCCGTGCCGCGCGACGCGCCCGCGTCGCTGGACGCCGAACGGCTGGGTGAGGCCGCGCGCACGCTCGCCCGGTGGCGGCGGGCCGTGGCCGGGTGGGCGCGGCAGCCCTCGCGGCCGGTGCCGGAGGACGTGCGGACGCGGTTGCGGGCCGCCTGGGAGGACGATCTCGACCTCCCCGGTGTGCTGGACGTGCTGCGCGACGTGGAGCGCGCCCCGGACATCCCGGACGGGGCCCGCTTCGAGACGTACGCGTACGCCGACCGCCTGCTCGCCCTCGACCTCCCGCGGGACATCGGGAGCCTCGGGTGATCGAGCGGGCGGGCGCGGGCCCGCTGCGGCGGCTGGTCGTGCTGCGGCACGCCAAGTCGGCCTGGCCGGAGAAGGTCGCGGACCACCGGCGTCCGCTGGCACCGCGCGGGCTGCGGGACGCCCCGGCCGCCGGCCGCGCGCTCGCCGAGGCCGACTGCCTGCCCGACCTCGCCCTGTGCTCCACCGCCGTACGCGCCCGCCGCACCTGGGAGCTGGCCTCCGCCCAGTGGGGCACCCCGCCTCCGGTCCGCTACGACCCGAGGCTGTACGGGGCCGCGGTACCGGACCTGATGGAGGCCGTGCACGAGACGCCGCGCGAGGTGGAGACCCTGCTGCTGGTCGGGCACAACCCGGGGCTGGAGGAACTGGTCCTCGAACTGGCCGGGGACGGTCTGGACGACACCCTCGAGCAGGTGCGCGCGAAGTTCCCGACCTCCGCGCTCGCCGTGCTGGCCTGGCGCGGCACCGGCTGGCCGGCCCTCGTCCCGGGCGCGGCCCTGCTGACGTCGTTCACCGTGCCGCGCGGAAAGAAGGGGAGGAAGCGGTGACCCGGAGCGCGCGGTCCGCACGGCGGGCAGGGGCCGAGCGGTGCTCGCATAGGCTGGCGGGATGCAGGACGAGTACCGCACAGTCGCCCGCGCGGGCGTGCACGAGACCGAGATCAACCGCTCCCGCTTCCTGTGCGCCCTCGCCCCGGCGGCCACCGAGCAGGAGGCCCGGGAGTTCCTCGCGGCCGTCCGCAAGGAGCACGCCGACGCCTCGCACAACTGCTGGGCTTACGTCATCGGCGCCGACGCGGCCGTCCAGAAGGCCGGCGACGACGGCGAACCGGGCGGCACGGCCGGCGTCCCGATGCTGCAGATGCTGCTGCGCCGCGACATGCGGTACGTGGTCGCCGTCGTCACCCGCTACTACGGCGGCGTCAAGCTCGGCGCCGGCGGTCTCATCCGCGCCTACGGCGGCTCCGTCGGCGAGGCCCTGGACGCGCTCGGCACGATCACCCGGCGCCGGTTCCGGCTCGCCACGGTGACCGTCGACCACCAGCGTGCCGGCAAGGTCCAGAACGACCTGCGCGCCACCGGACGCGAGGTCCGGGACGTCCGCTACGGCGAGGCCGTCGCCATCGAGATCGGTCTGCCGGACGCCGATGTCGACGCGTTCCGCGACTGGCTGGCCGACGCGACGGCGGGCACGGCCGATCTCGAACTGGGCGGGGAGGCCTACGGGGACGCGTGACGTTCACCGCCCCCATAACGGAAGTTCGCCCACAATCGGACATAACCCCCGCGGGTGGGGCGGGTCATGACGGGCTGATACGGGAGTAACCGCCCGTGATGTCAGACCCGGCCGTTAGTCTCGGGGATCATGAGACTCCTGCACACGTCCGACTGGCACCTTGGCCGGGCCTTCCACCGGGTGAACATGCTCGGTGCCCAGGCCGGGTTCATCGGTCACCTCGTCACCACCGTGCGTGAGCACGCGGTGGACGCGGTGGTCGTGTCCGGTGACGTGTACGACCGCGCGGTGCCCCCGCTCGCCGCGGTCGAGCTCTTCGACGACGCCCTGCACCGCCTCGCGGAGCTCGGGGTGCCCACGGTGATGATCTCCGGCAACCACGACTCGGCCCGCCGCCTCGGCGTCGGCGCCGGTCTCATCGACCGCGCGGGCATCCATCTGCGCACCGAGCCGTCCGCCGTCGGCGCACCGGTGGTGCTGCGGGACGCCCACGGGGACGTCGCCTTCTATGGCCTGCCGTACCTCGAACCCGCCCTGGTGAAGGAGGAGTTCGCGGTGGAGAAGGCGGGTCACGAGGCCGTGCTGGCCGCCGCCATGGAGCGGGTCCGCGCCGACCTCGCCGGCCGTGCGCGGGGCACGCGGTCCGTCGTCCTCGCCCACGCCTTCGTCACCGGCGGCCGGGCCAGCGACAGCGAACGGGACATCACGGTCGGCGGGGTGGCCGCCGTGCCGGCCGGGGTCTTCGACGGCGTCGACTATGTGGCGCTCGGGCATCTGCACGGCTGCCAGACCCTCACCGAGCGGGTGCGCTACTCGGGCTCCCCGCTCGCCTACTCCTTCTCCGAGGCCGACCACCGCAAGAGTATGTGGCTCGTCGACCTGGCCGCCGACGGCTCCGTCACGGCCGAGCGCCTCGACTGCCCGGTGCCGCGCCCGCTGGCCCGCGTCCGGGGCACCCTGGAGGAGCTGCTCGCCGACCCCGGCCTCGCCCGCCACGAGGATGCCTGGATCGAGGCCACCCTCACCGACCCGGTCCGCCCGGCCGACCCCATGGCCCGGCTCACCGAGCGCTTCCCGCACACCCTCAGCCTGGTCTTCGCCCCGGACCGGGCGCCCGACGACGCGCGGGTGTCGTACGCCCGGCGGCTCGCCGGCCGCGGCGACCAGGAGATCGCCGAGGACTTCGTCGCCCATGTGCGCGGCGCCGGCCCCGACGAGCGGGAGGCGGCCGTGCTCCGCGACGCCTTCGACACGGTGCGCGCCCACGACGCGGTGCGGGAGGTGGCGCGGTGAGGCTCCACCGGCTCGACATCACCGCCTTCGGGCCCTTCGGCGGCTCCCAGAGCGTCGACTTCGACGCGCTCTCCACCGCCGGGCTCTTCCTGCTGCACGGCCCCACCGGCGCGGGCAAGACCTCCGTCCTGG
This sequence comes from Streptomyces sp. NPDC058145, assembly GCF_042884245.1. Classification (NCBI taxonomy): domain Bacteria; kingdom Bacillati; phylum Actinomycetota; class Actinomycetes; order Kitasatosporales; family Streptomycetaceae; genus Streptomyces; species Streptomyces sp. NPDC058145. The sequence goes on along the minus strand of NZ_JBHVUH010000003.1, from coordinate 575,351 downwards.
ACGCCGTCTGCTACGCCCTCTACGGCACCGTGCCCGGCGGCCGGCAGACCGGCCAGGGCATGAACCTGCGCAGTGACCACGCCGAACCGGGCACGCGCACCGAGATCCGCCTCGAACTCACCGTCGCCGGACGGCGGCTGGAGGTCACCCGGCAGCCGCCGTGGGAGCGGCGCAAGCTGCGCGGCACGGGCACGACCGTCGACAAGGCGCAGACCTGGCTGCGCGAGTACGACGCCCCGGCCGGCACCTGGAAGGACCGCAGCCGCTCACACCAGGAGATCGGCGAGGAGATCACCCAGCTCCTCGGCATGAGCCGCGAGCAGTTCTGCCAGGTGGTCCTGCTGCCCCAGGGCGACTTCGCCCGCTTCCTGCGCGCCGACGCCGAGGCCCGGGGCCGGCTGCTCGGCCGCCTCTTCGACACCCAGCGCTTCGCCGACGTGGAGAAGCGGCTCGCGGAGCGCCGGCGCGCGAGCGAGGCCCGGGTGCGCGACGGCGACGCCGCGCTGCTCGCCGACGCCCACCGTATGCAGCAGGAGGCGGGCGACGCCATGGAGCTGCCCGAGCTGAGCCCCGGGGAGCCCGGTCTCGCCGAGGCCGTGCTCGATGCCGCCGCCGTGGCCCGCAGCACCGCGCGCGAGCGTCTCACCGTCGCGCAGTGCCGCCTCTCCACCGCCGAGTCCGCCCACGAAGCGGCCCGGCACGCCCTGGACGAGGCACGCGAACTCGCCCGGCTGCAGAGCCGGTTCGCCGAGGCCCGGCAGCGGGCGGAACGCCTCCAGGAGGGGGCCGGCGCACACCGCGAGGCGCAGGAGCGGATGGCGCGTGCGCGCAAGGCCGAGATGGTGGCGCCCGCGCTGGACCTGCGGAACGCGGCCGAGCACGAGCACCGCGAGGCCGCCAGGGCCGAGGCACGCGCGCGCGTCGACCTGTCCGGCTCCCACGCCGGTGACGGCCCGGCGGGCCTCGCGGCCGCCGCCCGCCGGGCCACCGAGGAACTCGGCGGCCTCGAGTCGGCCCGGCGCGCCGAACGGCGGCTCACCGAGGCAACCGAGGAGCGGGCCGGTCTCAACCAGCAGGAGCGCGTCGACGAGGACGTCCTGCGCGAGGCCGATGCCTGGCTCGCCGACTGGGACACCACCCGCGCGGCCCTGCGGTCCCGTGTCGAGTCCGCCCAGGAGGCGGCCACCCGCGCCGAGCAGCTCGCCGTCCGGCGCGAACCCGCGCAGCGGCGCCTCGCCGCGGCACGCGGCCGGGACGAGCTAGCCGCCGATCTGGAGCGGGCCCGGCACCGGGCGCTGGCCTCGCGGCAGCAGGCCGTGGACGCCCGCGCCCACTGGCTCGACCTCAAGGAACAGCGCCTGAACGGCATCGCCGCCGAGCTGGCCGCGCAGCTCTCCGACGGCGAGCCCTGCGCCGTCTGCGGAGCCACCGAGCACCCCGCGCCCGCCCGTAAGGTCGCCGGGCACGTCGACCGTGAAACCGAGGAGCGCGCCCTCGCCGACTGCCGGCGGGCCGAGGAACAGCACGCCGAGGACGAGCGGAGTCTCGGCGTCGTCCGCGAGGCGCTGGCCGCCGCCACCGCCGAGGCCGGCGACACGCCCACGGAGCGGCTCGCCGCCGAGGCCGCCGACCTGGAGCGGGAGTACACGAGCGCGCGCCGGGACGCCTCCGCCCTGCACGCCGCCCACGAGGAGTTGCGCCGGGCCGAGCAGGAGCGCGAGCGCCGCCTCGACGAGCGCCAGCGGGCCGCCGTACGCACCGCCGCACGCCTGACCCGGCGCGAGACCCTGGAGCGCGAACAGGCCGCACTGGAGCAGGAGTTGACCCAGGCGCGCGGCGCTGCGGCCAGCGTGGCCGCCCGGGCCGCGGAACTGGAGCGGCAGACGGCCCGGCTCACCGAGGCCGCCGACGCCGCCCGCGCGGCCGAGGACGCCGCCCAGCGTCTCAAGGACGCCGACGCCCGCCTCGCCGACGCCGCCTACCGCGCCGGCTTCGACACCCCGCGGGCCGCGGCCGCCGCCCTCCTCGACGACGCGGCCCACCGCGAGCTGCAGCACCGCCTGGACGCCTGGCAGACCGAGGAGGCGGCGGTACGCGCCGTGCTCGCGGAGGCCGGCACCGCTGCCGCCGCCCAGCGGCCACCCGCCGACCCGGACGCCGCGGAGCGGACGGCGGCCGAGGCGGCACGGCGGCTGCGCGAGGCGGCCTCCGCACGGGACGCGGCGGACCGCCGCAGCACCGAACTGGACCGGCTCTCCGCCCGCGCCGCCGAGGGGGTGCGCCGGCTCGCGCCCCTGCGCGAGGAGTACGACCGGGTGGCCCGCCTGGCCGCGCTCACCGCGGGCACCTCCGCCGACAACGAACGCCGGATGCGCCTGGAGTCGTACGTGCTCGCGGCCCGCCTGGAGCAGGTCGCCGCCGCCGCGACCGTGCGCCTGCACCGCATGTCCTCCGGCCGCTACACCCTCGTCCACTCCGACGACCGCACCGGACGCGGCCGCAGCGGCCTCGGCCTGCACGTGGTCGACGCGTGGACCGGCCGCGAACGGGACACCGCCACCCTGTCCGGCGGTGAGACCTTCTTCGCCTCCCTCGCCCTCGCCCTCGGCCTCGCCGACGTCGTCACCGACGAGGCGGGCGGCGTCCGCCTGGACACCCTCTTCATCGACGAGGGCTTCGGCAGCCTGGACGACCAGACCCTCGACGAGGTCCTGGACGTCCTGGACGCGCTGCGCGAACGCGACCGCAGCGTGGGCATCGTCAGCCACGTCGCCGACCTGCGCCGCCGCGTCCACGCGCAGCTCGAGGTGGTGAAGGGCAGATCGGGGTCCGCCCTGCGGCAGCGCGGCGACTGACCCGGTCAGCGGCCGAGCGGACGCCGGGGGAGCGGCGAGGAGTACACCACGCTCGTGGTCACCGAGCCCAGCCCGCCGATCCTTCCGGAGATCTCCTCCAGATGCGGCATCGACCGCGCGGCGACCTTGATGACGAAGCAGTCGTCACCGGTCACGTGATGGGCCTCCAGGATCTCCGGCGTCGCCGCCACCAGCTCGTGGAACGGCTTGTAGTTGCCGTGCGGGTAGCGAAGCCGGACGAAGGCGAGGATCGGCAGGCCGAGCCGCTCGGGGTCGACGACCGCCGCGTACCCCTGGATCACGCCGGCCTCCTCCAGCCGGCGCACCCGCTCGGTGACGGCGCTCGGTGACATCGAGACGGCCCGCGCCAGCTCCGCGTAGCTGGCCCGGCCCTCGCGCTGCAGGACGTCCAGGATGCGCCAGTCGGTGGCGTCCGGGGAATACACGGTCATGCCGGATGGATAGCAGGGAAAACACCGGCCGATCAAGCCGAACCCCGGGGATCGCCACTTCGCCGGACGGGCCCGCGGCCATAGATTTCCCGTCATGATCACCGACACCGTGAACCCCGTCCTGCGCGTCGCCCCCGCCGCCCCGGCCGAGGCCGCCGCCCACTTCCGGGCCTCTCTGGCCTTCCACGCCGACGTCTCCGACGTCGCCGCCGCACTCGCGGCCGGCGGCGACCCCGGCTTCGTCGTGGTCGACTCCCGCTCCACCGGGTCCTGGGACCAGGGGCACATCCCGGGCGCCGTCCACCTGCCCACCGCGCTCATCCCCGAGCAGGCGGAGCGACTCCTGGACAAGGCCGTGCCCGTGGTGACCTACTGCTGGGGCCCCGGCTGCAACGGCGCCACCCGCGCCGCCCTGGCACTCGCCGAACTCGGCTACCGGGTCAAGGAGATGCTCGGCGGTTTCGAGTACTGGGCGCGGGAGGGCTTCGCCTACGAGACCTGGCAGGGCGGCGCCCGGCGCGAGACCGATCCGCTGACCGCGCCGGCCGAAGGCGAATGCGGCTGCTGACCCCGGCGGGCGACCACCGTGCGTGTAGGTTCTGCCCATGTCTCGATACGCGGATCCAGGCGCGCTGCAATGGGTGGAGTCGGGCGGAGGGCCCCTGATAGCCGTGCCGGAGACGGTCCTGCCGTTCTGGGCGGGCGCCGACAGTGAGGAGTTCGCCACCGACTACGACCGCGCGTGCGAGGTCGACGGATACGCCGGCCTGCTCCCGGTCGGCGACAGCGCGGCCCTCGTCCTCGGCGACGAACCCGCCGCCACCGCCTACCTGCCCGACCGGGGTGTCTTCGTACGCTGGTCCGCCGCGCACTCCGAGCGCGAACTGCTCGCCCATGTCCCCGCCGCGCTCGACACGGCCGTGTGGGAACCCGAGGTCCGCTGGCAGGTGCCCGGCCCGGTGGTGCTGTTCGACGCCGCCCGGCCGGGCGGGACCGTGGACCACGCGGGACATCTGCGCGTCCCGCTCGCACCGGGCCCGTACGCGGTCGACGCCGCCTACGCCCAGCCGGGCCCGGAGACCTGGCTGGGCCTGGTCCGGCTCAGACGGCTCGCCTCCTGACCCGGGAGTCCGCGGGTCAGCGCAGTTCGTCGAAGGCGATCCGCAGGTGGCGCGGGCCGCGCAGCACCGCGTTCTGCCGGTAGGGCGGCGGATCCTCGACCAGACGGGGGTTGTCCAGCCGCCGGGCCAGTTCGGTCAGCGCGATCTGCGTCTCCAGACGGGCCAGCGGAGCGCCGAAGCAACTGTGGATGCCGCTGCCGAAACCGAGGTGCTGGATGTCGCCGCGGTCCGGGTCGAACCGCTCGGGGTCCTTGAACCGCTCCGGGTCCCGGTTGCCCGCGGCGAGCATCAGCCAGATGCGCGAGCCCTTGGGGATGGTCACCCCGCGCACCTCGATGTCGGCGATGCAGGTGCGCTGCGGCACGATCTGCACCGGCGGCTCGTACCGCAGCAGTTCCTCCACGATGTTGGCCGCGAGGCCCGGGTCCTCCCGCAGCCTCCGCAGGACGTCCGGGTGGCGCAGCAGGGTGAGCATGCCGTTGGTGATGAGGTTGACCGTGGTCTCGTGACCGGCGATCAGCAGCAGCACCGCGGTGCTCATCACCTCCATCATGGTCATGGCGCCCTCCGGGCCGCGGCTGTCCGCGAGGTCGGACAGCATGTCGTCCTGCGGATCCTTGGTGCGCTGCTCGACCAGCCCGGCCAGGTACATGCCGAGCTGCATCCGCGCCTCCTGGGCCGCCTTCACGAACTCCTCGTCCGCGCTCTCGCGCGTCTCGGGGTCCAGGCTGGCGACGAGCGGATCGACCCAGGAGCGGAAGCGCGGCTCGTCCTCACGGGGCACGCCCAGCAGCCGGCAGATGACCGTGACCGGGAACGGGTAGGCGAACTGGTCCACCAGGTCGATCTCGCGCGCCTCGCCGAAGCCGTCGATCAGCCCGCCGACGATCTCGTGCAGATCGCCCCGCATGGACTCGATCCGGCGCGGCTTGTGGGGCGGCCCGAAGGCGCTGTTGGCGATCCGCCGCAGCCGGTCGTGCTCGGGCGGGTCGAGCCTGAGGAAGGACGGGGGGAGTCCCGTGCTCTGCGCCTCGGCCAACTCGTCCCCGGCAGCGGCCAGGTTGGCGGCGTCGGAGCTGATCCGCGGATCGTGGAGCAGGCTCTCGATGTCCCAGAACGAGCTGACGACGTACGGGCCGTCCTCCTCCTCGTGCAGCACCGGAGTCCTGCGGAGCTCCTCGTACAGCGGATACGGGTCGGCGCGGTTGGCGAAGTCGGTGATCCGGCGGAACAGTGAGGCCTGCGTCATGACAAGTCCTTGGGGCGTCGGGGCCACGGCGGCGTTCAGTGGTGGGCCGGGGTGAACACCAGTTGCTGGTCGGCCGGTGAGTAGCCGCTCAGGGTCACGGTGGGGCCGTGGGTCGGCAGGGACGGGTCGGGGAAGTCGGCGTCGACCGGCTGCCGGCCCTCGGGGCGCCGGTCCACCGTCGCGTACTCCACCGGGAACGGCGCGCCCCGCTCGATCTGCCGCTGGTAGAACTCCAGCCAGCGGGTGTTGTCGAAGCTGACGGCGGCGACCACCCGGCCCTTGTAGCCGTAGACGCCGACGAACCTGCGCTCGGCCGGCGAACCCTGCGTGATCATGATCTGGTCGCCCATGGGCGGTACGCCGACGGACTTGATGTTCACCCTGAACTGCGAGGACCAGAAGGCGGGCATCCACAGGTGCGGGCGCCGGTCGGCGCCCCGGCAGATCATGTTGTGCGCGGCGGTCTCCGCCTGGGCGACGGCGTTGCCCCAGTGTTCGAGGGAGAGGAACTGGTAGCCGAACAGCGCGTGCGGCGACCGTGCGACGTCACCCGCGACGAACACGTCGTCGGTGACGATGCCCCGGAAGTCGAAGGCCCGGCAGCCGGCGTCGCAGGCGATGCCCCGCGGTCCCGCGCCGAGCCCCGACCCGGTCAGCCACTCGGTGTTGCGCAGCGAACCGAGCGAGACCACCACGACATCCGTCTCGACCTCGCCCCCGTCGGACAGGTGGACGGCACGCACCCGTCCGGCCGGGTCGCCCTCCAGCGCGGTGACCGTGACACCGGTGCGCAGGTCCACGTCGTTCTCGGTGTGCAGCTCGGCGGCGACGGCGCCGATCACCCCGCCGAGCGCACCCACCAGCGGGGCCCCGGCCCGCTCCGCGAGGGTGACGGCGAGGCCCATCTCGCGGCACGCCGAGGCGACCTCGCACCCGGCGAACCCGGCGCCGATGATGAACACCCGGCGCGCCGACCTCAGCCGCTGCAGCAGCCCGGCCGCGTCGTCGCGGGTGCGCAGCAGGAAGACGCCGTCCAGGCGGCCCTCCTCCTCCTTGAACCAGGGCCGGGCCCGCACTCCGGTCGCGATCAGCAGCCGGTCGTACTCCACCTCGTCCCCGTCGGCCAGTCGCACCCGCTTGGCGGACAGGTCGAGGCCGGTCGCCGCCACGCCGAGCCGCCACTTGGCGTCGATCTCCCGGCGGTGGGGCAGGTCGGTGCGGTGCGGGGACGCCATGCCCAGCAGCACGGCCTTGGACAGCGGCGGCCGGTCGTACGGCTCGTACGGCTCGTCCCCGATCATCGTGAGCGAACCGGCGAACCCCTCGGCACGCAGCGTCTCGGCGGCCCGCAGCCCGGCCAGCGAGGCGCCGACGATCACGATCCGGCCCTCGCGCCGGAGCCGGTCCACGTGGTCAGCGGCCATCGGACGCCTCCCCCGCGGATCCGGCCGTACCGCCGGCCGGGCCGTCCAGACCGTCGGCGGTGATCGCCTGGACCGGGCAGGCGGCGACCGCCCGGGCCAGCCGCTCGCGCTGTCCCTCGTCCGCCCGGGGGTTGTAGACCAGCGACTCCTCGCCGTGCATGGCGAAGACGTCGGGCGCCAGGAACGCGCACTGCGCGTACCCCTGGCACTTGTTGAGATCGACGACGAGCCGCATCGATACTCCGCCCTTCCGGTGGCCAGGTCCGGTGCTCACCACCCGCCCAGTGCGGGCACCCCCGGACGGCGGTCATGTCCCGCTGGCCAGCATGAAAGCCGTGCGGGTGCCCCGCGCGCCGGGCGAGCCGTTCGGGTGAGCGGCCCCGCGCGGTGCGACGTCGCCGTCTCACGCGGCTGGGGTGGTACGGGATCTCGCGCGCCGGCTCGCGAGGATGTGCAGGCTCAGCACCAATGACCAGGCGGGGAAGACCAGTTCCGCCCAGGGGACGTTCGACGAGACGAACAACAGTGTCACGGCGGTGAGGAAACCGAGGACCGTGAGCCAGCGCGGCAGGACGCCGAGCCGGTGCCCGATCACCGACAGGGAGGACACGAAGACGGCCGCCATCCGCATCGCGTACCCGGTGAGCAGCGTGTACGCGAAATGGCGGCCGAAGTCCCACGCGGCCAGGTCGGGCGTGGCGCCGGCCGGGTGGCCGACCGCCAGCACGGCGGCGGCCGCCGCGGCGGCGCCGAACATCGTGGCGGTGAAGACCAGCCCGCTGCCGAGCAGCACGGTGGCGAGGAACCTGTCCTCCACCTCACCCACATGGGCCCGTACGGCACCGAGGAACCACAGGAAGAAGATCCCGGCGAACGGGACCAGGTCGAGCGCCCAACCCACCGCGTCGCGCCGCCCCGCGTCCGTGAACCCCTGCGCCGTGACCGCGCCGGCCCCCTCGGGAATCCCCAGCCTGACCAGCACGATCGCCGCGGCCAGCAGCACCGCGAACACCACTCCCGCCAGCCCGGCGGCCCGCGGTGTCTCCAGCGCCTTCTGCCCCGGTCCCGTTCCCTGCATGCCGGCCCGCCTCCCGTCGCACAGTCCGGGCACCAGCAAGCGGCCTCACCCCGGCCCACGCCACCGGGGACGTCCGTACGGCCGAGCCGCCGCACGGGACGTGACCGGTGCCCGGGGGCCGGGGCCGACGGGTTCCGAAGGGGTTTCGGACGGGAGGTGGGCGCGGGTCAGAGCCGGGAGAGCTCGTCCAGCAGGTCGTCCAGGCCCAGGGAGCCCTGGGAGAGGGCTGCCATGTGCCAGGCCTTCAGGTCGAAGGCGTCGCCGTGCCGGGCACGGGCGTTCTCGCGGCCCAGCAGCCAGGCACGCTCGCCGAGCTTGTAGCCGATCGCCTGGCCCGGGATCGTCAGGTACCGGGTCAGCTCGCTCTCCACGAAGTCCGCCGGACGGCTGCTGTGGGAGCCGAAGAACTCCTGCGCCAGCTCCGGCGTCCAGCGCTCACCGGGGTGGAACGGCGAGTCCGCCGGGATGTCCAGCTCCAGGTGCATGCCGATGTCGACGATCACCCGGGCCGCGCGCATCATCTGTGCGTCCAGGTAGCCGAGCCGCTCCTCCGGGTCCGTCAGATAGCCCAGTTCGTCCATCAGCCGCTCCGCGTACAGCGCCCAGCCCTCCGCGTTGGCGCTGACCCCGCCGACCGTGGCCTGGTAGCGGGAGAGGTCCTTGGCCACGTGCGCCCACTGCGCGAGCTGCAGATGGTGCCCGGGCACGCCCTCGTGGTACCAGGTCGACACCAGGTCGTACACCGGGAACCGGGTCAGGCCCATGGTCGGCAGCCAGGTCCGGCCCGGACGTGAGAAGTCCTCCGACGGAGCGGTGTAGTACGGGGCGGCGGCACCGCCGGGCGGGGCGATGTGCGACTCCACCTTCCGCACCCGCTCGGCGAGTTCGAAGTGCGTGCCGTCCAGGTCCGCGATGGCCCGGTCCATCAGGCCCTGCAGCCACTCGCGGACCTCGTCGACGCCCTCGATGTGCCGGCCGTGCTCGTCCAGATGCGCCAGCGCCACCCACGGCGTCCCGGCGCCGGGCAGGATCCTCTCCGCCTCCCGCTTCATCTCGCCGAGGATGCGGTGGAACTCCGACCAGCCGTACGCGTACGCCTCGTCCAGGTCCAGGTCGGTGCCGTTGAAGTAGCGGGCCCAGCGGGCGTACCGCTCGCGGCCCACCGTGTTCGGCGCGCCCTCGACGGCCGGCGCGTACACGTCCCGCATCCAGTCCCGCAGCCCGGCCAGCGCGGCCGTCGCCGTGCGGGCCGCGTCGTCCAGTTCCGCGCGCAGCGCGTCCGGACCGGCCGCGGCGAAGTCCTCGTACCAGCCGCGGCCCTTGCCGTCGGTGTCCGTCCATTCGGAGAGCTGCCCGATGTACGTCGCGGTCGGCCGGGGCGCCGCGTACAGCTTGCGCTCCAGGCCCAGCTCCAGGGACTCCTGGTAGCCCGCGACCGCGGCCGGCACCGCGCGCAGCCGCTCCGCGATCGCCGCCCAGTCCTCCTCGGTCTGCGCCGGCATCACCGTGAACACGTCCCGCACCGAGTGCCCCGGCGTGCTCATGTTGCCGACCGCGCGCAGGTGCTCGTCGGCCTCGTGCACGGCCAGCTCTGCGGTCAGCCGCTCCCGCAGCAGCCGGCCGCAGCGACGCTCCACGTCACTGTCCGCCCCGGGCTGCCGCTCGGCCTCGTCGAGCCTCGCGAGCGTCGTCCGCATCAGCGCCGCCAGGGCCTCCTGGCCGTCCGGGGAGTAGTCGGGCAGCCTGGCCGAACTCTCCTTCACACCGAGGTAGGTACCGGTGACCGGGTCGAGGGCGATGAGGTCGTCCACGTATGCGTCGGCGACCTGACGGGGCAGCGGGATCTGGATCTCAGACATGGCGCCCATCCTCATACGCGAACGGTGCCTGCGTCACCCATGCATCCCGGATTCAGCCGGGGGCAGAAGCGGCCCGCAGTCCCACTGCTGGAAGATCAGCCGGGTCTCCACCCGGGCCACCTCCCGCCGCGCGGTGAACCCGTCCAGCACCAGCCGCTGCAGATCGGCCATGTCCGCCACGGCCACGTGCACCAGGTAGTCGTCGGGACCGGTCAGATGGAACACCGTGCGTGACTCCGGCAGCGCGCGGATCCGCTCCACGAACGGCCCCACCAGCTCCCGGCGGTGCGGCCGCACCTGCACCAGCAGCAGCGCCTCCAGGCCGCGCCCCAGCTTGGCCGGGTCGAGCCGGAGCTGGTGGCCGAGGATCACGCCCGCGCGGCGCAGCCGGGTCACCCGGTCCAGGCACGTCGACGGCGCCACACCCACCTGGGCGGCGAGATCGCGGTACGTGGTCCGGGCGTCGTTCTGCAGCAGCCGCAGCAGATGAAGATCCACCGGATCCAGTGCGACAGATTCGGCCATGTGCCGAACGTAGCACGGTGTCCGGCCCCCGGGACCCGTCCGGTGTTCACCCTTCCGCCCATGGACACAGCGAGCACGGGTGCCTACGACGCCGTACGCACCGCATCGAGAGCACTGGCCACCGAGGCCGTGCACGCCGGCCGTGACGACCTGGCCCGCCAGGGTCTGCACGCCCCGCCGATCGACCTGTCCACCACCTACCCCTCCTTCGACAGCCGCGGTGAGGCCGCCCGCATCGACGCCTTCGCCACCGACGGCGCCGACCCCGACGGCCCGCCGATCTACGGCCGTCTCGGCAACCCGACCGTGGCCCGCTTCGAGACCGCCCTCGCCCGGCTGGAGGGCACCGAGTCGGCCGTCGCCTTCGCCAGCGGCATGGCCGCGCTCAGCGCGGTCCTGCTGGCGCGCTCCGCGACGGGGCTGCGCCATGTGGTCGCGGTACGCCCGCTGTACGGCTGCAGCGACCACCTGCTGACCGCCGGGCTCCTCGGCACCGAGGTCACCTGGACCGACCCGGCCGGCATCGCCGACGCGCTGCGCCCCGACACCGGTCTGGTGATGGTCGAGTCACCGGCCAACCCGACCCTCGCCGAGGTGGACCTGCGGGCCGTCGCCCACTCCTGCGGCTCGGTCCCGCTGCTCGCCGACAACACCTTCGCCACGCCGGTGCTGCAGCGCCCCGCCGAACACGGCGCACGGCTGGTGCTGCACAGTGCCACGAAGTACCTCGGCGGCCACGGCGACGTCCTCGCCGGTGTGGTGGCCTGCGACGAGGAGTTCGCCGGACGGCTTCGGCAGATACGTTTCGCCACCGGTGGTGTCCTGCATCCGCTGGCCGGCTACCTGCTGCTCAGGGGCCTGTCCACACTGCCGGTGCGGATCCGGGCCGCCTCCGCGAGCGCCGCCGAACTGGCCGACCGGCTCGCCGCCGACCCGAGGGTGGCCCGCGTCCACTACCCGAAGCTGGGCGGCGCGATGATCGCCTTCGAGGTGCACGGCGACCCGCACGAGGTGATCGCCCGGGTCGGCCTGATCACCCCGGCGGTCAGCCTGGGCAGCGTCGACACCCTCATCCAGCACCCCGCGTCCATCAGCCACCGCATCGTCGACGCCGACGACCGGCGCGGCGCCGGGGTGAGCGACCGGCTGCTGCGGATGTCCGTGGGCCTGGAGGACGTCGACGACCTGTGGGCGGACCTGGACCAGGCGCTGGGGGAGCGGACCCGGACGCCGGTCCCGCTGCGGGACGCCGCGGCCCTCCAGGAGGCCGCGGGCTGACTGGGCCCCGCACGGACGACGGCGGCCCGGTACGGGGGTCCGGGCCGCCGTTCCCGCCGCGGCCTCAGTCGCGGCGGGCCGCCTCACCGAGCCGCTCCGCGCGGCCCTCGTGCGACGCCCGGGCGGCGACGGCAGCGGTGTCCAGACGCGCCGTGACGACCAGGGTGCCCTCCTCGATCTGGTAGTCCAGGGGCAGCCCGAGGCCACGCATCGCCGCGACCATCCCGGTGTTGGAGGCCTGCGTCACGGCGTACACGCTCTCGCAGCCGGCCTCCACGGCCATCGTCACCAGGCGGCCGAGCAGTTCGGCGCCGATGCCGCGCCGCTGCCAGGCGTCCTCGACCAGCAGCGCGACCTCGGTCTCGTCGCCGTCCCACAGCAGATGGCCGAGGCCGACGATGCGCCCGGAGGCGGTCTGCGCGGCCAGCGTCCGGCCGAAGCGGGGGCTGAGCAGGTGGTTCAGATAGCGGTCGGTGTCCCCCGCCGGCCCGTGGTAACGCAGGCCGAGGGTGCGCTGTGAGCACCGCTCGTGCATGGCGCCGGCGGCCGTGAGATCGCCGGTGTCCACCCGGCGCACGGTGATGTCGGCGCCCTCGGGCAGCGTCAGCACGTCGTGGCCGCCCGGGATCCGCGGACCGAGCCGGCTGTCCAGCTCCACCAGCGCCCTGGCCCGCGCGAACTCGGCCGGGGTGAACGGCAGATACGGCCGCTCCACGGTCAGTACGCCGCCCTCGGGCGCCCGCAGCCGCATGACGGTGTCCTCGAGCACCCCCTCCGCGGGCACCGGCTCCGGTCCGCGACCCCCGCCGAAGGGTGTGGCGGGCAGCGAGCGGATCGTGCACCGGCCCAGCAACTGCCGCAGCGCCAGCGGAAGTTCCGCCGTGTCCAGCGCGGTGCGTGCCGCGAGGGCCAGGACCCGGGTCGGGGCGTCCACCAGGTCGTGGGCGTCGGCCCGCTCGGTCCAGGTGGACGCGCCACCGGCCAGCGACACCGTCCGGGTGAGCTCGGTCGCCGTGAGCGCCGCGGGCGCCCGCAGCAGGAACTCGTCCACGGTGCCCTCGGCCAGCGGGTGCGTCTGCAGGCTCAGGATGTCGACCCGCCGTCCGGCCAGCGCCGTGCACAGCGCGGCCAGCGAGCCGGGCTCGTCCCGCACCGTGGTCCGCATCCGCCACAGCACGCTCGCCCCGGCCGTGTCCGGTGCCGACGCGTCCGGGTCCTGCGCGGGCCCGGCCGACCGCACCTCGGCGGCCGACCGGGCACTGGTATCCTCGGCCGGCGGCGCGTGCCCGTGGTGGCGTGCCCACCAGGTGTGGAAGCCCGCCGTCGCGGCCAGCACGACCGCCGAGATCACCAGCAGCGCGGGACCGTCGGGGCCGTGTCCGATCAGGTTGGCCACGCCGTCCGCCACCGCCACCGCGGTGAACAGGGCGGCGAGTTCGACGAGGTCCCGCCGCCAGTGGTGCACGGGCCGGCCGTGCTTCGTCCGGGTCACTCGGCACATGTCTGAAGTCATGCAGCCACTGTGAAGGAACGGTGTTGCGTGATCACGAACGATGTGTGACCGATGGGTAAAGCATGCTTCCGTCCTTTTTGTTGGATTTTCCAGTACCGAGGCCGGCTCAGGCGGCCGCTGCCAGGGTGGTACGGGACCCGATGGCTCCGGCGGGTCCCTACTGACCGACCCGGCCCGGCTGCAGCGTCCGTGTGAACAGCACCGTGCCGTCCTGCTCGCGCAGCCGTACCGTCAGCTCGCCGCTGCCGCCGTCGATGTCGACCTCGCCGAAGAACTGGTAGCCGCCGGCGGGCGAGACGTTCGACGCGGTCGGCGCCTTCACGAACACCCGCTCCGGGCCGAAGGTGCCGTCCAGCGTGCCGGCCGGGAAGGCGCCGGCGTTCAGCGGGCCGGAGACGAACTCCCAGAACGGCTCGAAGTCGGTGAACGCGGCCCGCGACGGCTGGTAGTGCTGGGCCGAGGTGTGGTGCACGTCCGCCGTCAGCCACACCGTGCCGGTGATCCGGCGGTGCTTGACGAACCGCAGCAGCTCGGCGATCTGCAGCTCCCGGCCGAGCGGGGCCCCCGGGTCGCCCTGTGCCACCGCCTCGAAGTTCGGCCGGTTCTCCGTGGTGTCGGGCACCACGAGACCGATCGGCATGTCCGCGGCGATCACCTTCCACACCGCACGCGACCGTGCCAACTCGCGCTTCAGCCACTCCAGCTGCTCCCGGCCGAGGATGCCCTGCGGGTCCGTGGTCCGGTCGTCGGGCGAGTTGGCGTCGCGGTAGGTGCGCATGTCCAGTACGAACACGTCCAGCAGCGGACCCTGGCGCAGCACGCGGTGTACCCGGCCCTCCTTCGTGCCCGGCCGCAGCGTGGAGAGCGGGAAGTACTCGCTGAACGCCCGCCGCGCGCGTGCCGCCAGCACGTCGACGCTCTTCTCGGTGTACCGGGTGTCCGAGGCGGCGATCACCTCGCCCGGGTACCAGTTGTTGCGCACCTCGTGGTCGTCCCACTGCACGATGGAGGGCACCTGGGCGTTGAACCGCCTGAGGTTGTCGTCCAGCAGGTTGTAGCGGAAGTTGCCCCGGTACTCGGCGAGGGTCTCGGCGACCTTCGCCTTCTCCTCGGTGGTGACGTTCCGCCAGGTGCCGCCGTCGGGCAGGGCCTGGGTGGCGGCGATGGGGCCGTCGGCGTAGATGTTGTCGCCGCTGCACAGGAAGAAGTCCGGGTCCAGCTTCCCCATCGCGTCGTAGATCCGGTAGCCGCCGCGGTCGGGATTGATTCCCCAGCCCTGTCCGGCCAGGTCGCCCGACCACAGGAACCGCACGCCGTCCCGGCGGCGCCGGGAAACCGTGCGGAAGGTGCCGGTCACCGGCTCGCCGGTGCGGCGCGGGTCGTCGGGGTCGGCGAGCAGCACCCGGTAGTGGATCTGCTCGCCGGAAGGCAGTCCGTGCAGCCGGGTGGTGCCCGTGAAGTCCGTGCCGGCGGCCAGCAGCGGGCCGTGCCATCGGCGCGGGTTCCGGAACGACTCGGTGGCCGAGGTCTCCACGATCATCCGGGCCGGCCGGTCCGAACGCACCCAGACCAGACCCGAGTCGGTGGTCACGTCGCCCGTCTGCGCGCCCCAGTCCGCCGAGGGGCGCCCGGAGCGGGCGAAGGCGGGTGCGGTGCCGAGGCCCACGGGCAGGGTCAGGGCCGCCGACGCGACGAGGGAGCCGCGCAGCACGCCGCGGCGGCCGGGGAACGGGCGGTGGGACATGGCTGTGCCTCCAGGGACGGGATCCGGCCAGTGTGCAGAGCCACACCTACTGGTGCGCCGCGGCGCGCGCGCGAACCGCAGGTGAACAATGGGCCGCCCCGGGGGCCTTCAGCCGGTCAGCGGCTGCCGTCGAGGATGACGCGGGCGACCAGCGCCGGGTCGTCGTTCATCGGGACGTGCCCGCAGCCGGGCAGTCGCACCAGCCGGGCGTGCGGGATGATCGTCTTGGCGCGGACGCCCTGGCGGCGCACCAGGAGCCGGTCCTGGGTGCCCCAGGCGACCGTGACGGGCAGCCCGGGCAGTTCGTCGGTGAACCGGACGGTTGTACCCGCCCGCAGGGTCGCGTCGAAGCCGGTGGCCCCGGCCAGCGCGAGCGTCTCGGCGACCACGGCGTCGGGTGAACGGCGGCCGGGGCGGCGGTAGATGGTGCTCGTCAGCGCGGTGCGCCCGGCCGCTGAGCGCGACAGCCGCTCCACCAGGGGCAGCGGCAGCCGCTGGGCGATGCCCCGCATGGCGAGCAGCAGCGCGAAGGCGTAGCGGCGTTCGGCCTGCGTCCAGAACCCGGCGGGGGAGAGAGCGGTGACGGACCGTACGAGCTTCTCGCGTCCCAGTTCCAGGGCCAGCAGGCCGCCCAGCGAGTTGCCGGCCACGTGCGGGCGGTCCAGTTCCAGCGCCTCGAAGAGGGAGGCCAGCACGGCGTTGGTCGTGGGCAGGTCGTAGGCCAGGCCGCCCGGCAGACCGGGGGACGCGCCGAAGCCCGGGAGGTCCACCGCGATCACCTCGCGCTCGGTGGCGAGGATGTCGACGACCGGGTCCCAGGCCTGCCGGTGGTGGCCGATGCCGTGCAGCAGGACCAGTGGCGCACCGCGTCCCACGCGCGCGTAGGAGACGGTCACGTCCCTCGGGCCGTGCGGAGTGGGGACCGAGAAGGTGGCGGTGGCGGACATGGGGGTGCTCCTCGTCTGGGCTGCTGACGGACGCCGTAGACAGCTTGTCAGCAATTGCTACCGACGGGTAGCCCCTTGCTCGCTCCCGAAGTCCGCGCGCCCGCTCGCCCCGAGGGTCGCGGCGCGACGGGCTTCTCCGGAACGTCACACCTGCCCACCTGTGCGAACGTCGTATGAACGCCGCGCGGTGCCGCCCCTGTGTGTGGCCCCAGGGATCGAGGATTGGTCTTGACCAAGGGTGTGGGCCGCCTTATGGTCGCAGATAAGTGCAACAACCTTTAATAAACAAGGGCGCTAAAAACCGCCGGACCACGGCACTTGCGGAGGACAGGGTGGGGACCACGCAGCTGGAATCGGTGCCGGAACCGAAGTACTGGCATCTCAAGACCGTGCTCAGCGAGGCACTCGACTCGGAGTTCTCGGTCGGCGAGATCCTGCCCAACGAGCGTGATCTGGCCGCCCGCTTCGGCGTGGCCCGCGCCACGCTCCGCCAGGCCCTCGAACAGCTGGAGCTGGAAGGCCGGCTGCAGCGTCGCCGCGGCGTCGGTACGACCGTCGCGCCCCCGCGCGTGGGCGTGGCCGTGGGCAGCCGGCAGCACACCTGGCCGGGCTCCGCCGAGGACGCCTGGCAGCCCGTGGACTGCGTCCGCGCCGCGCCGCCCGCCGCGGTGGCCGCCGCCCTGGAGACCGGCTCCGGGGAGCCGGTGCACATCGTGCGCCGCTCCCGGGCGTCCAACGGCCAGCGCGTCGCCACCGAACTGCTCCACATCCCCGACGCCGCGGTGCCCGACCTGACCGCGATCGATGCCCCGTCCGGCGCGGCACGCGCGCGTGCGGTGCTGCGCGAGCTGCAGCGCCTGGAGCTCGAGGGCCAGGACCGTGCCGTAGAGCTGGGCTCGGCCCGCGCGGACGACGCCAAGGACCTCGACCGGCTGCCCGGCGCACCCGTCCTCGTCGTCACCACGCGGTTCTTCGCCGAGGGCCGCACCGCCGCGCTCTCCCTGGCGACCTACCGCGCGGACACCTGCCGGCTGACCTTCGGCGACTCGCCCGACGTGGAGATACACCACGACCCCGAGCAGCGGGCCTCCTGAACGACGCATCCCCGCCCGCGCTCCGGAACTCCACCGGGGCGCGGGTGGGCGTTGGCCGCGTCGGCCGCGCCGGTGGCCGTCGCCGCCCGCCCGACGATCACATGCCCGGTCTCAACGCCGCGCGGTGACCGTTCCCTCCACCGCGAACAGCTCCGCCTCGACGTGGTCGAGGGCCAGCCGCAGCGCGCCCGTGGCCACGGCCGCCCCGCCGAGCGCGGACAGCGCCACCCTGGGCGGGCGCAGGCAGTAGCGCGCGAGCTCGCGGCGCAGCGGATCGAGCACACCGTCCAGGCCGGCCGCCCAGCCGCCGATCACCACCAGCTCGGGATCGAGGGCCAGCACCAGCGCGGCCACGTCGTGGACGAGCCGCTGGATGAACCTTTCGACCGCCGCCCCGGCCCGCTGGTCGCCCTCCCGGGCGAGCGCGAACACCTCCGCGACCGCCTGTTCGTCCAGCGGGTGCAGCGGTTCGTCGGTGGTGGACAGCAGGGTCTCCGGGGTCACCTCCCGGCCCAGCAGATGCAGCGCGCCGATCTCCCCGGCAGCCCCGCCGTACCCCCGGTGCAGCCGCCCGCCGATCAGCGCGCCCGCGCCGGGGCTGAGCCCGGCCAGGACGAACACCAGGTCGTCGGTCTCCGTCGCCGCGCCCTTCCAGTGCTCGGCGACGGCCGCCGCGTTGGCGTCGTTCTCCACCAGCACCGGGCACTTGAAGGAGCGACTGAGCCGTTCGCCGAGCCGCAGGCCCGTCCACTCCGGCAGCGCCGTGCCCAGCCGTACCGTCCCGTCCGCCTCCACGATGCCCGGTGAGGCCACGCCCACCGCCCGCAGCGAGCCGCGTGCCACCCCGGCCCGGCGCAGCAGTTCGGCGACCGCGCCGCGCAGCCGGTCGAGACGCTCGTCCGCCGGTGCCGTCTCGGCCACCTCCTTGGCCTGCGAGCCCAGCACCCGTCCGTCCAGGTCGGACAGGAGCGCGGCGACCCGGTGCGGGCCGATCTCCAGGCCCAGCAGATGTCCGGCCTCGGCCCGGAACCGGAACCGGCGGGCGGGCCGCCCCTGACGGCGCGCGGTGCCCTCGTCGGCGGCCTTCTCGACCACGAGCCCCGCCTCGATGAGCCCCTCGACGACGCCTTCGACGGTCGGCCGGGACAGACCTGTGACCCGGGTGACCTCGGTGAGCGTCGCGCAGTCCGTGGCCCGCAACGCGTGCAGCACCACCGCGGAGTTGATCCTTCGCAGCAGCGAGGGATCGCCGCCGGTAAGCTGCCCCACCGTCCGTCCTCCCAGCTCGCGGGCGTGTTGGGCGGATCGTACTCGGCCCGGCCCACCCCTGCGAGTGCCGGGCCCCGCCCCACCCCCCGGGTCAGCCGGGCGCGACGAACCCCGACTCGTAGGCGGCGATCACCGCCTGGGTGCGGTCCCGTGCCCCCAGCTTGGCCAGCACGCCGCTCACGTGCGACTTCACCGTCTCCGTCCCGACGACCAGCCGGGCGGCGATCTCCGCGTTCGACAGCCCCCGTGCCATCAACCGCAGCACCTCCGCCTCCCGCTCCGTCAGCCCGGCCCCGGTCAGCGGGGCGCCGGCCGCGCGCCGCTCCCCGAACCGGGCGGCGAGGCGCCGCACGGACGCCGGGAACAGCAGCGACTCGCCGTCCGCCACCAGCCGCACCGCGTGGACGATCTCGGCCGGCCGGGACCGCTTCAGCAGGAACCCGTCGGCGCCGGCGCGCAGCGCCTCGTACACGAACTCGTCGTCCTCGAAGGTGGTCACCACGATGATCTTGGGCGGTGCGTCCACCGTGCGCAGCACCGCGCGCGTGGCCTCGATCCCGTCCATCAGCGGCATCCGGACGTCCATGGCGACCACGTCCGGCCGCAGTCGGCGCACGAGCGGGATGACCGCCGCCCCGTCGGCGGCCTCACCGACCACCCGGATGTCGGGCTGCGCCTCCAGCACGGCGCGCAGACCCGCGCGCACCAGGGGCTCGTCGTCGACCAGGAGTACGGTGACCGGCATCCGGCCAGCGTAGATCAACCGAGCGGAAGCTCCGCACGCACCTGCCAGCCGCCCTCGTCGGGGCCGGTGCGGGCGCTGCCCCCGAGCAGCGCGGCCCGCTCCCGTATCCCGCGCAGCCCGCTGCCCCGCCCGGTCCGGGGCGGCCCGGCAGGCAGCGGATTGCGGACCTCCAGGGTGAGCGCGTCCCCGCGCACGGACACCCGGACCCGCACCGGGACGGCTCCCGCGTGCCGCAGCACATTGGTGAGCGCCTCCTGCAGGATCCGGTACCCCTCGCGCGATACCGGCCCCGGTACGGATGCCACCGGGCCGGTCACCTCGGCCTCGACCTTGGCACCGGAGGCACGTGCCGACTCCAGCAGGCGGTCGGCGTCGGCCAGTGTGGGCCGGGCGCTCGCCGGCCGCTCCGACTCGCGCAACACGCCGAGCACCCGCTCCAGATCGTCGAGGGCGGCCCGGCCGGTCTCCTCGATGGCCTCCAGGGCCCGGTCGGTGAACTCCGGATCGCCCGCCGCCCGCGCCGCGCCCGCCTGCACCACCGCCACCGTCAGGGCGTGGCCGATCGAGTCGTGCAACTCCCGCGCGATGCGGGTGCGTTCCAGCAGCCGCTCGGTGCGCTCCTCCAGTGCGGCCAGCCGCTCCGCGGCGGACGGCCCGAGCAGCCGGCGGGCACACACGGTGATCAGCTCGCCGAGTCCGACGACGACCCCGTACAGGGCGAGCAGCGGCACCGGCGCCAGCAGGGCCCACGCCCGATCCGGCGGCAGCAGGTCCAGCAGGGGCACCCCCGAAGGAGCCCGCCCCCAGGCGCACTTCGCCAGCTCGTACGCCGCGATCGGCATCCACACCGAGAAGAACGAGGTCACCCAGCCGAGGAGGATCCGCAGCTCCAGCCACAGCACCATGCGGCCGCGGTCCCGCCAGCCCGCCGACGCGGTGGCGGAGATACCGGGATCCTCCGCGCCGGGCGTCAGCAGCAGCCGGCCCTGGACGCCCTCGCCCACGCGCACGGCCGGCACCAGGCCGACCGGGACGAGCACGAGTGCGGGCACCCACGGCTTCGACTCGTCGATCAGCATCCACACGCTCTGCAGCAGCATGGGAACCCACAGATGCAGCAAACGCGTGTACGTCGTCCCGCGCGACAGCGGGCGCAGGAAGCGGACCATGGGCCCATCCTCGCAGGGGCCCCGGCGGCGGACCTCCCCCGCGCGGGGGAGACGCTCTCCACCGGCGGGGGAGGAGCCGACGCCCCGTTCCCCGCAAGGCTGTTGCCATGACCAGCATCGACGTACGAGACCTCACCAAGGAGTACGGCGGCCGGCGCGCCGTGGACCGGCTCACCTTCGCCGTCCGTCCCGGCCGCGTCACCGGATTCCTCGGGCCCAACGGCGCCGGCAAGTCCACCACCATGCGGCTCGTCCTCGGCCTGGACCGGCCGGCCTCCGGGACCGCCACGATCGGCGGCCGCGCCTACGCCGAACTCCACGACCCCCTGCGCCGGGTGGGCGCCCTGCTGGACGCCGGGGCCGCGCACGGCTCCCGTACCGCGCGTGACCATCTCCGGGCCCTTGCGGTGAGCAACCGCATTCCGGCCCACCGGGTGGACACCGTCCTGGAGCGGACCGGACTCGCCGCGGTGGCCCGCCGCCGGGTGCGGACGTACTCGCTGGGCATGCGCCAGCGGCTGGGCATCGCCGCCGCACTCCTGGGCGACCCGGAGGTGATCCTGCTGGACGAGCCCGCCAACGGCCTCGACCCGGAGGGCATCATCTGGATCCGCACCCTGCTGCGCGGCCTCGCGGACGAGGGCCGCACGGTCCTCGTGTCCAGCCATCTGATGAACGAGACCGCCGCCTTCGCCGACCACCTGGTGATCCTCGGCCGGGGCCGCCTCCTCGCCGACACACCGGTGCAGGAGTTCATCCACGCGCGCGTGCGGCCCCGGGTCAGGGTCCGCACCACCGACGCCGCCGCGCTCGGCGGCCTGCTCGCCCGCCACGGCCACGACGCCTCCCAGGACGAAAACGGCACCTGGACCGTGCGGCACGCGCGCGTGGACGACATCGGCCGCCTGATGTCGGAGGCGGGCGTGCCCGTGCTGGAACTGACCGCCCAGGAGGCCACTCTCGAAGAGGCCTACCTCGATCTGACGGCCGCCGAGACCGAGTTCACCGCCCAGCCCCAGGAGGTCTGACCATGCCGTTCACCCCGGTTCTGCACGCGGAGTGGATCAAGATCCGCACCCTGCGCTCGCTCGTCGGCGGCCTGGCCGCGATCCTCGTCGCCACCGTCGCGTTCTCCGCGCTCTCCTCCGCCGACGCCGATGACACGGACCCGCTGTTCTCGGTGTTCTTCGGCATCAGCTTCGGGCAGATCGCCGCGATCGCCTTCGGTACGACGGCCGTCTCCTCCGAGTTCCGGGGCGGCGCGCTGCGGCTGACGCTGGCGGCCGTACCGGACCGTCGGCGGTGGTTCGCCGCGAAGGCGACGGCGATCGCCCTGCCGGTGCTGGCGACGGGGCTGCTCACCGGCCTCGTGACACTGCTGGTGGGCAAGGCCGTCCTCGGCGCCTCCGGGCCGACCTGGACCGAGGGGCTGCGCGGCGCCGTCGGCTGCGGGCTCCACCTCACGCTGATGGCGCTGTTCGCCGCGGGACTCACGGCCGTGCTGCGCAGCGGCGTCGCGACGCTCTCCGTGCTGATCCCGTTCCTGCTGATCGTGTCCTTCGTGATCGGCGACATGTCCTCGGGCGTGGCCGACCTGCTGCCCGACCGGGCCGGTCAAGTCGCCCTGCACAGCACCCATGACGGAACCCTCGGCCCCTGGACCGGGCTCGCGGTGGCCGCGCTGTGGGCGGCGGCGGCCCTGTCCGCGGGGGCGTGGAGTGTGCGGCGCAGGGACGCCTGACGGTACGCCAATTGTCAGTGGGGCCGGTTTTACTGGATCGCATGGACATCGCGAACTGTCTTGCCCTGATCGAGCGGCTGTGCGAACGGGAGTTCCCGGCGGAGCACGGCAGGACGGACGTCGGCACGGGCGGGCCCGGTTACCTGATAGCCGAATTACAGACCAGCGGCGACTTCCACGAGGCCGACGGCACCGAGCGGGAGACGGCGCAGGCGCAGTACGAGGCCGACCGGGACGCGCTCGGTGAGCGGCTCGCCGAGCGGTGGGGGCCGGCGGACGTGTTCAGTCTGGCCGGTGTGTTCCTGCGGAGCGCGGAAGGGGAGGAGGCGGCCGAGCCGTGGGGCACGCTGGCCGCGCACGTACCGGATCTGCACCTGTGGCGGGCGGAGCCGGGCCGCTGGGTCGCTCTGGGGGTGTCCCAGTGGGACGGCGAACTGCCGTTCCAGCTGCTGGCGGTGGTCACCGAGACGGACCCGCCCTGACCCGTCAGGCCTCCGCCGCCTCCCGCAGCCGCGCGAACTCCTCCGCCATCGTCGCCGCCGTCCAGTGCGCGTTCAGCCCGCTGGGGTTGGGCAGCACCCACACCCGGGTGTCACCGATGGCACCCTCCTGCGGACCCACCCCGGCCCTGCGGTCGCCGAAGGCGACCCGGTACGCGGTCACGCCGACCACGGCCAGCCACCTCGGCCCCAGCCGCGTCACCTTGGCCGCCAGCGACTGCCCGCCCGCCACGTACTCCCCGGCGGTCAGCTCGTCGGCGCGAGCGGTCGCCCGCGCCACGACATTGGTGATGCCGAGCCCGTACGTCAGCAGTTCCCGCTGCTCCGCGGGCTTCAGCAGCCTCGGCGTGAAGCCGGACAGATGCAGCACCGGCCAGAACCGGTTGCCCGGGCGGGCGAAGTGATGGCCCGTCGCCGCGGACATCAGACCGGGGTTGATACCGCAGAAGAGCACCCGAAGGCCGTCCGCGACCACGTCCGGGACGAGACGGTCGCGGGCGGCCTCCAGTTCCGCCGGGGTGAAGCGGGTCAGAGGATCGCTCCCGGGGTGTAACCGGCGGCCTCGGGGTGCTGCTTGACGATCTCCTCGATCCGGCCGACGACCACACCGACCTGGGCGGCGGCCGCACCGGTGAAGGACAGCTTGTCGGCCATCAGCGCGGCCAGCTGCTCGCGGTCGAGCGGCAGCCGCTCGTCGGCGGCGAGCTTGTCGAGCAGGTCGTTGCGCTCGGCGCCCTGCTCACGCATCGCGAGCGCGGTGGCGACGGCGTTCTCCTTGATGGCCTCGTGCCCGACCTCGCGGCCCACGCCCGCCCGCACGGCGCCCATGAGCACCTTGGTGGTGGCGAGGAACGGCAGGTACCGGTCCAGCTCGCGGGCGACGACGGCCGGGAAGGCACCGAACTCGTCGAGCACGGTCAGGAAGGTCTCCAGCAGGCCGTCCAGGGCGAAGAACGCGTCGGGGAGGGCCACCCGGCGCACCACCGAGCAGGAGACGTCGCCCTCGTTCCACTGGTCGCCCGCCAGCTCGCCGGTCATCGAGGCGTAGCCGCGCAGGATCACCATCAGGCCGTTGACGCGCTCGCAGGAGCGGGTGTTCATCTTGTGCGGCATCGCCGAGGAGCCCACCTGGCCCGGCTTGAAGCCCTCGGTGACCAGCTCGTGGCCGGCCATCAGCCGGATCGTCTTCGCCAGCGAGGACGGCGCCGCGGCCAGTTGCACCAGCGCGGTCACGACCTCGTAGTCCAGGGAGCGCGGATACACCTGGCCGACCGAGGTGAACGCCTGCGAGAAGCCCAGGTGCCGCGCGATGCGGTCCTCCAGCTCGGCGAGCTTGGCCGCGTCGCCGCCGAGCAGGTCCAGCATGTCCTGGGCGGTACCGACCGGGCCCTTGATGCCGCGCAGCGGGTAGCGGCCCAGCAGCTCCTCGACGCGGCCGTGGGCGACCAGCAGCTCGTCGGCGGCCGTCGCGAACCGCTTGCCGAGGGTGGTGGCCTGGGCGGCCACGTTGTGCGAGCGGCCGGCCATGACCAGCTCGGCGTACTCGCCCGCCAGCTTGCCCAGCCGGGCCAGGACGGCCACGGTGCGGTCGCGGACCAGCTCCAGGGAGAGCCGGATCTGCAGCTGCTCGACGTTCTCGGTGAGGTCACGGGAGGTCATGCCCTTGTGCACGTGCTCGTGCCCGGCGAGGTCGTTGAACTCCTCGATCCGCGCCTTCACGTCGTGCCGGGTGACCTTCTCGCGCTCGGCGATCGAGGCCAGGTCCACGGTGTCGAGGACGCGCTCGTAGTCGGCGATCGCCTCGTCCGGCACCTCGATGCCGAGGTCCTTCTGGGCCCGCAGCACGGCGAGCCAGAGCTGCCGCTCAAGCCTCACCTTCTGCTCGGGGGACCAGAGCGTGGCGAGCTCGGCGGAGGCGTAGCGTCCGGCGAGGACGTTCGGGATGCGGGGCTTGGCGGGCGCAGAAGTCACGTGTCCAGAGTCTACTGGCGGTTCGTGCAGGCCAGCGCCACGGTCCCGTTCGGCGGAAGCTACGAGAGCCACGTCACGTCGACAGGGTGGCCCGCTGCAGAGGCCCGCCCCTCGCGGAGCGCTACGCCCGTCCCTCGTACGGCAGCAGCTCGGGACGCTTCGCCGGGCGGCCGTCGCCGGAGGAGCGTCCGGTCAGCCGGCGGCCTATCCACGGCAGCAGGTACTGCTGGGCGAACCGCGCGTCCGCGATCCGCCGGTGCGTCCAGCCGGGCGGCAGGGTGGCCGGGACAGGGACGCGCCACTCGGTGTCCTCGGGCTCGTGGCCGAGCGCCTGCCACACCGCCTCGGCGACCCTGCGGTGCCCCTCGCCCGTCAGATGCAGCCGGTCCACGTCCCACAGCCGCGGGTCCGCCAGTGACGGCGCCCCGTACAGGTCGACCACCAGCGCGCCGTGTTTGGCGGCCAGCTCGTCGATGCAGACGTACAGCTCCTCCATGCGTGGCCGGAACCGCTCAAGCACCGGGCCCTGCCGGCCGGGGCTGCGCATCAGCACGAGCCGCTCGCAGCTCGGCGCCAGCCGCTCCACGGCCTCCGTCAGCAGACCGCGCACCCGGCCCATGTCGCACTTGGGCCGCAGCGTGTCGTTGAGCCCGCCGACGAGGGTGATCACATCGGCGCCCATCGCGGCCGCCACGTCGACCTGCTCGTCGACGATCTGCTTGATCAGCTTGCCGCGCACCGCGAGGTTGGCGTACCGGAACCCGGGGGTGCGGGCGGCCATCCGCGCGGCGAGCAGATCGGCCCAGCCCCGGTAGGAGCCGTCGGGCAGCAGGTCCGACATGCCCTCGGTGAAGGAGTCGCCGAGGGCGACCAGGCTGGTGTGCGCGGGAGGTATGGAATTCGTGTGCATGGCGTCAGCGATGGTAACCCGGCTCCATACCCGTCGGTCGGTCGCCCTCGGCCCGCTCGGGGCGGGCGGAGGGCGACCGAGCCTGACGGGGTCGGGTGGCCCCCCGGCACGGGCTCAGGCGGGCTGCCCGAACAGCTCCCGCAGGACGTCCTCCATGGTCACGAGGCCCGCCAGCCGGCCGTCTTCGCCGAGCACGCCCGCCAGATGTGTACGGCTGCCGCGCATCGCGGTGAGCACGTCGTCCAGCGGTGTGCTCTCCCGTACGCGCGCGATGGGCCGCATGTCCCGCAGCCGGAACGGCACGTCCCGGGGCACGGCGTCCAGCGCGTCCTTGACGTGCAGATAGCCGACGATCCGGCGGCCCTCGTCGACCACGGGGAACCGGGAGAAGCCGGACTCCGCCGACAGCCGCTCCAACTGCTCGGGGGTGACGCCCACGCGCGCGTACACCACTCGCCGGAGCGGGACGACGACGTCCCGCACCGGGCGGCGGCCCAGCTCCAGGGCGTCGTGCAGCCGCTCCTGCGCCCGGTCGTCGATCAGCCCGGCCTCGCTGGCGTCCTTGACGATCTCGGCGAGTTGGGTGTCCGTGAAGGTCGCCGAGACCTCGTCCTTGGCCTCCACCCTGAGCAGCCTCAGCAGCCCGTTCGCGAAGGCGTTGATCGCGAAGATCACCGGGCGCAGCGCCCGGGAAAGCGCGACCAGCGGGGGGCCGAGCAGCAGCGCGCTGCGCACGGGTTCGGCGAGCGAGATGTTCTTGGGCACCATCTCGCCCAGCAGCATGTGCAGATAGGTGGCTAGGGCCAGGGCGATCACGAAGGACACCGCGTGGCCGACGCCCGTGGACACGCCGACCGCGTGGAACACCGGCTCCAGCAGATGCGCGATCGCCGGCTCGGCGACGACACCCAGGACCAGCGTGCACAGCGTGATGCCGAGCTGGGCGGCGGCCAGCAGCGCGGACACGTGCTCCAGACCCCACAGCACGCTCTTCGCGCGCCGGTCGCCCTCCTGGGCGAGCGGCTCGATCTGCGAGCGGCGCACCGAGATCAGCGCGAACTCGGCGCCCACGAAGAAGGCGTTGACGACCAGCGTCGCCAGGCCGATCAGCAGTTGCACGGCGGTCATCGCGCCCCCTCCGTCCGGCGGTCGTGCTCCTCGTCGTCCAGCGGCGCGTGCAGGAGCACCCGGGCGGCGCGGCGCCCCGAGGCGTCCACCACGTCCAGCCGCCAGCCGGCCACCTCGACGGTGTCCCCGACGCTGGGTATGCGGCCCAGCTCGGTGGCGACGAGGCCGGCCAGCGTCTCGTACGGCCCCTCGGGCGCCCGCAGGCCCACCCGGGCCAGCTGGTCGGTGCGGGCGGCGCCGTCCGCGGAGTACAGGGCCCGGCCCTCGGCGTCGGCGCCGGCGGGGGCCAGGTCGGGCGTCTCGTGCGGGTCGTGCTCGTCGCGCACCTCGCCGACGACCTCCTCGACGATGTCCTCGAGCGTGGCCACGCCGGCCGTACCGCCGTACTCGTCGATGACGACGGCCATGGTGCGCCTGCCGGACAGGCGGTCCAGCAGCCGGTCCACGGTGAGGGACTCCGGCACCATCAGGGGCTCGCGCATCACCTGGCCGACGGAGCGGCGGGTGCGCTGGTCGGCGGGCATGGCCAGGACGTCCTTGATGTGGGCGATACCCACGACCGAGTCGAGGCTGCCCCGGTGGACCGGGAACCGGGACAGGCCCGTCGCCCGGGTCGCGTTCGCGACGTCCTCGCAGGTCGCCTGCGCGTCGAGGGCGACGACCTGGACGCGCGGGGTCATCACGTTCTCCGCGGTCAGATCGGCCAGGTTCAGCGTCCGGACGAACAGCTCGGCGGTGTCCGCCTCCAGCGCGCCCGCCTTCGCGGAGTGCCGGGCCAGGGCCGCCAGCTCCTGCGGCCCGCGTGCGGAGGCCAGCTCCTCGGCGGGTTCGACACCGATCCGGCGCACCACCCGGTTGGCCATGTTGTTCAGGTGCGTGATGAAGGGGCGGAAGGCGGCGCTGAACCAGCGCTGCGCGTTGCCCACCCGTTTGGCCACGGCCAGCGGCGAGGAGATCGCCCAGTTCTTCGGCACCAGCTCGCCGACCACCATCAGGAATACCGTGGACAGGGCCGTGCCCAGCACCAGAGCCACGGAACTCGCCGTGGTGGGGGACAGACCCAGTGCCTCGAAGGGTCCGGCGAGGAGCTTGGCGATGGACGGTTCGGCGAGCATGCCGACCACGAGGTTGGTGACGGTGATGCCGAGCTGTGCGCCGGAGAGCTGGAAGGTCAGGCTCCGCACGGCCTTCAGGGCGCCCGCGGCGCCCCGCTCGCCGCGTTCGGCGGCCCGTTCCAGTTCACCGCGCTCGACGGTGGTCAGCGAGAACTCGGCCGCCACGAAGGCGCCGCAGGCCACGGCGAGCAGGATCGCCAGCAGGAGGAGGAGCACTTCGGTCATCGGGTCACCCCCGTCCCATGATCGGGCAGGGCGGGGCGGAACGCGCGGTGTCGCGGACTGGGAGGATCGCCCATGGGCGGACTCTCACTACCTTTCATGGAGGGCCGAGTGCTCCCTCAATGGTAAAGGATGGGCAAAGAGTCGTTGGGGTTCGGTCCGTGAGCGGCTGGACGCCGGTCCGTGCGGGGTCGCAATCCGGTCCCCAAGTGGCCGGAGGTCAGTCCGCGAGCGGCTTCACCCAGCGCCGCCACCGCTCCTCGGGCCCGTACCCGGCGGCCCGCCACGCGTGGTGCGCGCTCTCGTTGCGGACGAGCACCATCGCGTCCGCGCGCCGCCCGCCGAGCGCCGCGAACCGCTCCTCGGCGGCGGCCAGCAGGGCCGAGCCGATGCCCTGCCGTCGCCGCCCGGGACGCACCGCGAGCCGGTACAGATGGCAGCGCCAGCCGTCGAATCCCGCGATCACCGTGCCGACCAGCTCGCCCTCCAGCTCGGCGAGGATCAACGCTTCCGGGTCGCGGGCGACCAGTCGCTCCACCCCCGCGCGGTCGTCACTGATGCTGGTGCCCTCGGCGGCCGTCCTCCAGAACGCGAGGACGGCGTCGAGGTCGGCGGGCAGGGCGGGGCGCAGACGGAGTCCGATCATGCGAAGACCCCATCATGCGACGGCACTTCCGCCCCGGAATTCCATCATGCGGACTCCTCGCGCGACCGGGCCGGCACCGGGGCGAACGCCTCCATCGACGGCTCCAGGACCGTCGGACACGAGAACCCGAACCGCTCCCGCCGCGCCCGCACCCGCTCCACGAGGCGATCGAGCGGGCCCGACCAGCACGACGGGCAGGGCCGGCGCCTCCTCCAAGGTGAGCTGCGGCAGGGGCTGAGGCCGGGCTCGGGGCGCCCGCCAGGCGGCGCGTGAACGCCCCGCGTCGCCCGGCGCAGGCGGGCGGCGTCACTCGTGCGCGATCGCCGCCAGCACGTTCATCCGGGACGCCCGCAGCGCCGGCAGCAGGGCCGCCACGATGCCGACCACCGCCGCGCCGATCACCACCGTGACGACGGTGCCCCACGGGATCGCGAGCGCGGTCATGCCCTGCAGGGCCAGCACCCGCTGCATGCAGACGCCCCACACCAGACCGAGTCCCAGTCCGAGGACCGCCCCGAACACCGCGATCACCACCGACTCCAGCCGGATCATCCGGCGCAGCTGCCGCCGGCCCAGCCCGATCGCGCGCAGCAGCCCGATCTCCCGGGTGCGCTCCACCACCGACAGGGCGAGGGTGTTGACCACACCGAGCACGGCGATGACGATCGCCAGCCCGAGCAGCGCGTACACGAGGTAGAGCAGCACCGCGATCTGATCGTGCACCAGCTTCTTGTAGTCGGCCTGGTCGCGCACCTGGACCTGCGGGAACGGCTTGAGCGACCGCTCCAGACCCGAGCGCAGCTCCTGGGCGCCGGTGCCGGGGGCCGCGTTGACGTACAGCGCGGAGTCCTGGCCGTCCGGCACGTGCTTCTGGAGCGTCGCGAGGCCGAGGAAGACACCGCCCTGCGAGCCGAAGGCCTGCGAGCCCTCCTGGTCGGTGAGGGCGCCCACCGTCAGCTCCGCCCGGCGACCGCCCTGGAACTCGACCGGGAGCACGGTGCCGATCCGCACCCGGTGGTCCTGGGCGAAGCCGGCGTCCAGGGCGAGGTGCCCGTCCGCCAGCGCCGCGGCCGAGCCGCCCCGGGCATAGGTGAGGTGGGCGACGTCGTCGAGCCGGGGGCCGTACCCGGCGGCCGTGGTCTGGACGCGCTTGCCGTCGGGCAGCCGCAGGACGATCGGGGCGATCCGCTGCCGCACGACGAGTCCGGCGCCCCGGGTACCGGTCACGGCGGCCGTGACGTCCTTGTTGAACGGCCTGAACTCGGTGCCCTGCACGATGAAGTCGGCACCGAGCGTCCTGTCGATCTGCCGGTCGAACGACGCCGACATCGACGCGCTCGCCACGGACATGCCGCCGACCAGCGCCAGACCCACCATCAGCGCGGCAGCGGTGGCGCCGGTGCGGCGCGGATTGCGCAGCGCGTTGCGCTGGCTCATCCGGCCTACCGGCCCGAACAGCGCGGGGAAGGCCCCGCCGAGCACACGGATCACCGGCCGCACCAGCAGCGGGCCCGCGATCACGGTGGCGATCAGCGTCAGCACCACGCCGAGGCCCAGCAACGAGGACGCCGGGGCGGTCCGCCTGGCGGCCGCGCAGCCGGCCAGCGCGGCCGCACCGGCCGCCCCGACCAGCGACCCGACGATCGCCCGTGTCCGCAACGGCTTGCCCACACCGGCGACCTCGGCGTCCGCCAGCGCCGCCATCGGAGAGACGGCCTCCGCCCGGCGCGCGGGCAGATAGGCGGCGACGAAGGTGACGCCGACGCCGACCACGTACGCGGCGACCGGCGTGCCCCAGCCGATGACCATCTCGGTGGCCTTCAGGTTCATCCCGAACGCGGCCATCAGCCGGATGAGACCGAACGCCAGGCCGATCCCGGCGGCGAGGCCGAGCGTGGAGCCGACCACTCCGAGCAGCACCGCCTCCGTCAGCACCGACCGCCGCACCTGCCGCCGGTCCGCGCCCAGCGCGCGCAGCAGGCCCAGTTCGCGGGTGCGCTGGGCGATCAGCATGGAGAAGGTGTTGACGATCAGGAAGACACCGACGAGCACGGCGATGCCGGCGAAGCCCAGCATCACGTACTTGATCACGTCGAGGAAGCCGCCGAGGTCGGCCGCGGCCGACTTGGCCTGCTCGTCCGCGGTCCTCAGGTCGTACGTCCCGGTGCCGATCGCCGCGCCGACCCGGTGCTTGAGCTCCGTGTCGCTCACGCCCTTCGCCGCGTCCACCGAGACGCTGGTGGCCCGGCCGGCGGAGCCGAGCAGTGCGCGGCCGGCCACCGCGGGGTCCAGAAACACCCGGGCGGCGCCCGGGTTGGTGGTGGTGAACGTGGCGATGCCGACGACCCGGACCGGGAACGAACCCGGCTGCGCCTGCACCGTCAGCGTGTCGCCGATCCGCACGTGCTTCTTGCCGGCGGTGTCCGCGTCGAGCAGCGCCTCGCCCACGCCGTGCGGGGCATGACCGGAGGTCAGCTTCACCGGGCTGCGGCGGGTGACGTGCCAGGAGCCGGCAAGGGTCGGGGCGCCGGTGGTCGGCCCGACGGACCGGTTGCGGCTGTCGACGACCACCACGTTCCGCACCGAGACGTCCGCGTACGCGGCGGCGACCCCGTCCACCTTCGAGATCCGGTCCGTCAGGCTCGCGGGGACGGTCTGGACCACGCCGCCGGGCACCGCGGACTTCAGGTCCTCCTTCGGTTCCACGGTCACATCGGCGGCGGTGGAGGCGAAGAGCCGGTCGAAGGTGCGGCCGACGGTGTCGGAGAAGATCAGACTGCCCGCGACGAACGCCACGGACAGCACGACGGCCAGCGCCGACAGCGCCAGCCGGCCCTTGTGCGCGAGGAAACCGCGCAAGGTCGCCCTGAGCACCGGGTCAGCCCTCGTGGGCGGTGACGTCGTCGCCGAGCCGTCCGCGCACCACGTCGAACGCCTTCATGCGCTCCAGCACGGCGTCCGCCGTCGGCCGCGCCATCTCGTCCACGATCCGCCCGTCGGCGAGGAAGAGCACCAGGTCGGAGTGGGTGGCCGCGCCCGGGTCGTGGGTGACCATGACGACCGTCTGCCCGAGATCGTCCACGGCGCTGCGCAGGAAGCCCAGCACCTCCAGCCCGGCCCGCGAGTCCAGGTTGCCCGTCGGCTCGTCGGCGAAGATCAGCTCGGGCCGGGAGGCCAGCGCCCGCGCGCACGCCACCCGCTGCTGCTGACCGCCCGAGAGCTGCGCGGGCCGGTGGGACAGGCGCCCGCGCAGCCCGAGGGTGTCGATGACCTGGTCCAGCCAGGCCTGGTCGGGCTTGCGGCCGGCGATGTCCATCGGCAGCGTGATGTTCTCGGCCGCGGTCAGCGTCGGGATCAGGTTGAACGACTGGAACATGAAGCCGATCCGGTCCCGCCGGAGCCGGGTCAGCTCCCGGTCCTTCATGCCGGTGATCTCGGTGTCGCCGAGCCAGACCTGACCGGCGGACACGTTGTCCAGGCCCGCCAGGCAGTGCATCAGCGTGGACTTGCCCGAGCCCGAGGGGCCCATCACGGCGGTGAAGCGGCCGCGGGCGATGTCCACGTCCACCGAGTCGAGGGCGAGCACCGCGGTCTCGTCCGAGCCGTACGCCTTGGTCAGCCCGCGCGCGCGGGCCGCGATCCCGCCGTCCGGTGTCAGGCCCGGCGCGTGCTCCGCAGCAGGTGTGGACAAGTCCGCCTCCCGGTCGTCGACTCCCTCGTTCCGACCGAGCCTAGTGTGACCGGCTCCACAGCAGGTATCCCTCCTGGGGCCGACGACACGCACACCGTGTAAGGGACACCGTCCCCGGGACGGCCCAGCGGGCCCGACGTCACGGGTGCCGGCCGCCCCGCGCCGGGGATGCCGCTGTGGCCGGGGTCAGCGCGAGGCCGGTTCCCCGGGCCGCCAGGCCGTGCCCAGCGCGCAGTACGACGTGGGCAGCTTCGGGCCCCGCTCCGGCAGCAGCACCCGCCGCTGCGGCCCGAGTTCGAACCCGGCGTCACGCAGCCCGGCGACCGGGTCACGGGCCAGGTGGCAGCCGCCGCTCAGTGCCGGCCAGAGCGTGCGGTCCAGGGTGCGCTGGGTCAGCACCATCATCCGGCCGCCGCCCCGGCCGTGCTCGAAGAACCGCACCTCGCCGCCCGGTTTGAGCACCCGCCGCACCTCGCCCAGCGCCCGTGCCACGTCCCGCACGCTGCACAGCACCAGCGACAGCACGGCCGCGTCGAAGGCCTCGCTCTTCACCGGCAGCGCCTCCGCGACCCCCGGCACCACGTCGACCGGCACCTGGACGCGCAGAGCCGACTCCAGGGCCAGCTTCCGCAACAGCGGCTCGGGTTCGATCGCGACGACCTCCGCGACCGCTCCCGGGTAGTGCCCGAAGTTCAGCCCGTTCCCGGCACCGATCTCGATCACCCGCCCGGACAGCCCGGCGAGCAGCCGCTCGCGTATCCCGGCCATCCCGAGCCGGGTCTCGGCGCCCACGCTGAGCCGGGCGTAGCAACGGGCGAAGAGCGGGTGGTGGACGGGGCTCCGCGCCACCGTGCCGGAACCGGCCGACGACAACCGCATGGCAACCTCCCGGACAGGGCCTACGGTGATTGTCCCCCGGGGAGCCCCGGCACACCCCCGCCGCGTCCATGGTCATGAGCGGCGGACGCGAGGCGTGCGGGGCCGCCGCTCAGGGCGCCTGCCGGATGCGGAACGCCTCCGCGTCCCACGTCCCGTCCAGCCGCGCGGCCAGCCAGCCCGGCGCCGCGGCCCGGAAGGCGGCGGGAGGGAGCGCGCCCGCCCTGGCGGGAATCGCGCCGAGCAGCGGGGCGCCCGTCACCTCCGGCAGGTCCACGACGTTGCAGCGGCAGGCCAGGTCCGGGTCGTCGGGCCAGCTCCCGATCACGATCCCGGCGAGATCCAGCTCGCGGGCGCGCAGTTCACGTGCCGTCAGCTCGCTGGTGTTGAGCGTGCCGAGGCCGGCCGAGGCGACGACCAGCACCGGCGCGTTCAGCATCCGGGCCGCGTCGGCCAGGGTTCCGCCCGCCGCGTCGAACCGGACGAGCAGCCCGCCCGCTCCCTCGACCAGGACCAGATCGTGCTCGGTGGCCAGCTTGGCCGCGGCCTCGGCCACCTCGTGCGGATGCACCGGAGCCATCCCGGCCCGCCGGGCCGCCGTACCCGGCGCCAACGGCTCGGGAAAGCGGGCCAGTTCGCCGGCCGCGACCGGTCCGGCCAGCCGGGCCACCTCGTCCGCGTCGCCGCGCTCGTCCGGGCGTACGCCCGTCTGCGCGGCCTTCAGCACCGCCACCGAACGCCCGGCCGCGAGCGCCGTGGCGGCAACGGCCGCGGTCGTGACGGTCTTGCCGACCTCCGTGCCCGTCCCCGTGATCACCAGTACCGGCATCTCATCCCTCCCGCGCAGCGGCGCACACGGCGCGCGCGATCCGCGCCACGTCCTCGTCCGAGGTGACGTACGGCGGCATCGTGTAGACCAGGTCGCGGAACGGGCGCAGCCACACGCCCTCCCGCACGGCGGCCCGGGTGGCCGCGGTGATGTCGATCTCGTGGTCGAGCTGCACCACGCCGATGGCGCCCAGGACACGGACGTCCTTCACCCCCGGCAGCGCGGCGGCGGGTGCCAGGCCCGCCCGCAGGCCCGCCTCGATCCGCCGGACCTCCGCGTGCCAGTCCTGCCCGAGCAGCAGGCCGATCGAGGCACAGGCCACGGCCGCCGCCAGCGGGTTCCCCATGAACGTCGGGCCGTGGGCGAGCACCGGCACCTCGCCCCGCGAGATGCCGTCCGCCACCCGCGCGGTGCACAGCGTGGCCGCCATGGTGAGATAGCCACCGGTCAGCGCCTTGCCCACGCACATCACGTCCGGGGTGACGCCCGCGTGGTCCGCCGCGAACAGCGCGCCGGTGCGCCCGAATCCGGTGGCGATCTCGTCGAACACCAGCAGCACGCCGTGCTCGTCGCACGCCTCGCGCAGCACCCGCAGGTACGCGGGGGAGTGGAACCGCATCCCGCCGGCGCCCTGCACCACCGGCTCCACGATCACCGCGGCCAGCTCATCGGCATGCCGCCCGATCAGCTCACGCAGACGCAGCGCGTACGGCTCCTCGTACTCGGCCGGCGGCGCGTCCGCGAACACCTGACGGGGCAGCACACCGGTCCACAGGTCGTGCATCCCGCCGTCGGGGTCGCACACCGACATCGGGTTCCAGGTGTCCCCGTGATAGCCGCCGCGCCAGGTCAGCAGCCGCTGCTTGGCCGGGCGGCCGAGCGAGCGCCAGTACTGCAGGCACATCTTCACCGCGACCTCGACCGACACCGAGCCGGAGTCGGCGAGGAACACGTGCTCAAGCCCCTCTGGCGACATGTCGACAAGGAGCTTCGCCAGCCGGACGGCGGGCTCGTGCGTGAGCCCGCCGAACATGACGTGGCTCATCCGCCCCAGCTGCTCACGGGCCGCCTCGTTGAGCACGGGGTGGTTGTAGCCGTGGATCGCCGACCACCACGAGGACATGCCGTCGACCAGCTCGCCCGAGCCGTCGGCCGGGCGCAGCCGGACCCCGCTCGCCGACTCCACGACGAGCGGTTCGGCACGCCCGGGCATCGGACCGTACGGATGCCACACATGCCGCCGGTCCAGTTCCAGCAACTCGGGCACGCTCAGGCCGGGCAGGTCAGGCATTGGGCGCGAGATCCGTTCCGGCGCCCCGGCGGCGCACGGCGACCAGGTCGCTGCGCGCCTCGTTCCCCGCGGGCTCCGGCGCGGCCGCCGTACCGCAGACACCGCCGCCCTCGTGCGATCCGCAGCCGGCCTCGGCGTGCGATCCGCAGCCCGCCTCCGCCTGCGACCCGCACCCGGCGCTCTCGTGGGAGCCGCAGCCGCCCGCGGCGGCCGCCGCCCGGTGCTCCGGCAGGGTCACCTGCTCGGCGCCCTCCACCTCGAACCCGGCGTCCGCGATCATCTCCAGGTCGGCCTTGCCCGCCTGACCCTCGCTGGTCAGGTAGTCGCCCAGGAAGATGGAGTTGGCCAGGTTCAGGGCCAGGGGCTGCATGGTGCGCAGGTGGACCTCGCGGCCGCCCGCGATGCGCACCTCGGCGTCCGGGCAGACGAAGCGGACCATCGCGAGGATGCGCAGACAGCGCTGCGGGGTGAGGTTCCACTCCTTGGCGAGCGGGGTCCCCTCGAACGGGATCAGGAAGTTCACCGGAACGGAGTCCGGGTCGAGCTCGCGCAGCGAGAAGACGACGTCCACCAGGTCCTCGTCGCTCTCACCCATACCGGCGATCAGCCCGGAGCAGGCGGACAGTCCGGCCGCGTGCGCCTTGTTCACCGTGTCCACCCGGTCGGCGTACGTGTGGGTGGTGGTGATGTCCCCGTAGGTGGCCTCGGAGGTGTTCAGGTTGTGGTTGTAGGCGTCCGCGCCGGCGTCGCGCAGCCGTTCGGCCTGGCCGTCGGAGAGCAGGCCGAGACAGGCGCACACCTCGACGTTCTCGTGTCGGTCCTTGATGGTCCGGATGGTCTCGGAGACCCGGTCCACGTCCCGGTCCGTGGGGCCGCGCCCGGACGCCACCAGGCAGACCCGCTTGGCGCCCCCCGCCAGGCCCGCGGCGGCGGCCTCGGAGGCCTCGCCGGGCTTGAGCCAGGTGTACTTGAGGATGCCGGCGGTGGAGCCGAGCCGCTGGGAGCAGTAGGAGCAGTCCTCCGGGCACAGGCCGGACTTGAGGTTGACCAGGTAGTTGAGTTTCACGCGCCGGCCGAACCAGTGCCGGCGCACCTTGCCGGCCGCGGCCACCACATCGAGCAGGTCGTCGTCGGAGGTGGCGAGCACGGCGAGAGCCTCGTCGCGGGTCGGCGACTCGCGCCGAAGCCCCTTGTCCACCAGCGTGTTCAGCAGGTCCATGAGGCACGATCCTGTCCTACGGGACCGCCTCGGGCCAAGGAGAGTTTGCACAACGGAGACGGTTCACCGTGTGGGTATTGCCACACCCTGGGTGGGCGGCCGTACGGCTAGTGTCTGTCCGCTACCTACAAAAGCCCCGGAGGAGCCATGGCGTTCGGCTGGATCGACGAGCAGGCCGAGGCGCGCCGTCGCGCCGGACTTGTCCGGACCCTGCGCCCGCGCCCGGCCGACTCGCCGCTGCTGGACCTGGCGAGCAACGACTACCTGGGTCTCGCCCACCATCCCGAGGTCGTCGAGGGGGCGGCCGGGGCCGCCCGGACCTGGGGCGGCGGATCCACCGGTTCCCGGCTGGTCACCGGCACCACCGAGCTGCACACCGAGCTGGAGCGGGAACTGGCGGACTTCTGCGGCTTCGAGGCGGCCCTGGTCTTCTCCTCCGGCTACGCCGCCAACCTGGCCGCGGTCACCGCGCTGGGCCCGCACGGGTCCCTGATCGTGTCCGACGCGGGCAACCACGCCTCGCTCATCGACGGCTGCCGGCTCGCCCGGGGCACCACCCAGGTGGTCGGGCACGCCGACCCGGAGGCCGCGGGCAAGGTGCTCGGCACGCACCCGGGACCGGCGATCGTCGTCTCCGACACGGTGTTCTCCGTCGACGGCGACGCGGCACCGCTGGCCGCCCTGGCCGAGGCGTGCCGTGAGCACGGCGCGGGCCTGGTCGTGGACGACGCGCACGGGCTCGGGGTACTGGGCGACGGCGGCCGGGGCGCCCCGTACGCCGCCGGGCTCGCGGGCGCCGGCGACGTGGTCGTCACCGCCACGCTGTCGAAGTCGCTGGGCAGCCAGGGCGGTGTGGTGCTCGGACCGGCCCGGGTCATCGCCCATCTGGTCAACGCGGCCCGCACGTTCATCTTCGACACGGGTCTCGCCCCCGCGGCCGCGGGCGCCGCGCTCGCGGCGCTCCGGCTGCTGCGGCGCGAGCCGTCGCGGGCGGAGCGGGCCCGCACGGTCGCCGCCGAACTGCACGCACGTCTGACCGCCGCGGGTCTGGAGGCGGTACGACCGGACGCCGCGGTGGTCTCCGTGCGGGCTCCGTCCCCGGAGCAGGCCGTGCGCTGGGCGGCCGACTGCCGTACGGCAGGCCTGGCCGTGGGCTGTTTCCGTCCTCCTTCCGTGCCCGACGGCATCTCGCGGCTGCGGCTGACCGCCCGCGCGGACCTCTCCGGGGCCGAGATCGAACGCGCTGTACGTGTGATTCGCGAGGCGCGACCATGAGTCGGCGTGACACGGCCGCACATCTGGCGAAAGTGATCGGATCTGATCAGTAGGGGTCGGTCCGCTGGTCGGTGGTCAGGTCGGGTTCGACCCGATCACCGGAGCGTGGCCACGAAGCCCGCCCAGCTCCCGGGGGAGAAGAGCAGCGCGGGTCCGGCGGGGGCCTTGGAGTCGCGCACGGCGAGCAGTCCGGCCCACGGGCCGGAGCGCGGCCGGGCCGTCTCCACGCAGTTGTTCGCTCCGGTGCTGTAGCTGCTGCGCAGCCACCGCACGTCGTGCAGATCGGTACTGGCTGGGACGTTCCGAGGCAGTGCTGTCATGGTGCCTCCTTACGCGCCGTCACCTATCCCGGCGATGTAGTCCAACGATTCCTCGGGTGAAAGGGCGTGGAACTGAAGGGTGTCGAAGGCCTCGGAGTAGGCCATGAGGTCTTCTTTCCGTTCCAGGTAGAGGCTACTCGTCAACTGGTCAAGAACAACTACGTCCAGATCAGAAGTGCTCGGAAATGAGAAGATAACGAAAGGCCCGGTGAGGCCGATATGCGCCCCCGCCGCGAACGGCAGTACCTGGAGCCGCACTTGGGGCAGCCGCGCGGCCTCCACCAGCCGTTCCAGCTGCCGCGCCATCACCTCGGGACCGCCGACCTCGCGCCGGAGCACCGCCTCGTCCAGTACCGCGGTCAGCTCCAGCGGCGGCTCGGACCGGAGCACGTCCTGCCTCGCCAGTCGCACCTCCACCAGGGTGTCCAGCCGCTCCTCGTCCACTCCCTCCACCGCCGCCCGGGTCACCGCGCGAGCGTATTCGGGCGTCTGCAGAAGGCCGGGAACCACCGTGGTCTCCAGGGTGCGCATCCCGCTCGCCTGCGACTCCAGACTGATGAAGTCGCGGTAGGTGGGCGGCAGGACGCCCCGGTAGGCGTGCCACCAGCGGTTGCGGCCGCCCGCGTCCTGCGAGCCCGTCAACATCAGCAGCATGTCCCGCAGTTGCCGGTCCCGCACCTCGTACGCGTCGAGGAGTAACCGCACGTCGGCCGGCTTCACCCCGCTGGCGCCGGTCTCGATGCGGCTCACCTTCGACTGGTGCCAGCCCACCAGAAGGGCCGCCTCGCCACTGGTGAGCCCGGCCCCGGTGCGCAGCGCGCGCAGTTCGGCGCCCAGCTTGCGGCGCCGCACCGCGGGACCGTTCTGCATGGGAACTCCTTACTCCTTCCAGGCCGCCCGGATACGGTCTCGCGTCGCAGAGTTCACCGCTTCGGGCGACAGATATATGCATATCTCGGTGGATCGCTCCCCTGACCGCCTCGGTGATGGCAGTCTGGCGAAGAAGCACCAGTCCGGGACCGTACTCGAACCATCCGCTCCTCGTCGGACTGCGGTCCCGTGGGAAAGGGACGACGTCGCCATGGCAGACCACCTGGAAGCATCCGTCACTCTGCCGAGCGATCCCGCATCGGTCTCCGCGGCCCGTTCCTACGTGGTGGGCACCCTCGCGGAGTGGGGCCTGCCGTCGGACACCGACATGGCCGACACCGTGCGGCTCATCGTCTCCGAACTCGCCACCAACGCCGTGCAGCACACCTTCGGTCAGTCACCCACCTTCACGGTCGACATCGCGCTGGACCGTGACGAACACCTGCGCATCGGCGTCACGGACAGTCATCCGCGCTTTCCGAAGAGACTGCCCGCCGCCGTCCAGCAGGACAACGGGCGCGGCATGGTCATCATCCGCTGGCTCACCGCCGAGTGCGGCGGCAGACTCCGCGTCCGCCCCACCCGCGAGGGCGGCAAGACGGTGTGGATCGAACTGCCGTGGACCCTCCAGGGGGAGCACCTCACGACGGCGGGGCAGCAGGAACCCTAGAGGAGGACCCTGGAAGCCGGAGAACCAGAGCCCGGTACGCCGGCGGCCCTGCGGCCCGCCACGGAGCCGGACACGGCCGCGCCGCCCCGGGGCCGCCCGCGTGCTTCAGGCGGGCACCGGGACGGCGCCGACGGTCAGGGGGAGCGGCCCCGCTGCTGGAGCCGCTCCGGGGCTGGGCGGGGTCAGCTGACCCGGCCGTACCAGACGCTCCGGGTCCAGATCTTCTCGAGCCGCACCACGGCCCCGGTCTTCGGGGCGTGCCAGATCTTGCCCTTCCCGGCGTAGATGCCGACGTGGTAGACGCTGGATCCATAATGGAAGAAGACGAGGTCGCCGGCCCTGCGGTGGCCGGCGGAGATATGGCGGGTCTTGTTGTACTGCTGGGCCGCCGTACGCGGCAGCTTCTTGCCCGCCTTCTTGAACGAGTAGAGCGTCAGACCCGAGCAGTCGAACCGGCGCGGACCGGTTGCCCCGTACTGGTAAGGGGAGCCCTTCTTGGAGGCGGCGATGTGCAGGGCCTTCGTCGCCAGAGTGGCGGCCGAGGCCTCGCCGGCCAGGCCGGGCACGGCGATGGAGCCGCCCACCGCGGCGAGCGTAAGAGCCGAGGCCGTACCGGCCCTGGCCATCATCGACGGGACACGATTCAGCGCAGTCATGCGCAACCCTTCGTCAGCCGCCTGTGAAGGATGACCTGTCGGATTCGGGCTGGCGAAGTGGCCCGGCCGCGTTGCTGCGGCTTCACCCCAAGGGCTGCTCGGCACGACCGTCCGTCTGTGACGAACGTCCGTCCCGGCGACCCGTCTTGCCTGGGTCCTCCACTCCTGCCGATCCACTCCTGTCGACCGGTCACCCGGGGCGGCGGCAGGACTCGGCGTCCGCCCGGATCGCCCCGCCGCGGTGGCGGGGGCTTGTCGTCAGACAGGGATCTTCACTCACAGCTGTCCGAAAATCCCAACGGAACCGGGGATTTGTGGCGTTACTCACCACTCACCCGTTCGGGTGGACAGTGCTCTGTTCGAGTAGCCGTCAACTTGCCTGCGTAGCCCCGGACCTGGGGCGGAGTACCTCGGCGCACGTCCCGGTTCCGCCGATCGCGCAAGTCGGGGAGTCAGAAAAAAGGCCCGGAGATACGCCGGCCGGGGGTACGTCGTTCGGGCCGTTTCAACTCCGCGCCGGACGGATCGTCGACGACGAGGTCCATCCGGCGCGGGAACCGGTGTCCGGTTCAGCCCACGCAGTCGGGCGGGAGCACGACGCGCGCGGTGCGGCGCTCACCGTCGAGCACCCGCAGAGCCCGTGCCAGCGTGTCCCCGTGCAGCTCCGTCTCGCCCCGCCGGTGCATCAGGGCGAGCGCGTCGCGGAGCTCGGCCGCCTTGCGCACCAGGGCCTGCGCCGCGCGCAGCCCGCCGTAGGTGTCTCCCGGACGCGCCGGGTTGATCCGGCCGAGCAGGTCGGCCGCCTCCAGGTAATGGTCGATCAGCTCGCCCTCGGCCCTGGTCAGCGCGGGCAGCGGCGGAAGCTCCGGTGGCAGCATCGGCGGGTCACTCCGCCGGCTCGGCGCCGGGGCCGGTCTTGCGGCTCGGGACCACGCCGTCCACCAGGCCGTACGCCAGCGCGCCCGGCGCGTCCAGCACCAGGTCCCGTTCCAGGTCCTCGCCGACCTGCTCCGGCGTACGCCCGGTGTGCCGGACCAGCATCCCCTCCATCAGCGCCCGCGTCCGGGTCAGCTCCCCGGCCTGGATGAGGAGGTCGCTCGGCTGTCCCCGGGTTGGTTCGGGCAGCGCGGGCTGCTTGAGCACCACACGCGCCCCCGGCAGGATGAAGCGTTTGCCCGGGGTGCCGGCCGCGAGCAGGGCCGCGGCGGCGGAGGCGGCCTGGCCCAGGCAGTAGGTCTCCACGTGGCAGCGGACGTAGCGCATCGTGTCGTAGACGGCCGTCATGGCGCTGAACGAGCCCCCCGGGCAGTTGAGGTACAGCG
Organism: Streptomyces sp. NPDC058145; assembly: GCF_042884245.1. Classification (NCBI taxonomy): domain Bacteria; kingdom Bacillati; phylum Actinomycetota; class Actinomycetes; order Kitasatosporales; family Streptomycetaceae; genus Streptomyces; species Streptomyces sp. NPDC058145. The sequence continues at coordinate 533,777 of NZ_JBHVUH010000003.1, read as the reverse complement.
TGATGTCCCGGTCCGGTGCGGCGTGTTCGAGGTACATGAACTGGGTGATCACATCGGTCGCCGCGGTGTCGTCCAGAGGTGTGCCGAGGAAGACGACCCGGTTCTCGAACAGCTTCGAGTAGGGATCGAGCGTGCGGTGCCGGCCCGTGCTCGTGCGCTCGGTGAACTCGGGCAGGACGTGGCGGGCGAACGGTCGAGCCATGGGCGTACCCCTCCTCGCGACGGGACCTCCGGCGGCCCCGCGTCTGTACAAAATGTACAGTACGTACGTGACGTTATGATGGGGGTATGGCCTACGAGATTCCGGTGACGCAAGCCAGGGCTGAGTTCGCCGACCTGATCAACCGGGTGGTGTACGGCGGTGAGCGCGTCGTCGTGACCCGGCACGGCAAGCCCCTCGTCGCTCTGGTCTCGGCCGCCGATCTGGAGCGCCTGGACGCCCTCGAGGAGCCGGCGGAGGAGGAGATCGTCAGCTCCGTGTCCAAGGTGCGCGAGCCCGCGCCCGCGCCCGCGGCCGGGGAGCGGCAGCGGTTCGGCATCGCCGCCGAGCACCGGGGGCCCGGCGCTTCCTGATCCATGCGTGCCGAGGGCCCGTCAACGCCCGCGTATGGGGGAGTCCATCGAGTGGTCATGGCCCGACCAAAGCCTGGTTAACGTCGCTGAAACTCCGGCGAACTAGCCTGCCGATCCACGCCACCAGGGGTTCTTCTGCCCGCGTTGATCACCATCGGGGCAATTTGTCTGTGTGTTACATCTGTCCCCGTAGCGGTGGCTGCGGCAACCGGACCCCGCACGGTCCGGAGCAAGGACTGTGAGGTGGGACGTGCAACTGACCCCGCACGAGCAAGAGCGGCTGCTGATCCATGTGGCGGCCGACGTGGCCGAGAAGCGCAGGGCCCGCGGACTGAGGCTCAACCACCCCGAGGCGGTCGCCCTCATCACGTCGCACATCCTCGAGGGCGCACGGGACGGCCGTACCGTCGCCGAGCTGATGTCGTCCGGCCGTAAGCTCCTCACCAGGGACGACGTCATGGACGGCATCCCGGAGATGATCCACGACGTCCAGGTCGAGGCCACTTTCCCGGACGGCACCAAGCTCGTCACCGTGCACGAGCCGATCGTCTGAGGGGGCCCGCGATGATTCCCGGAGAGATCCTGTTCGCGGACGGCCCCATCGTCTGCAACGAGGGGCGCGAGGTCACCCGCCTCACCGTCCTCAACGCCGCCGACCGGCCGGTCCAGGTCGGCTCCCACTACCACTTCGCCGAAGCCAACCCCGGCCTGGAGTTCGACCGCGCCGCCGCGCACGGCAAGCGGCTGAACGTCGCCGCCGGCACCGCCGTGCGCTTCGAGCCCGGCATCCCCGTCGCGGTGGAACTCGTGCCCCTGGCCGGCGCCCGGATCGTGCCCGGACTGCGCGGTGCGACCGGAGGTGCCCTGCATGCCTGAGATCTCCCGCGCCGCGTACGCCGACCTGTTCGGTCCCACCACCGGCGACCGTATCCGGCTGGCCGACACCGATCTGCTGATCGAGATCGAGGAGGACCGCTCGGGCGGGCCCGGACTCGCCGGGGACGAGGCGGTGTTCGGCGGTGGCAAGGTCATCCGCGAGTCCATGGGCCAGTCCCGGGCCACCCGCGCCGAGGGCACCCCCGACACCGTCATCACCGGGGTGGTCGTCGTCGACCACTGGGGCATCGTCAAGGCCGACGTCGGCATCCGCGACGGCCGGATCACCGGCATCGGCAAGGCCGGCAACCCGGACACCATGAACGGCGTCCACCCCGACCTGGTGATCGGCCCGGAGACCGAGGTCATCGCCGGCAACGGGCGGATCCTCACCGCCGGCGCGATCGACGCCCATGTGCACTTCATCTGCCCGCAGATCGCCGACGAGGCGCTCGCCGCCGGCATCACCACCCTGGTCGGCGGCGGCACCGGCCCCGCCGAGGGCTCGAAGGCGACCACCGTGACGCCCGGCCCCTGGCACCTGGCCCGGATGTTCGCGGCGATGGAGCAGTACCCGCTCAACATCGGCCTGCTGGGCAAGGGCAACACGGTCTCGCACGAGGCGATGCTCTCCCAGATCCGCGGCGGTGCCCTCGGGCTCAAGCTGCACGAGGACTGGGGTTCCACCCCGGCCGTCATCGACGCCTCGCTGACCGTGGCCGATCGGACCGGCATCCAGGTCGCCATCCACACCGACACCCTGAACGAGGCCGGATTCGTCGCCGACACGCTCGCCGCGATCGCCGGGCGGGGCATCCACGCGTACCACACCGAGGGCGCGGGCGGCGGGCACGCGCCGGACATCATGACGGTCGTCTCCGAGCCGCACGTGCTGCCGAGTTCGACGAACCCGACCCGGCCCTTCACCGTCAACACCGCCGAGGAACACCTCGACATGCTGATGGTCTGCCACCACCTGAACCCGGCGGTCCCGGAGGACCTGGCCTTCGCCGAGTCCCGCATCCGGCCCTCCACCATCGGCGCCGAGGACGTCCTGCACGACCTGGGCGCGATCTCCATCATCTCCTCGGACTCGCAGGCCATGGGCCGGGTCGGCGAGGTCGTCCTGCGCACCTGGCAGACCGCCCATGTCATGAAGCGGCGGCGCGGCGCACTGCCCGGCGACGATCGGGCGGACAACCACCGGGTACGGCGCTATGTCGCCAAGTACACGATCAACCCGGCGCTCGCCCAGGGGCTCGCCCGGGAGATCGGGTCGGTGGAGACCGGCAAGCTCGCCGACCTGGTGCTGTGGGAGCCGGCGTTCTTCGGCGTCAAACCGCTCCTCGTCATCAAGGGCGGCCAGATCGCGTACGCGCAGATGGGCGACGCCAACGCCTCCATCCCCACCCCGCAGCCCGTCCTGCCCCGGCCGATGTACGGGGCGATCGGACGGGCGCCGGCCGGGAACTCGTTCAACTTCGTGGCACCGCTCGCCGTCGAGGACGGGCTGCCGGACCGGCTCGGGCCCGGCAAGCGGTTCGTCGCCATCGACTCGACGCGGTCGGTCACCAAGGCCGACATGCGGGAGAACGACGCGCGACCGCGGGTCCGGGTCGACCCGGACAGTTTCGCCGTGCACATCGACGGTGAGCTGGTCGAGGCTACACCGGCCGAAGAACTGCCCATGGCCCAGCGCTACTTCCTCTTCTGATGTCCAGGGCAGCGCTGCTCGTCCTGGCCGACGGCCGGTTCCCCGCGGGAGGGCACGCGCACTCCGGCGGGGCGGAGGCCGCCGTCAAGGCGGGCCGGATCACCTCCGCCGCGAGCCTGGAGGGCTTCTGCCGCGGGCGGCTGCACACGGCCGGGCTGGTCGCGGGCGCGGTCGCGGCGGCCGCCGTCCTCGGCGTCGAGCCGCGGGAGCTGGACGCGGCCGCGGACGCCCGTACGCCCTCACCCGCGCTGCGGGCGGCCGCGCGGCGACTCGGGCGGCAGTTGCTGCGGGCCGCCCGGGCCTGCTGGCCGTGCGAGGAACTCGACGCGCTGGCACGGGAGTTCCCCAAGGGCGCGCATCAGCCGGTGGTGCTGGGCCTCGCCGCCCGCGCGGCCGGCCTCGAACCCGGGGACGCGGCGTACTGCGCGGCGTACGAGAGCGTCAGCGGGCCGGCGACGGCGACGGTGCGGCTGCTGAGCCTCGACCCGTTCGACGCGACCGGTGTGCTGGCGCGGCTCGCGCCGGAGCTGGACCGGGTCGTCGACCGGGCGGTGGCGGCCGCGCGGAGAGTCCCCGACGAGGGGGTCGACGAGCTGCCGGCCGGGTCGGGACCGCTGCTGGAGGCCGGCGCCGAGTGGCATGCGGCCTGGCCCGTAAGGCTGTTCGCGTCCTGAAGAACCCTCACCCCCGCCACACCTGCCGTCCGCCAGGGGCGCTGCTCCTCGGTCAAGGCATCTCGGACAGGAGCCGTACATGCACCTCGACCACACCCACCACGGCCCCTCCGCCGTGAGCGCCGACGCCCACCGGTCCGACGGGGCCCGGCGCGCCCTGCGCGTCGGACTCGGCGGTCCCGTCGGGTCCGGTAAGACCGCCACCGTCGCCGCGCTCTGCCGGACCCTGCGCGAGGAGCTCTCCCTGGCCGTCGTCACCAACGACATCTACACCCGTGAGGACGCCGAGTTCCTGCTCAGGGAGGCCGTACTGCCACCCGAGCGAATCACGGCCGTCGAGACCGGCGCCTGCCCGCACACCGCGATCCGCGACGACATCTCCGCCAACCTCGAGGCGGTGGAGGACCTGGAGGACGCGGTCGGGCCGCTGGACCTGATCCTCGTGGAGTCCGGCGGGGACAACCTCACCGCCACCTTCTCCAGGGGACTCGTCGACGCGCAGATCTTCGTGATCGACGTGGCCGGCGGCGACGACATCCCGCGCAAGGGCGGACCCGGCGTCACCACCGCAGACCTGCTCGTCGTCAACAAGACCGACCTGGCGCCGTACGTCGGCTCCGACCTCGCCCGGATGGCCGCCGACGCCAAGGCGCAGCGGGCCGAACGCCCGGTGATTTTCCAGTCGTTGCGAGGCGACGCGGGAGTCGCGGATGTGGCCGCGTGGGTGCGGGGGCGGCTCGCCGCGTGGACGGCGTGACGACGACCGGGGTCCGGGCGGACGCGCGGATCGTCGCCCGGAGCGACGGCCGGGGCGGCACCGCCCTGCCCGTGCTGGACGGCGAGGGTCCGCTCGCGCTGCGCCGCGTCCGGGCGAGCGGCGACGAGGCGCGGGTGATGGTCGTCGGCGCGATGAGCGGCCCGCTCGGCGGCGACCGCTTCCGGGTGCGGGCACGGGTGGCCGAGGGCGCCCGGCTGCACGTCGGTTCGGCCGCCGCCACCATCGCGCTGCCGGGACAGCACAAGGGCGAGGCACGGTACGACGTCCGGCTCGACGTGGCCGAGGGCGCCGAGCTCAACTGGCTGCCGGAACAGCTCATCTCAACCGGCGGCAGCGACCTGCGCGTCACCACCCGAGCCGAACTCGCGACCGGGGCACGGCTCGTGCTGCGCGATGAGCAGGTGCTCGGACGGGCCGGGGAGGAACCCGGACGGCTCACCAGCCGGCTCACCGTGCGACTCGCCGGCCGGACCCTGCTGGACCAGGAGCTGAGCTGCGGGCCCGGAGCACCGGGCGGCTGGGACGGCCCCGCCGTGCTGGGCGGCCACCGGTCCGTGGGCCAACTGGTCGTGGTGCGCCCCGAGTTCGCGGAGCAGCCGCCCGCGGCGCGGGTGCTGGGGGAGTGCGCGGCGCTGATGCCGCTCGCCGGACCGGCGGTGCTCGTCGGCGCCGTCGCCCCCGACGCGCTGACGTTGCGGCGGCTGCTCGACGAGGCGCTCGCCCTGCTCACCTAGGGTCTCTCGTGTGGATCATGCCGGGCTCGCGCGCCCGGGCACCGCCCCTCGCCGCGTTGTCGTCGGCTGCCAGGGCTCCGCCATGGCGCCCTCCTCCGCAGTGCGAGGCTCCCCCAAAGACCCTGGTTGTCCCGCTCAAGAGACGCGCTGATCCGTTTATCGGATTGGTAAAGAAGATCTGCCTCCTCTGTTCTCGGGTGGCGCACAGCCGCGAGGATCCCCGTCTGACCACTCGCAGCGATGTGCAATGGGAGTCCACTTGAGGGACAACAGACCGAAGAGCCGCCTGCTGGCGCTCAGTTCGGCCGGAGCGCTCGTCACGGCGACCCTGATAGCCGGCGCGGCGTCGGCGCCCGCGGCCAGCGCCGACAGCCGCCACGGACGGGACCGCGAGGCCGTCGGCGCCGAGATCGCCGCCGCCCGCGCCGCCAAGGCCGGCATCGACTGGCGGGACTGCCCCGCCGACTGGGGGCTGGAGAAGCCCATCCAGTGCGGCTGGGTCTCCGTGCCGCTCGACTACAGCAAGCCCGACGGCAAGCAGATCGAGCTCGCCGTCGACCGCATCGGCAACACGGGAACCCAGAAGGAGCGCCAGGGCGCGCTCGTCTACAACCCGGGCGGTCCCGGTGGCTCCGGCCTGCGCTTCCCGCGCCGGGTCACCACCAAGAGCGCCGTCTGGGCGAACGTGGCGAAGGCCTACGACTTCGTGGGCTTCGACCCGCGCGGCGTCGGCCACTCGGCGCCCATCTCCTGCGTCGACCCGCAGGAGTTCGTCAAGGCGCCCAAGGCCGACCCGGTGCCGGACACCGAGGCCGACAAGACCGTGCAGCGTAAGCTCGCCCGTGAGTACGCGGAGGGCTGCGGCGAGCACAGCGGCACGATGCTGCCGCACATGACCACGCCGAACACCGCACGCGACCTGGACGTCATCCGCGCCGCGCTCGGTGAGCGCAAGCTCAACTACCTCGGCGTCTCCTACGGCACCTACCTCGGCGCCGTCTACGGCACCCTCTTCCCGGGCCACCTGCGCCGCATGGTCGTGGACAGTGTGGTGAACCCGTCGAAGCGGAGCATCTGGTACCAGGCCAACCTGGACCAGGACGTCGCCTTCGAGGGCCGCTGGAAGGACTGGGAGGACTGGGTCGCCGCCAACGACGCCGCCTTCCACCTGGGCACCACCCGCGCCGCCGTCCAGGCCAAGTGGCTCGAGCTGCGCGCCACCGCCAAGAAGAGCCCCCTCGGCGGGGTCGTCGGCCCGGCCGAGCTGATCTCCTTCTTCCAGAGCGCCCCGTACTACGACTCCTCGTGGGTGCCGGTCGCCTCGGTGTTCAGCAAGTACGTCGCCGGTGACACCCAGGCCCTCGTCGACGCCGCCGCCCCGGACATGGCGGACACGGCCGGCAACGCCGCCGCGGAGAACAGCAACGCGGTCTACACCGCCGTCGAGTGCGCCGACGCCAAGTGGCCCACCAGCTGGAGCAAGTGGGACCGGGACAACACCCGGCTCCACCGGGACCACCCGTTCATGACCTGGGCCAACGCCTGGATGAACCTGCCCTGCGCCACCTGGCCGGCCAAGCAGCACACGCCCGTCGAGGTGGGCACCCACCGGGGCCTTCCGCAGGTGCTGATCGTCCAGTCGACGCATGACGCCGCGACCCCCTACCAGGGCGCCGTCGAACTGCACAAGCGCTTCAAGGGCTCGCGTCTCATCACCGAGCGGGACGCGGGCTCCCACGGTGTGACCGGCCTGGTCAACCCCTGCATCAACGGCCGGGTCGACGCCTATCTCCTCGCCGGCAAGCTGGACTCCGCCGATGTGACCTGCGCGCCGCACGCGACGCCCAAGCCCTAACCGGCAGCGGTTCGGACAACAGGGGCGGCCGGACTTCCCGGCCGCCCCTTCGTCATGCCTCCGCCGGCCAGGCGTCCTCGGCCGCGTAGTCGAAGGTACCGGGGTACGCCCCCGCCATGACCGGGAAGCGTTCCCGCCAGTCACCGTCGCGCAGCGCACCCGTCAGCCACTCCACCGTCTCCGGCAGGCTGTCCGGGTACGACACCACCGGCCGGTAGCCCAACTCCCGCTCGGCGGCCGACATGTCGAAGACCACCGGCAGCGGGACCGACCACGGGGTACCGCCCACGGTCCCGCCGGGCGGCGGGCCGTCCAGCAGCGTCGTCTCCGTCTCCACGCCCATGACCGCGTCGATCGCCGCCCCGATCTCGGCCACCGTGGGCGTCTCGCCGTCACAGGCGTTGAGCACCCGGGACCCCGGCCGGGCCGCCGCCAGCCGCACCAGTTCGGCGATGTTCCGGGCGCTCGCCGGGTGGAAGCGGCTCTCCCCGCGGTACGCGAGTACCCGTCGGCGCCTGCCGTCCAGGTTCCGCTTCACGAAGTACAGCTCGCGGGGGAGCGGGCTGTGCGGACCGTGCACCGCGCCCGCCCGCAACACGGTCGTCGGCAACACCGCTTCGGCGTCGCGCAGTTCATGCTCCAGGGCCGCCTTGCGGGTGGAGTAGGTCGCCGCGCCCGGTGCCACCACCGGCTGGGACTCGGGCACCGGTACCGGATACACCGGAAAGCCTTCCGGCTCGCCGGTGGTGTCGAAGCCCCGCCCTTCGCCGTCCTCGTACACCGACACACTCGAGATGACCACCGCGGAGCCGATCCGGTCCGCGAGGGACGTCAACTGCCGTGCGTGCGAGGCGTCGTACGCCACCATGTCGACCACGAGGTCGCAACCGCCGCCCACCACGGCGGCCAGCGCGCCGTCGTCGGACCGGTCCAGTCGTACCACCCGCACGCCGGCGTCCCACGACTCGTCCCGGCCGCCGCCCCGCGAGGCGGCAGTCACCTCCCAGCCGTCCCGTGCCAGCGCCGCCACCACCGGCCGGCCGATCTGCCCGCTCGCCCCGATCACCACTGCCTTCTTCATGCGGCGAGCCTAGGCGCGGGGCAGGCCCGGGTCCGAGCCGTTCTGCCGAGGGCAGAGGTCAGCCGAGCGGCGTCCGGGGGAACTTGCGTTCCTTCTTCGCGTCCGCCTGCTCCCCCTTGACGACGGCCGCGTACTGGTCGACGTACTCCTGCTCGGAGAGCGAGAGGATCGCGTACATGATCTCGTCGGTGATGGCCCGCAGGACGGCCTTCTCCTTCTCCATGCCGGCGTAGCGCGAGAAGTCGAGCGGCTCGCCGAAGCGGATCACGACGGGGCGGATATGGGGTACGACCTTGCCCGGCGGCTGCGCCTCGAAGGTGCCGATCATCGCGCAGGGCACGACAGGCACCCCGGCCCTCAGCGCCATGACCGCGACCCCGACCTTGCCCTTGTACAGCCGGCCGTCGTGCGACCGGGTCCCCTCCGGGTAGATGCCGAGCAGCTCGCCCTTGCCGAGCACCCCGAGCCCCTCGCGGATCGCGGCCTGCCCCGCCTCCTTGCCCGAGCGGTCCACCGGGATCTGCCCCGCGCTGCGGAAGAAGAACGCGGTGAGCCGGCCCTTGACGCCCGGCCCGGTGAAGTACTCGGCCTTGGCGAGGAAGGTGATGCGCCGCTTCAGGATCGCCGGCATCAGGAAGTGGTCCGAGAAGGACAGATGGTTACCCGCGACGATCGCCGGCCCCGACGCCGGCACATGCTCCAGCCCCTCGATTCGAGGCCGGAAGACCAGCCTGAGCAAGGGGCCCAAGAGGACGTACTTGAGCAGGTAGTAGAACAAGGGGTCGCTCCTCACTCCTGGCGGATTGGCTCAACCACCGCGTCCCTCCACGTCATTCGGCCTGTCGTGGGATGTCAGTGTAGGTGCAGGCACGGCCGTCCGGCACCGGTCCGGACCGTGTCGGGGCCGACCGTGAACGCCTGCCCCGAACGGGTGCTACCGGAACGCCGCGAGGTTGCGCGCGACCCACTGCGCGAACGGGCGCGCGGGGCGGTGCAGGATCGCGGCGACGTCGGGACTGATCCGCCGCTCGGCCGGGAGCGGGACGCCGAGGACGTCCAGCGTGCCGGTGACGACCTGCTCCGGCATGAACCGCGCCAGATGGGCGTGGGCGTCCTCGCGGGACAGCTCCACGAACCTCACCTCCTCGCCCAGGGCCTCGGAGATGACGGCGGCCTGCCGGCGCGGACCGATCGCCTCGGGGCCGGTCAGCTCGTACACGCGGCCCGAGTGGCCGTCCTCGCGCAGCACCGCGGCGGCGACCGCGGCGATGTCCGCCGGGTCCACGACGGGCAGCGCCACGTCACCGAACGGGGCGCGGACCGTGCGTTCGGCGCGGACCGTGTCCGCCCAGGCGAAGGCGTTGGAGGCGAAGCCACCGGGACGCAGGACGGTGAACTCCCCTCCCCACGCGCGCACCGCCGCCTCGAACCGGCGCAGCCGCGCGTGCGAGGGCGCCTGCGGGCGGGTCGCGCTCACCTGTGAGGAGGCCAGGACGATCCGCTCGACCCCGGCGGCCCCGGCCGCTTCCAGCAGGGCGTGCGGGCTTTCGCCCCGGCTGTTCAGTTCCCCGCCGAGCAGGACGAACAGGGCGCGGGCACCCGCGAGCGCGGGCCCCATGCTCACCGCGTCCCCGGGATCCGCCCGGACCCACCGGACCCCGGCCCGGTGGTGCGCGGGCCGCGGTCGCCGGGAGACGGCCACGACCTCCTCGCCCGCCGCGGCCAGCAGCTCCACGAGCGTCCGCCCGACGTTCCCGGTCGCACCCGTCACCGTGATCATGATGACCCTCCTGATGTGAGTTAGTTAGCTGACTTAAAAACTAGCACGGAGTCGGCAGGGGCTGTCTATAGTCAGTCGGGTGACCAACTCAGTGAACCGCCGGACACAGGCCTCACAGAAGCGGCAGCGGCTCACCGCGGCGGCGGCCCGGGTCCTGCACGAGCAGGGGGTCGAACGCACCACCCTCGCCGACATCGCGCGCGCGGCCGACGTACCCGTCGGCAACGTCTACTACTACTTCAAGACCAAGGACGAGCTGGTCCAGGCCGCGCTGGCCGAGCACACCGCGCGGCTGGACGAACTCACCGGCCGGCTGGAGCGGCTGGCCGATCCGCGCGACCGCCTGAAGGCGCTGGTCGAGGCCTGGGTCGGGCAGCGGGACGTCGCCGCCCGCCACGGCTGCCCCACCGGAACGCTGGCCGCCGAACTCGACAAGCGCGCCGACGGAACCCTCGACGCGGAGGCCGGGGCGGTGCTGCGGCGGCTGCTGGACTGGGTCGCCGGCCAGTTCCGCGAACTGGGCCTGCCCGGCCCGCAGGACCTCGCCCTCACCCTCGTCTCCGGCTACCAGGGCATGTCGCTCATGGCCAACGCCCTGCGTGACCCGGACGTCATGACCCGTGAGGGCGCCCGGCTGCTGCGCTGGCTGGACTCCCTCGGCGCTCAGGGCGCGCCCGTCGCGGGCAGCTCCAGACGCAGTTCGTAGCCGCCGTCCGTAGTCGGTCCGGAGGTGATGGTGCCGCCGAGGAGCGAGGCGCGCTGACCCAGGCTGACGAGGCCGTAGTGCGAGCTGGGCAGGGGGAGCCCGGGACGGGTCGGCGCGGAGTTCGTCACCGTGACGCGCACGGTGCCGTCCTGCTGCCCGAGGCAGACGGTCGCAGCGGCGCCGGGGGCGTGCTTACGGATGTTGGTCAGGGCCTCCTGGATGGTGCGGTAGACGGCGCGCTGCACGGTCGGCGGCAGATCCTCCGGCAGATCCATGCGCAGCTTCGTCTCGATGCCGCTGCCCGCGACGAGCTGCTGGAGGTCGGCCAGGGACGGCTGCGGGGTCAGCTCGGTCGGGCGCCCGCCGGAGGCCCGCAGAACGTTGACCATGTGCCGCAGCTCGTCCAGGGTCTGGACGCTCAGCCGCCGGATCGTGGCCGCCGCCTCCTTTGCCTCCGGGTCCCGACTGCCCACCTGCAGCGCGCCCGACCGTACCGCGATCAGGCTCACCTGGTGGGAGACGACGTCGTGCATCTCGCGGGCGAGCTGCGCGCGTTCCTTGGAGAGCGCGGCTTGGGCGGTCAGCAGCTGTTCGTGGTCGCGCGCCTCGGAGATCTCGGTGAGCCGCAGCGACAGATCGCGCCGGGTCTGGACGAGCTGGCCGAGGAACACGGGAGCGGCGGCCATCGCCGCGGTGTAGGTCAGGGTGATCAGGGTCGAGGTGCCCAGCAGGTCTATCGCGGGCGACGGCCATCGGGTGACGTCGCTGAACGTGAACGCCAGGGCGCACAGGACCAGCATGACGCGGCGGCGGGTGAGCGAGGCGAGGGTGTACAGCGCGGCCAGCGCGGCGAAGACGGCGTCGGAGAGCAGGACGGAGGGCAGGGTGAGCAGGAACGTGAGCAGCGGCAGACGCCGGCGCATCAGCAGCGCGAAGGCGGCGACCAGGGCGAAGGTCATGCGCATCGGTTCGTCGCTGTCGAAGTGCACCCAGACGTCGAACAGCGAGCAGACGACGACGGCGGCGTCCAGCAGCGGCGCGGGCGGTCGGCGGGGTGTCATCCGTCCCCCTTCTTGAGGAGCCCGGCCCGTTGGGCGAGCAGGGCGGCCTGGACACGGCCGCCCACCTCCAGCTTGGTCAGGATGGCGCTCACGTGGTCCTTGACCGTCCCGGTGCTCAGGTGCATCCGGGTGGCGATGTCGCCGTTGGACAGTCCCTCCGCGACGAGGAGCAGCACATGGCGCTCACGGTCGGTCAGCCGTTCGATGGTGCGGGCGGCGGCCTCCTGGGAACCGGCGCCCAGGAAGCCGTCCACGACGGTCCGGGTCACCTTGGACGACAGGACGGTGCCGCCGTCGGCCAGGGCCCGCACCAGGAAGGGCAGTTCCTCGGGGTCGGTGTCCTTGAGCAGGAAGCCCGCCGCCCCCGAGCGCAGAGCCGTCTCCACGTACTCGTCCATGTCGAACGTGGTGAGCATGGCCACGACCGGGGGATGCGGCAGCCGGCGGACCTCCGCCAGGACCGTCAGCCCGTCCACGTCCGGCATGCGGATGTCCAGCAGCACGACGTCCGGCTCCGTCACCCGCACGGCGCTGAGCGCCTGTCCGCCGGGCACCGCCGCCACGACCTCGATGTCGTCCGCCGCGTCGAGGATGTGCTGGAAGCCCGTACGGATGAGGGCCTCGTCGTCGACCACCAGTACCCGGATCACGTGTGCTCCACTCGCTGCCGGTTTCCAGTCTGATCCGTACCGCGCCGAGCGGCGCGCCGTGGGCGCCCGGCGGCGGGTTCAGCCGGGCGGCGGGGCAGTCCCAGCCGGTCGGCGGGGCGGTTCCGGACATCCGCCGGATGTTCGTGGCCGGTGGTGGCCACCGACCCTGGTACGCATGAGCCAGGACGTGCCGTCGGCCGCGTCACCCACCGTGTCGCGCGCCCGGGTGTCACCCGCGGTGACACCCGCCGGGACAGACCGCCGCCCACCGGGCCCACCGTCCCCGGGGCGGCTGGCCGGCGTAGACCTGGCCCGCGGTCTGGCGGTCCTGGGCATGTTCGCGGTCCATGTCGGCCCCGAGCCGTCGGTCGGCGGCCCGCTGGGCTGGTCGATGGAGCTGGCCCGGGGCCGCTCCGCCGCCCTGTTCGCCGTGCTGGCCGGGTTCTCGCTGGTCCTGTTGACCGGCCGTCCGCAGCCGCGGACCGGTCAGGCCGGGCGGCAGGCCGTGGGCAGGGTACTGATCCGCTCGGCCGTGCTGGTCGTCCTGGGGTACGCCCTGACCGCCCTGAACACCGACGTCGACGTCATCCTCTCCTGCTACGGGCTGCTGTTCGTCCTCGCCCTTCCGCTGTACCGGCTGCGGGCCGCCACCCTGGCCGTCGTCGCGGCGGCGACCGTGCTCGTGCTGCCCCAGGTCCTCTATCTGCTGCGGGCCGCGCTGGAGAACGGGAGCTGGGGCGACACGGTCGTCGCCCACGACCCGCTGGCCCGGGTCACCGGCACCGACGGGCTGGCCGGTCTGCTCGTCACCGGCGCCTACCCCGTACCGACCTGGCTGCCGTTCATCGTCGCCGGTATGGCGGTGGCCAGGCTCGACCTCGACCGGCCCGGCGCACGGAACCGGCTGGCCCTGTCCGGCACCCTGCTGGGCGTGGCCGGCTACGGGGGTTCCTGGCTGGCCCTGCACCTGGTCCCGGGCGCGCAGGCCGCCGTGAGCGCGGCCACCGGGGGCGGCCCGGCCGGGTCCGCCTGGTGGTCCGACGCCGTGGGCGACGACCCCACCGCGGGCGTCCCCGCGTGGCTGTTGGTCGCCGCGCCGCACAGCCAGACCACTTGGTCGATCCTGGGCAACACCGGTGTCGCCCTGGTCGTCCTGGCCGCCTGCCTCACCGTCACCGGCCGGTCGCCGCGCCTACGGTGGGCGGTCAGTCCGGTCACCGCGGTCGGCGCCGTCCCGCTGACCGTCTACGTCGGCCACATCCTCGCGATCAAGGCCCTGCACACCGACGACCTCGCGGAGTCCGCCGCCCCGGCGGTCCTGCTCGGCTTCGCCGCGGTGGCCATGCTGTCGGCCCTCGCCTGGACCCGCGCCTTCCGGCGCGGACCGCTGGAGCACGCCCTGCACGCCGCCACCACACCGGCCCAACTGATCAGATGACCCGCGCACGGACTTCTCGACCGAGAGCCGTGCCGGTGCACCAAGGAGGTCAGTCGCATGACGATCCGCCTCACGTTCCTGAGCACGAGCGGGGGGGAACCCACCCCCGGCACCCGTTTCGGTGACGCTCCACCGACCGAACGCGAACTGGGTGAGGCGCGCGCCGCCCGAGCGGACCTCCCGCCCCACACCCGGGCCGTGCGCGCACCGTCCCTGCGCTGCCGGCGGACCGCCGAGGCACTGGGTCTGGCGGCGGCGAGCGAGCCCGCGCTGCGCGACCTCGACCTCGGCACATGGCGCGGCCGCACGGTCGACGAGGTCGCCGCGGCGGACCCCCACGCCATCACCGCCTGGCTTACGGACCCGGACGCCGCACCGCACGGGGGTGAGTCGGTACGCCGGTTCTGCCGGCGTACCGCGAACTGGCTCGGCGCCGTCGCCGACGAGCCGGGCCACATGCTGGCCGTCACCGAACCGGCGGTCGTCCGGGCCGCGCTCGTGCACGCCCTGTCCGCGCCGGCGAGAGCGTTCTGGCGCTTCGACGTGCCGCCCCTGTCCCCGGTGTCCCTCACCTGGCAACGCGGTCACTGGGACGTCAGTGTCGGCTCCGCCGCCTTCGAGGCGACCCGGCGATTCACCGTGATCCACCGGAACCCGCCCCGGCACGCCGGCCGGGAGGCCGCCCACGCCCTCGTTCCGTCCGCCGGCACCTGGGCCGACCCGCTGTGGTACCCCCGGGTGGACGGGGCCGACTACGCCTCAACGCGCCCGTAGCGGCGCCCTCACCCCGGCCGCCGCCGCGGCCGTCGCGCGAGTCCCGTCGCCGCTCGCGCCGCCCGCCCCCGTACGATGTCCGCGATGCCCAGCAACCAGCAGCGCGCCCAGCGACCGCCTCGACGGCCCCGTCGCGCGCTGCTCGTGCTGGCGGTGCTCGCCGGCCTGCTGGGCATGCACGCCCTGGCGCCCGGCGGCGGCACCGGGCACCCGGCACGGGCCCATGCCGAGCACCGGACGGTCGCCGTCATGGCCCAGGACGCCTGTCCGGACGGCCATTGCGGTGGCGGCCACCTGCACCACGCCGACCCGTCCTGCGCGTCCGACGCCGTCAAGGACGGCCCCCGGTCACCTGTTCTGGTCCCCGGCCCGGTGACCGCCCCGGCGCCGGCCGACGCGTGCCGCTCCCGCGCCGTCGCCGCGCCGGACGGCGCCCGCGCCCCGCCCACCCTGGCCGAACTGCAACTCCTGCGGATCTAGAGGCACCGACGACCGCTCCGACGGCGGCCGTCCACCCACGCGTGCCCGAAAACACCTTTCCCACAGCAGGAGTTCCCAGCATGACCACTCGTACCCTGACGCGCCGCGCCGCCCTCCTCGCGGTCACCGCGACCGCCTCGCTGGCCCTCGCCGCCTGCGGCGGCAGCGACGACGGCGCGGCCCACGCGGGACACGGCGGCCCGGCGTCGACCGCCGCGTCCGCCACAGCCACCGCCGGCCCCCGCAACGCCCAGGACGTCTCCTTCGCCCAGGGCATGATCCCGCACCACCAGCAGGCCCTGGAGATGGCGAAGCTCGCCGACGGCCGGGCCTCCTCGGCCCGGGTGAAGGACCTCGCCGCCCGGATCGAGAAGGCACAGGACCCGGAGATCCGCACCATGACCGGCTGGCTCACCGCCTGGGGCGAGCAGGTGCCCATGGCCGGCATGGACCACTCGGGACACGCCGGGATGACCGGGATGACCGGGATGATGAGCGACGGCGACATGGCGGCTCTGAAGAAGGCCTCCGGCGCGGACTTCGACAGGAAGTTCCTGTCCCTGATGGTCGAGCACCACCGGGGCGCCGTCGAGATGGCCGGCACCGAGAAGGCCAAGGGCGCCTACGGTCCCGCCAGGACCATGGCCGGTGACATCGTGCGGGCGCAGAACGCCGAGATCCAGGAGATGAAGCAGCTCCTCGGCGGGAGCTGACACGAGACGGGGGGCCGGCACCGGTCCGGCCCCCCGCTTCCCTCAGCCCAGCACCTTCTCCAGGGAGCCCAGCGCCGAGCGCAGCTCCTCGGCCGTGATGGTCAGCGGGGGCGCCAGCCGGATCGTGGAGCCATGGGTGTCCTTGACCAGGACGCCCTCCCGCATGAGCCGCTCGCTGATCTCACGGCCGGTGCCGATCACCGGGTCGACGTCGACGCCCGCCCACAGCCCGCGCGCCCGGAACCCGGTCACGCCCCTGCCGACCAGCGCGGTCAGGCCACCGCGCAGGACCAGGCCCAGCTCGGCGGCCCGGCGCTGGTACTCGCCCGTCTCCAGCAGCCCGAGGACCGCCGTGCCGACCGCCGCGGCCAGCGGATTGCCGCCGAACGTGGAGCCGTGCTCACCCGGGTGCAGCACGCCCAGCACCTCGCGCCGCGCCACCACCGCCGACACCGGCACGATGCCGCCGCCCAGCGCCTTGCCCAGCAGCAGCACGTCCGGGACGACGTCCTCGTGCTCGACGGCGAGGGTGCGGCCGGTGCGGCCGAGACCCGACTGGATCTCGTCCGCGATGAACAGGCAGCCCTTGCGGCGGGTCAGCTCACGGACACCGGTCAGATAGCCCTCGTCCGGGATGACGACCCCGGCCTCGCCCTGGATCGGCTCGATCAGCACCGCGGCCGTCGTCTCGTCGACCGCCGCCTCCAGCGCGGCCAGGTCGTTGTACGGCACGATCTTGAAGCCGGGCGTGAAGGGGCCGAAGCCGGCCCGGGCCGACTCGTCCGTGGAGAAGCTGACGATCGTCGTCGTACGGCCGTGGAAGTTCTCCGCGGCCACCACGATCGTCGCCCGGTCGGCGGGGACGCCCTTCACGTCGTACGCCCACTTGCGGGCCACCTTGACGCCGCTCTCCACCGCCTCGGCGCCCGTGTTCATGGGCAGCACCATGTCGAGCCCGGTCAGCGCGGCGAGCCGCTCCGCGAACTCGGCCAGCCGGTCGTTGTGGAAGGCGCGGGAGGTCAGGGTCAGCAGGTCGAGCTGTCGGTGCGCGGCCTCGATCAGCTCCGGGTGCCGGTGGCCGAAGTTGAGGGCCGAGTAGCCGGCCAGCATGTCGAGGTAGCGGCGGCCCTCGACATCCTCCACCCAGGTGCCCTCCGCCCGGGCGACGACCACGGGCAGCGGGTGGTAGTTGTGCGCGAGGACCGGCTCCTCCGCCCGGATCAGGTCCTCGGACGTACGGGTGCGCGCGGGTGCGGTCATCAGCGGATCTCCTGGGTGCAGCACTTGATGCCACCGCCGGCCTTGTGGAACTCCGACAGGTCGACGGGGACGGGGACGTAGCCGTGGTCGGCCAGGCGCTCGGCCAGCGCCTCGGCCTTCGGGGCGATGAAGACGTGCCGGCCGTCGGACACGGAGTTCAGGCCGAACGCCATCGCGTCGTCGCGGGTGGCGAGCACGGCGTCCGGGTACAGGCGCCGCAGCACCTCCCTGCTGCCCGGGGAGAACGCCTCCGGGTAGTAGACGATGTTGTCGTCGTCCAGGACGAACAGCGCCGTGTCCAGGTGGTAGAAGTACGGATCCACCAGCGTCAGGCCGATCACCGGGTGGCCGAGGAACTCCTGGGCCTCGCGGTGGGCCTCGCGGGTGGTGCGGAAGCCGGTGCCGGCCAGCACGTACCGGCCCGTCCACACCAGATCGCCCTCACCCTCGGTGACCGACTCGGGGCGGTGGACGTCGAACCCGGCCGCCTTGAACCAGGTGTCGTAGTGGACGGACTCGGGACGCCGCTCCGACGCGTGGAACAGGGACCCGAAGACCCGGCCGCCGACCACGAACGCGGCGTTGGCGGAGAAGACCATGTCGGGCAGGCCCGGGACCGGATCGACCGCGTCCACGGTGTGGCCGTGGGTGCGGTAGGCGCCGATCAGGGTCTGCCACTGCTCCCGGGCCAGGTCCACGTCGACCGGCTTGTCGGGATGCATCCACGGATTGATCGCGTACTGCACGGCGAAGTGTCTGGGTTCGCAGACGAGGAAGCGCCGATGGCGCGGCACACGGCTTTCGGGCACAGAGGGTTCCCTCCGCTTTCCTGTGTGTCACTGAAGGATGACACCACGGTAGAAAGCGGCGGGGGCGGACGACAAGAAACAAGGGCTGCGCGTATGTGCAGCATCGCTGCGTTCACGTCGGCGCAAACGCATCATCGCTGCGTGAAAAGGGGTTTGCCGCGCACTCATTCGGGCGCCGCCTGGGTCGCGCCCGCTTCCGGGCTCTCGGGGAGGAGATGCGAGAGCACCATCACGCTGATCGTCTTCCGGATGAAGGGCTCGGCGCGGATCCGCTCCAGCACCTCCTCGAAGTGCTCCACGTCCCGCGCCCGTACGTGCAGCAACGCGTCCGCCCCGCCGGTCACCGTCATGGCCGCCGCGATCTCCGGATGGTTGCGGACGACCTCCGCCAGGCGCCGCGGCGGGGCCGCGCCCTCGCAGTACACCTCGACGTACGCCTCCGTGCGCCAGCCCAGCGCGAAGGGCCGCACGGTCGCCGTGAACCCGGTGATCACCCCGGTCTCCCGCAGCCGGTCCACGCGCCGCTTGACCGCCGTGGACGACAGCCCGATCGCCGCGCCGATCTCGGCGAAGCTGGTCCTGGCGTTCGCCATCAGCGCGGTGATGATCTTCCGGTCGAGGTCGTCGAACGACGTGGCCCTGCTGTTCATGCGGGCACTGTAATCAGCCGTGCCCGCGACCGGGTCTACGACTGGGTGGCGACCATCGCGAGTGTCAGCAGCCCGAGGACCACCCAGCCGAACCACAGCCAGCCGTTGCTGCCGAGCGCGACGGTGTAGGCCGTCACGACGACGAGCCCGCCGACGGTCATCGCCCCCATCGCCTTGGTGGAACCGTTCGTGGAACCGGGCATCGCGACACCCTCCTCATGGTCCGTCCACCACCATGGTGCCCCGGTTTCCGCCCGGAAGGCATACCGCGTACTCAGCCCTCGCGCGCGTTGAGGGAGGCCAGATAGGCGTTGTACGCCGCCAGCTCCTTGTCGCCGTCCCGGTCCGCGGCCCGGTCCGTGCGCCTGGCCTGCCGCTGCTCGGAGCCGTACCACTGGAACAGCAGCGCGATCAGCACCAGCACGGACGGGATCTCGCTGAACGCCCAGGCGATGCCGCCGGCCGCGTTCTGGTCGGAGAGCGCGTCGATGCCGAGCGAGGCGGGCGGGTTCCGGAACGTCGCCACCATCGGCGTGGACCCCATCATCAGCGCGATGCCGAAGAAGGCGTGGAACGGCATGCCCGCGAACAGCTCCAGCATCCGGATCAGGTAGCCCGGCCGGTGCGGCCCGGGGTCCACGCCGATGATCGGCCAGAAGAACACGACGCCCACGGCGAGGAAGTGCACCATCATCGCGGCGTGCCCGGTCCTGGAGCCCATGAGGAAGTCGAACAGCGGGGTGAAGTACAGGGCGTACAGGCTCGCGATGAACAGCGGGATGGTGAACACCGGGTGCGTGATCACCCGCATGTAGCGGCTGTGCAGCAGCGCCAGCAGGAGCTCGCGCGGGCCCGTGCGGCCCCGGCCGGCGGGCGGCAGCGCGCGCAGCGCCAGGGTCACCGGGGCACCGAGCAGGACCAGGATCGGCGACAGCATGCTGATCACCATGTGCTGCACCATGTGCACGCTGAACATGACCATGCCGTAGTCGTTCAGCCTGGTGCACATCATCAGGGCGATGGTGAGGACACCGGCGACGTACGACACGGTCCGGGCGGCCGGCCAGGAGTCCCCGCGCCGCCGCAGCCGCACGACACCCCATCCGTACAGGGCCAGCCCGGCCAGACAGGCGACGAGGAAGAAAGGGTCGGCCGACCAGTGCAGCCCCCGCCCCAGCGTGAACGGCGGCAGGTCCATCGTCATGCCGTGGCCGCTGTGATCCATCCGCCGGCTCCTGATTCGTGGGGGTTGTACGCGTCTGTCCGCCCACAAGAGTAGAACCGCCCCCGGTCAGCGCCGTGACCGGGGGCGGGTGGTCGTGGGGCGGACTACAGGACGCACTCCGCCTCGTCGTACCGCTCCGCGGGCACCGTCTTCAGGGTCTCCACGGCCTGCGCCAGCGACACCATCACGATGTCGGTGCCGCGCAGCGCGGTCATCCGCCCGAACTCGCCCCGGTGCACGGCCTCCACCGCGTGCCATCCGAAGCGCGTGGCCAGCACCCGGTCGTACGCCGTCGGCGTGCCGCCCCGCTGCACGTGCCCGAGGATGACCGGCCGTGCCTCCTTGCCGAGCCGGTGCTCCAGCTCGATCGAGAGCTGCCGCGCGATGCCCGCGAAGCGCTCGTGGCCGTAGATGTCCTTGCCGCCCTCGTCGAAGTCCATGGCGCCGGGCCGCGGCTTGGCCCCCTCCGCGGCGACCACGATGGCGAACCGCTTGCCCGCCTCGAACCGCGCGCCCACCTTCCGCGTCAGCTCGTCGATGTCGAAGGGCCGTTCCGGGACGACGATGGCGTGGGCGCCGGCCGCCATGCCCGAGTGCAGCGCGATCCAGCCGGTGTGGCGGCCCATGACCTCCACGATCAGCACCCGCTGGTGGGACTCGGCGGTGGTCTTCAGCCGGTCCAGCGCCTCGGTGGCGACCCCGACCGCCGTGTCGAAGCCGAAGGTGACGTCCGTGACGGCGATGTCGTTGTCGATGGTCTTCGGCACGCCCACGATGGGCAGCCCGTTGTCCGACAGCAGCCGGGCCGCCTTCAGCGTGCCCTCGCCGCCGATCGGGATGATGGCGTCCAGGCCGAGTTCCGCGACATGGCCCCGGGCCCGCTCGACACCGTCGCGCAGATGCTCGGGGCGGACCCTGGAGGAGCCGAGGATGGTGCCGCCGCGCGCCAGGATGCCGCCCACGGCATCGAGGTCGAGCTTCATGTAGTCGCATTCCAGGAGGCCCTTCCAGCCGTCCCGGAAACCGATGACCTCGTCACCGTGGTCGGCCACGGCACGGTGCACGACGGACCGGATGACGGCGTTCAGGCCGGGGCAGTCGCCGCCGGACGTGAGGACACCAATGCGCATAGCCCGAAATACCTTCTCAACGTGGGCCGGGAAACCGGACCACGTCGTCCGGCGGATTCCCGGCCACCCTACCGGCGTGAGGGGGTGGCTCCGTAGCGGGCGTCCGCCTGCTGGACGCGCCCGCACATGTGAGCGGACGAGCCGTCAGGCGGGCCCGTCACGAGCCTGCCGGAAAGCGCTGAGAGGCCCCTGACGCGAGCCTTACGCGGGCTGCTGCGCGGCCGCGATGCGCTCGTTGCGCAGCGCCTCGTACCAGCGGTCGTCGACCGGCGGCAGCGCGTTGACGTCGAGCGCCAGCTTGAGCAGCAGGTCGGCGATCTGCGGGTTGCGGGCGAGGACCGGGCCGTGCATGTACGTGCCGAAGACGGTCCCGTTGTACGCGCCCTCGGTGCCGTCCCCGGTGCCGTTGCCCTTGCCGATCCGGGTGCGGGCGAAGGGGCGGGCGCTGGCGCCGAGGTGGGTGACGCCCTGGTGGTTCTCGAAGCCCGTCAGCGGGGGCAGGCCGAGCTGCGGGTCGATGTCCGCGAGGACGTCACCGACGCACCGCTCGCCCTCGCCGCGCACCGACGTGACGTCGAGCAGGCCGAGGCCCGGCTCCCGCTGGCCGAGGTCGTTGATGAACTCGTGGCCGAGGATCTGGTAGCCGGCGCAGACCGAGAACACGATCGCGCCGTTCTCCACGGCCCGGCGCAGATGGCCGTCGCGCCGCAGCCGCTCGGCCGCGAGCCGCTGCGGCCGGTCCTCGCCGCCGCCGATCAGGTAGATGTCACCGGACGTCGGGATCGGCTGGTCGCTGCGCACGTCCAGCCGGGCCACGTCCAGGCCGCGCTGCCGCGCCCGGCGCTCCACGACGAGCGCGTTGCCCTGGTCGCCGTAGGTGCTCAGCAGGTCGGGATAGATCCACACCAGCCGCAGTTGGTTGTCGCTCATGAGGTGATCGCCCTTCGAAGATCAGTTGCCGACGCGGCGGCGCAGGTCCTGGAACGCGGTGTAGTTCGCGATGACCTCGATGCGTCCCGGCGGGGCCGCCTGGACGGCCTGGTCGAGGTTGTCGCACACCTGGAACTGCTGGTTCGCGACTTCGAGGCGGACGGCGAGGTCCAGCTTGCGGTCGCCGACCACGAAGATCGGGTGGCCGGTCAGCCGCGTGTAGTCGACGTCCCACAGCCAGGAGGTGTCGGTGCCGTCGGCTCCGCGCGCGTTCACGGACAGGATCACCGGGGTGGGCGGCGGGTCGATCAGGGAGAACGTCTCCAGCCAGCCGGCCGGGTTCTTGGCCAGCAGCAGCCGGAGGTCACGGTCCATGAACTGGACGACGTCGTACCGGCCGGCCACGGCCTGCACCTGGTACATCCGCTCCAGGGCGACCTGCGGAGGCACCCCGAAGACGGCGGCGACGGCCGCGGAGCTGGCCGCGTTCGCCTTGTTGGCCCGGCCCGGCAGCTGCAGGTGGATCGGCCAGGCGGAGCCGTGCGGGTCGAGTACGTGGTCCCCGGACAGTGCCCAGCTCGGCGTGGGCCGCCGGAAGCCGCACTCGCCGCAGAACCAGTCCTCGCCCGGGCGCTGCATCACGCCACCGCAGGACGGGCAGGACCAGGCGTCGTCCTTCCACATCTGGCCGGCCGCGACCCAGATCACGTTGGGGGAGGAGGACGCGGCCCACACCACCAGCGGGTCGTCGCAGTTGGCGACGATGACGGCCTTGGAGCCGGCCAGGCCCTCGCGCCAGTTCTCGGCGAGCATCCGGGTCTCGGCGGCGCGGTCCAGCTGGTCCCGGGAGAGGTTCAGCAGGGCGATGCACTTCGGGCCGGTGTCCCGGGCCACCCCGGCCAGGTACTTCTCGTCGACCTCGATGACACCGAACTTCGCGTCCGAACCGCCGGCCAGCGCCGAGGTGATGCCGGCGGGCATGTTGGCGCCGAGCGCGTTCGACACCACCGGACCGGCGGCGCGCAGCGCCTCGGCGATCAGCCGGGTGGTCGTGGTCTTGCCGTTGGTGGCGGACACCAGGATGACGTCCAGGTTCTGGGCGAGCCGTCCGAGGAGGTCGGGGTCGAGTTTCAGCGCGACCCGGCCACCGATCACCGACCCGCTGCCGCGTCCCGCGGCACGCGATGCCGCGGCGACCGCCTTGCCCGCGGTCACGGCCAGCTTGGCCCGCGGCGAGAGCGGGTCCGAGTTGCCTGCCATCAGTTCTCGATCCTCCTTGCGTACGCGCCGCGCCTGGGGCCATCCGGCAGCGTGGTGTGGACCTCAGCCTATCGAGATCCATTCGCACACCCGAATCGCGGCCCACGCCTCGCGGCGGGCATGGGCCGAACGAACCGTACCCTTGCCGCCATGCGACACCGTCCGATCCCGGGCGCCCACGGGCGCGTCCGGCCCCTTTCCCTGCTCGGGGACCCCGTTCTGCACGAGCCCTGCGCGGACGTCACCGATTTTGGCCCCGAACTCGCCGCACTCGTGGAGGACTTGTTCGCGACCATGTACGCGGCCCAGGGGGTGGGCCTGGCCGCGAACCAGATCGGGGTGCCTTTGCGGGTATTCGTCTATGACTGTCCCGACGACGAGGACGTCCGTCACCTCGGCCATGTGGTCAACCCGCGCCTGGTGGAGACGGACGGCGTGGTGATCCGGGGCCCGGAGGGCTGTCTGTCCCTGCCGGGCCTGGAGGCGGGGACGGAACGGTACGACCACGCGGTGGTCGAGGGCTTCACGGCGGCCGGGGAACCGGTCACCGCGCACGGCACGGGGTTCTTCGCCAGGTGCCTCCAGCACGAGTGCGACCACCTGACGGGCACGGTGTACGCCGACCGCCTGACGGGTCTGCGCGGCCGGCGGCTGCGGCGGCGGATCGACCGGGCCGCCTGGCACCGGGCGGGGGACCGCACCGGAGCCCAGGGCCTCTCGTTCGGATGATGCCGGGCTCGCGGGGTCTGGCACCGTCCCTCGCCGCGTTGTCGTCGGTCGCCATGGCTCCGCCATGCCGCCCTTCTCCGCCTGCGGGGCCGCTGCGTATGCGCGCGATCCCCGCGGCGCCGGGCGTCCGGGCCGCCCTCGCGGCCGCCCCCCGCTGCCCGAAAGGCGTGGGCGGTGCCCCCACAGCAGACCCCGCTCCCTCGTCCGGCCTGATCCGAACGGAAGACCCCGGGCCCTGCCGTCAGAAGCCCGGGCCGCCGACCCGGTCCCCGGCCGCCGCGAGCCGGCCCCACAGCAGGTCGGCCAGCGAGCGGACCAACTCGGCCCGGGAGCACGGCCGCTCGCCCAGCCACCAGTCGCCGGCCGCGTGCATCATCCCGACGATCCCGTGTCCCCAGACCCGGGCGAGCTGCTGACTGCCCGGCCCGAGGTCCAGCCGGTCCTCGATGACCTGAGCCAGCTCCTCGCCCATCCGGCGAAGCAGCGGAGCGCTGTGCTTGCCGACGTCGAACCCCTGGTCGCCGCCGGTGCTGCCCTCCGCCGGGTGCATGAGGAACCGGTACACCTGGGGCCGGGCCTCGATCGCCGCGAGATAGGTGTCAAGGGTGGCCTCCACCCGCTCGCGCCGCTCGGCGGGCGCGTCCAGCGCGGCGCGCAGCGAGTCCAGCAGCGCGTCCGTGTGCCGCTTGGCCAGAGCCGCGTAGAGGCCGCCCTTGTCGCCGAAGTGGCGGTACAGGATCGGCTTCGTGATGCCGGCTTCCGCGGCGATGGCGTTCATCGACGCCTGCGGGCCGTCGCGCAGCACCACCCGGTCGGCGGCCTCGAGCAGCTCGCGCCGTCGGCGGTCGGCGGACCGCTGCTGATCGGTCCGCTGCGTGGTGTCCATGTGGTCTCCCCACCCGTGCTGATTCGGTGACGCCTGCGCAAACTAACACTGTCCGCGCCCGCGACATCGAACGGGATGCCGAGGCGTCATCAGGAGTTGACTTTTCCTACTGGTCGGTAACACACTCGCGTTACCGCTAGTAACATCACTGGTAAGACCGCACGTACCGCCGCTGGAGGGGACATGGCCGAGTTCACCATGGAGCTCAACGACGAACAGAAGGAGGTCCGGGAGTGGCTGCACGGCTTCGCGGCCGACGTCATCCGCCCCGCGGCCGCCGAATGGGACGAGCGTGAGGAGACTCCCTGGCCGGTCATCCAGGAGGCCGCGAAGGTCGGCATCTACTCCCTCGACTTCTACGCGCAGCAGTACTTCGACCCCACCGGCCTCGGCATCCCGATGGCCATGGAGGAGCTGTTCTGGGGCGACGCGGGCATCGCCCTCTCCATTGTGGGCACCGGTCTGGCCGCCGTGGGCGTTCTCGCCAACGGAACCGAGGAACAGATCGGCACCTGGATCCCGCAGATGTACGGCGACCAGAACGACGTGAAGGTCGCCGCCTTCTGCTCCTCCGAGCCGGACGCCGGCTCCGACGTCGCCTCCATGCGCACGCGCGCGGTCTACGACGAGGCCAAGGACGAGTGGGTGCTCAACGGCACGAAGACCTGGGCGACCAACGGCGGCATCGCCAACGTCCACGTCGTCGTCGCCGTCGTCGACCCCGAGCTGGGCTCCAAGGGCCACGCGTCCTTCATCGTCCCGGCCGGCACGCCGGGGCTCGCCCAGGGCCAGAAGTTCAAGAAGCACGGCATCCGCGCCTCGCACACCGCCGAGGTCGTCCTCGACAACGTCCGGGTCCCCGGCTCCTGCCTGCTCGGCGGCAAGGAGAAGCTGGACGAGCGGCTCGCCCGGGCCCGGGAGCGGGCCAAGGCGGGAGGCGAGCGGGTGAAGAACGCGGCCATGGCCACGTTCGAGGCCTCGCGGCCCGCCGTGGGCGCGATGGCGGTCGGCACCGCCCGGGCCGCGTACGAGGTCGCCCTCGACTACGCGAAGACCCGCGAGCAGTTCGGCCGGCCCATCATCGACAACCAGGGCGTGGCCTTCCAGCTCGCGGACATGCGGACGCAGATCGACGCCGCGCGGCTGCTGGTCTGGCGGGCGTCCTGGATGGCGGTCAACGGCAAGCCGTTCACGGCGGCCGAGGGCTCCATGTCCAAGCTGTTCGCCAGTGAGACGGCGAAGAAGGTGACCGCGCAGGCCATCCAGATCCTGGGCGGCAACGGCTACACCCGCGAGTACCCGGTGGAGCGGATGCACCGCGACAGCGCGATCTACACCATCTTCGAGGGCACGAGCGAGATCCAGCGCCTGGTCATCGCCCGCACCCTCGCCGGGATGCCGATCAGGTAGCGCTCCGGCGTCCGGATGCCGATCCGGTGACGACGAGGGGCGCGGGTGCCGGCACGACCCCGCGCCCCTCTGCGGTCATGGGCGGTCGTCCGCGGTCATCCGTGCCGCAGCGGTGTGAGCTGCTCGATGTCGTAGCGCCGCCGGAGTCGCTCGATCGCCTCGCGGTCCGGCGGTCCGCCGTTGCCCAGGATCTCCAGCAGCTCCTCGAAGTAGCGTTCGTGGTCCGGCGGCGGGGACGCCTGGAAGAACATCCTCGCCGGCGTGTCCGTCGGATTGGCGAACGCGTGGGGACAGCCGGGCGGTACGACGATGACCGTGCCCGGAGTCGCCCGGACCACCCGGTTGCCCGAACTCGACTCCCAGCGCCGCCAGTTGTCGGGGGTGCGGATGCGCGGCTCGAAGGCGAGCACGTCCAGTTCGCCCTCGAGGACGTAGAACAACTCCTCGCTGCGCGTGTGCACATGGGCGCCGACGTCGAACCCCGGCGGCACCTCCACCTCGAAGGTGGAGGCCATGCGTGAGTGCGTGCCGGTGACCTTGAACGTCACCCGCTGGGCCGGTGTCTCGACGACCCGGCCGTGGCCCGGCGGCACCAGCAGCCCTTCGGTCGGCGCCGCCTCCTGGGCCGCCGTGGCTCCCCGTGCCGCGGGCCCTTCCGGTACCGCCAGCCCCTCCGTCGTGGTCATCGCCGGCTCACCACGTCACCGGCAGGGCCGCGGGCCCGCGGATCAACGCGCCCTTCCGGAAGGGCACCTGGGCCGGCGCCACGGCCAGCCTGAGACCCGGCACCCGGTCCAGCAGGGCGTCCACCAGCAGTCCCGACTCCAGCCTCGCCAGCATGCCGCCGGGGCAGTAGTGCGGGCCGCAGCCGAACGCCACATGGGGATTGGGGCTGCGGGAGACGTCGATGGTCTCCGGGTCGCGGAAGACCTCCGGGTCGCGGTTGGCGGCCAGGTAGGAGACGTAGACCGCGTCCCCGGCCCGGACGCGGACGCCGTGGATCTCCACGTCCTCCAGGGCGATCCTGGACAGCCCGACGGCGTTGCGGTGCGGGATGTACCGCAGCAGCTCGTCGATGGCCTTCGGTCTGATCCCCGGGTCGGAGCGCAGCCGCGCGGCCAGTTCGGGACGGGTCAGCAGCAGGTAGAACATCTGCCCGCTGTTGTTGGTGACCGCCTCGCCGCCGATCTGGAGCAGGACCGCGAGGCCGACGGCCTCCTCCAGGGCGACCTCCTGACGGCCCGCGGCGGCGCCGAGCAGCGAGGCCACGTCCTCGCCCGCGCTGTTCTCGCGCAGGGCGATGAGATCGCGGAAGTAGGCGCTCATCTCGCGCTTGGCCCTCTCACTGAGCTCCTTGCCGTGCGCGGAGGACAGGATGAGCTGGGTCCATGTGTGCATGCTGTGCCGGTCGGCGGCCGGCACGCCCATCAGCTCGCAGATCACCGCGATGGGGAAGGGGCTGAGTACCGCACTGGTGAGGTCGGCGGGCGGCCCGTCCTGGAGCAGCTCGTCCACCAGCTCGTCCAGCATCGCGCGCGCCTTGTCGCGGATCCGCTCCACGCCCCTGGCGGTGAACGCGGCGGCCACCGAGCGGCGCAGCCGGGTGTGGTCGGGCGGGTCGAGGAAGCCGACCGCGCCCCGGTCCGGGATGAAGTGCGGGGCGAGCCGGGTGACCTGCTTGCCCATGACGGCCTCGCGGCCGAAACGCGGGTCGTTGGCCACCATGCGCACGTCGTCGTACCGGGTGACCAGCCAGGCCCAGCCCTCGCCGTTGGCGAGCTGTACGCGGGTGACCGGGCCCTCGTTCATCAGGTCGGTCAGCACCGGGTCGAAGTCCGTCCCGGCCAGGTCGACCGCCGGCCAGTGCCGGACCGGGGGCAGGGTCTCGGTGAGGGTCTCTTCGGTCATCGTGTCTTCTCGCCGTCCTGGACCCAGCGGCCCACGGTCATCTCGGCGGTGATGCCGGGACCGAACCCGGCCAGCAGCCCGCGTGCCCGGTGCTCGGCACCGCCCTCGTCGAAGAGCCGGCGCAGCGCGTCCAGGACGACGGCGCTTGCGATGTTGCCGTACTCGGTGAGCGTCGACCGGCTGAACCGGAACGCGTGCGGTTCGACCTGCAGGAACTTGCTGAGGTCGTCGAGTATTCGGGGCCCGCCCGCGTGGATGATGTAGAAGTCCAGGTCGGAGGCGTCCCAGCCGTGGTTGCCCGCGAGGTCCTGGAGCGCCGGGGCGAGCGGCTCCATGGTGGCCGGCACCCGCTTGTCCAGCAGGAAGTGGAAGCCGGTCGCCCGGACGTCGTACGCGATCCAGTCCTCGGTCTTCGGGATCAGGTACGAGCCGTTGCGCTCGAGCTGGACGCCCGTGCCGCCGCGGCCGCGCACCACGGCGGCGGCGATGCCGTCGCCGAACAGGCCGTTGGACAGCAGCGAGCCGACGCCCAGGTCGGTGGGCTGGTAGCACAGCGAGCAGAACTCGCAGGCCACGATGAGGGCGTTGGCCTCGGGGTAGGCCGAACAGAAGTCGTGGGCCCGGTTGATGGCCGCACCGCCGGCCGCACAGCCCAGCTGGGCGATGGGGAGCTGCCGGGTGGTGCTCGAGAAGTCCATCTCGTTGATCAGCCACGCGGTGAGCGAGGGCATCATGAAGCCCGTGCACGACACGTAGATGATGACATCGATGTCGGTTGTCAGGAGCTCGGCGTCGTCGAGCGCCCGCTGGATCACCGCGGGGACGCGAGCCTTGGCCTCCGCCTCGTAGAGCTTGTTGCGGTCCTCGAAGCCCGGATGCTTCAGGGTTTCCTCGATGGGCTGCACGATGTGCCGGGTGCGGACGCCCGTGTTCTCGATCAGCCGGAGGGCCAGCGGGAGCTGCGGGTGGTCCGCGTGGTGCAGGCGCGCCAGCTCCAGCGTCTCCTCCATCGTGATCACATGCTCTGGTACGGACACCGAGGGTCTGCACAAAGTCGCCATGAGCCGTCCCTGCTTTCGCCGTCCGGCAGGCTTTCGCCCGCCGGTCAGAAGGTGGTCCACCCAGGTTCACCCGACGGGGCGACGATCTCGCGCCGGACTACTCCGAACCGGTGACAAGGGGTCAGGGACGACCACGCTGTGAAACCCCCCGGAGGGGCTACGGCGCCCCGCTGCTGTGGGCGATGCACGCCACGTCGATGCGGTCCGCGAGCTTCGCCAGTTCGATGGTCAACGCGGCCACCGTGTCCTCGTCGAGCTGCTCCCCGGCCTCGACCAGATGCAGCCACCGCCCGCCCACGGTCCGCAACAACTTGCTCACGTCGGCCGCTGCCACCTGCAAGGTACCGCGGTCGTCGACGATCAGAGGCAGGGTCACTTCGCGGTTCACAATCGGGATGTTAGCCGCGCGGTCCTCACGCACCCTGCCAAACCGTGGTGATGTTGCAGAACTCCCGGATTCCGTGCCCGGACAGCTCACGTCCGTAGCCGGAGCGCTTCACCCCGCCGAAGGGGAACGCCGGATGGGAGGCCGTCATCCCGTTCACGTACACGGCTCCCGCCTCCAGGTCCCGGGCGAACCGCTCCACCTCGCGCTCGTCCCGGGTCCACACGTTCGAACTCAGACCGAACGGCGAGTCGTTGGCGATGAGCACCGCCTCGTCGAGGTCACCGGCCCGGTACAGCGTGGCGACCGGCCCGAAGGCCTCCTCACGGTGGATGCGCATCTCCCGGGTGATGCCCGCCAGCACGGTCGGCGGGTAGTACCAGCCCGGGCCGTCCGGGCGCTCGCCGCCGCAGAGCACCTCGGCCCCACCGCGCTTCGCGTCGTCGACCAGCTCCTCAAGATCCCTGCGCCCCTGCTCGCTGGAGAGCGGCCCGACCTCCGTGTCCTCCTCCAGCGGGTCGCCCGTCCGCAGCGCCTTCATGCCCGCGACGAACCTCTCCGTGAAGGCGTCGTACACGTCGGTGTGCACGATGAACCGCTTGGCCGCGATGCACGACTGCCCGTTGTTCTGGACGCGGGCGGTCACGGCGACGCCGGCCGCGCGGTCGAGGTCGGCTGAGGGCATGACGACGTACGCGTCGCTGCCGCCCAGCTCCAGCACCGTCTTCTTGACCATCTCGCCGGCGGTGGAGGCGACGGCCCGCCCGGCCGGTTCGCTGCCGGTCAGCGTCGCGGCCTTCACCCGCTCGTCGCGCAGGATGTCGTCCACCGCGGCCGATCCGATCAGCAGCGTCTGGAAGCAGCCCTCCGTGAAGCCCGCACGGTGGAACAGGTCCTCCAGGTACAGCGCCGTCTGCGGGACGTTCGAGGCGTGCTTGAGCAGGCCCACGTTGCCGGCCATCAGCGCGGGCGCGGCGAAGCGGATCACCTGCCACAGCGGGAAGTTCCAGGGCATCACGGCGAGCACCGGACCGAGCGGCCGGTAGCGGACCCGGACCCGGGAGGCACCGGAGTCCCGCACGTCCTGCTCGGGCGGCTCCTCGTCGGCCAGCAGTCCCTCCGCGCGTTCGGCGTACCAGTGCATCGCCTTGGCGCACTTGGCGGCCTCCGCGCGGGCCTGCTTGACCGGCTTGCCCATCTCGGTGGTCATCACCCGGCCGATCTCCCGCTGGTCCTCGTCCAGCAGGTCGGCGGCCCTGTTCATCATGTGCGCGCGTTCGGCGAACGGGGTCGTCCGGTACGTGCGGAACGTGGCCTCGGCGAGCTGGAGCCGGCGCTCCAGCTCCTCCTCGCCCATGGCCTCGTACGTCTTGAGCGTTTCGCCGTTCGCCGGGTTCACCGTCGCGATGGGCATGGCTGACCTCCCTGGGAGCGGGCTTGCTTCGACCTTCGCGCGCGACACCGCCCGTCGCAACGCGTACGCCGCTGTTCAGGCCGAGTGCTCCGCCAGCCGGTCGAGAAACGCCGTCTGCGCCGAGACGATCACCTCGCGGGCCCGGTCCAGACCGAACCACGCGACCCGGTCCAGCTCCGGGAACTCCTGGGTGCGGCCGGACCTCGGCGGCCACTCCATGGTGAAGGTGCCCGGCTCGATCGTCTCCGGATCCAGGTCCGCCTCCACCGCCCAGGCCGTGACGACCTTGCCGCCCCGCTGTGCGACCTCGCCCAGCGGCACCGCCTCCCCGTCGGGCGGCGCAAGCCCCAGCTCCTCCCGGAACTCCCGCCGGGCCGCCTCCCAGGCGGGCTCGCCGGCGTCGTACTCGCCCTTGACGACGGTCCACGCGCCGGCGTCCTTCTTCGCGAAGAACGGCCCGCCCATGTGGCCGAGCAGCACCTGGAGTCCGTCGTCGGCGCGCCGGAACAGCAGCAGCCCCGCGCTGCGCCGCGTCGCCCTGACCGTCATGGCCTGACCTCCGGGTGGGCCGCCAGCAGGGCCTCGACGGTGTCGGCCTCCTCGGGCCGCTTGTCCTCGCGGTAGCGGATCACGCGGGCGAAGCGCAGGGTGACGCCGGCCGGGTAGCGGGAGGAGCGCTGCAGGCCGTCGTAGGCGATCTCCACGACGAGTTCGGGGCGCACCCTGATCCCCCAGCCGCCGTCCTCGACGGCCAGTTCCCGCAGTCTCTCCGTCTGCCAGGCGAGCATCGCGTCGGTCATGCCCTTGAAGGTCTTGCCGAGCATCGCGAAACCGCCGTCCGGCGTCCGGGCGCCGAGGTGGAGGTTGGAGAGCTTGCCGGTGCGGCGGCCGTGGCCCCACTCGGCGGCCAGCACCACCAGGTCGAGGGTGTGCACCGGCTTGACCTTCAGCCAGGAGGCGCCGCGCCGGCCCGCGCTGTAGGCGGCGTCCAGCGCCTTGACCACCACGCCCTCGTGGCCGCGGGCGAGCGTGTCCGCGAGGAACCGTTCCGCCGCGCCGGCCTCCGCCGGCCCGGACACCACCGTCCTGCGCACCCGCATGGGCTCGGGCACCAGTCGGGCCAGCTCCGCGTGCCGCTCGGCGAACGGCAGGTCCAGCAGGTCGCGTCCGTCGACCGACAGGGCGTCGAAGAACACGGGGGAGACGGGGACCTCGCCGGCCGCCCGCGTGACGTCCGTCCGGGAGCCGACCCGGCCGGCCGTCTCCTGGAAGGAGCGGGGCCGGCCGGCCGCGTCGAAGGAGATCACC
This sequence comes from Streptomyces sp. NPDC058145, assembly GCF_042884245.1. Lineage (NCBI taxonomy): Bacteria > Bacillati > Actinomycetota > Actinomycetes > Kitasatosporales > Streptomycetaceae > Streptomyces > Streptomyces sp. NPDC058145. Next base: position 501,525 of record NZ_JBHVUH010000003.1, on the reverse strand, counting down.
TCGCCGTCCAGGATGAACCTCTCGCCCGCGAGACCGAGCGCGGCGGCGCTCACCTCGGGCAGCCGGTCGGTGATGTCGTCCAGCGTGCGGGTGTGGATCCGGACGGTGCCGCCGTCCCGGTGGACCTGGACGCGGATGCCGTCCAGCTTCTCCTCCACCGCGCACGAACCCAGCTTCTCCACCGCCTCGGCGACCGAGGAGGCGCTGTGCGCGAGCATCGGATGCACCGGACGGCCGACGGTCAGCCGGAACCGCTCCAGCGACCCGGGTCCCTCGGCCAGCAGCGCCTGGGCCACCGTCTGCAGCGATCCGGCGAGCATCACCGCCCGCCGGACGTCCGCCGGGTCCGCGCCGGTCGCCCGGGCGAGCCCCTCCACCGCCACCGCGTCCAGGGCGCCCTGCCGGACCTCGCCGGTGAGCAGGCCGCGCAGGAAGCGCTGTTCGGCCTCGGTGGCCGAGCCCATCAGCTCGCCGACGAGCCGGAGCCGTTCCGCCTGGGACCCGGGCCCGGACACCTTGCCCAGCTCGCTGAGCCGGGCGTCGACCTCCCGCACCGTGAGGGCGGGTGCGTCGGCCGGCGGGACCGAACGGCTCAGCACCTTCCAGCCGACACCGAGCCGGCCCTGGGGGAGCCGGCCGGCCAGGTAGGGGATGACGATCGGCACGTCGTCCGCCTCCGCCTCCCGGAACAGCTCCGCGAGCAGGGCGGTCTTGCGGGATCTGGCCGCCGTCGCGGCGACCTCCCCGGACACCTCGGCCAGCCGGGTCAGCAGCATGCAGTCAGGGTGCACCGCGGGGGCGGGGTCTACACCTGCGCACCGGCATCGAGGTCGGCGAAGAGCATCCCCCGTTGATGGCCGCCCCGGCCCGGTAGCCGCGGCCGGCCGCGTTCACCACCTGCTCGCCGAGATGGCCCCGCAGGTGCGTGGACGGCACGTTGCGCGGCTCGCCCGTGTCGATGACCAGCGTGCGCCGCCGGGCCCGGCCCAGCACCAGCGCGGCGGACAGTCCGGCCGCGCCGCCGCCGACCACGACGACTTCGTAGCTCCTGGTCATGTGACCACCTCCGCCGCCGACGGTCGCGCGGAGGCTGCCGTATTGACAAACTTCTTTGCCGATCCTGCAATGAGGTCATGAGCGTCGAACGAACGGGGAGCACGGAGACCGGCGAGAGCACCGATGGCGTTCTGGCGGGCGTCGGGCCGAGGCTGCGGCGGCTCCGCAAGGAGCGGGAGGTGACCCTGGCGGCGCTGTCCGAGGCCACCGGCATCTCCGTCAGCACCCTGTCCCGGCTGGAGTCGGGCCTGCGCCGGCCCAGTCTGGAACTGCTGCTGCCCATCGCGCGGGCCCACCGGGTGGCGCTGGACGAACTGGTCGGCGCCCCGCCGGTCGGCGACCCCGTGGTGCGGGCGAAGCCCGTCGAGCGGAACGGCCGTGTCTTCTGGCCGCTGACCCGCCAGCCCGGCGGCCTGCAGGCCTTCAAGATCATGGAGTCGCAGCGCGGACAGGAGCCGGACCGGCGCACCCACGAGGGCTACGAGTGGCTGTACGTGCTCTCGGGACGGCTGCGGCTCGTGCTCGGCGAGCACGACGTGGTGCTCTCGGCGGGCGAGGCGGCGGAGTTCGACACCCGGGTGCCGCACTGGTTCGGGTCGACGGGGGAGGGGCCGGTGGAGTTCCTCAGCCTGTTCGGGCCGCAGGGGGAGCGGATGCACGTACGGGCGCGGCCCACGCGCAAGTGACGCGGTCTACTGTTCCCTGATCGGCAAGCGACCGCTTAGTATGCCGTCGGAACCCGGTCAGACGAAGCAGTCCCGTGGAGGCCCCGCATGCAGGCATGGCAAGTGCACGAGAACGGCGAGCCGCGCGAGGTGATGCGCCTGGCGGAGGTTGAGCGGCCCACGCCCGGTGACGGCCAGGTGCTGCTGCGCGTACGGGCCGCCAACATCAACTTCCCGGACGCCCTGCTCTGCCGGGGCCAGTACCAGGTGCGGCCCCCGCTGCCGTTCACGCCCGGTGTGGAGATCTGCGCCGAGACCGAGGACGGCCGCCGGGTGATCGCCAACCCCGCGCTGCCGTACGGCGGTTTCGCCGAGTACGCCGTCGCCGACGCCCGCGCGCTGCTGCCCGCGCCCGACTCCCTGGACGACGCCCAGGCCGCCGCGCTGCACATCGGCTACCAGACGGGCTGGTTCGGGCTGCAACGCCGGGCCCGCCTGGAGGCGGGGGAGACCCTGCTGGTGCACGCCGCCGCCGGTGGGGTCGGCAGCGCGGCCGTGCAACTGGGCAAGGCCGCCGGGGCCACCGTGATCGGCGTGGTCGGCGGCGCGGAGAAGGCCGCCGCCGCCCGGGAGCTGGGCTGTGACGTGGTCGTCGACCGGCGCGCCGAGGACGTCGTCGCGGCCGTGAAGGAGGCCACCGGCGGCCGCGGCGCCGACGTGATCTACGACCCCGTCGGCGGCGAGGCCTACGCCCAGTCCGCCAAGCTCGTCGCCTTCGAGGGGCGGATCGTGGTCGTCGGGTTCGCCAGTGGCACTATCCCGAGCCCTGCCCTCAACCACGCCCTGGTGAAGAACTACGCGATTCTCGGCCTGCACTGGGGCCTGTACAACACCAAGAACCCCGAACTGGTCCTGCACTGCCACGAGCGGCTCACCGAACTGGCCGCGCGCGGCGCGATCAGGCCGCTGGTGAGCGAGCGGGTGCCGCTGGAGGGCGCCGCCGACGCCGTGCAGCGGGTCGCCGACGGGGTGACCACCGGCCGGCTGGCCGTGGTCCTGGACAAGGGAGCCGCCGTATGACCGACGCAGCGGAACTGCTCCGCCGTACACAGGAGTTGCTGGCCGCACATCCGCCGGCCGGAACCGGCCGCCTGGAGTTCCTGCGGGCCCGGTTCGACGCGGGCCTGGCGTGGGTGCACTTCCCGGCGGGCCTCGGCGGACTGGACGCCCCACGCTCCCTGCAGGCCGTCGTGGACGCCGAACTCGAGGCCGCCGGCGCCCCGGACAACGACCCCCGGCGCATCGGCATCGGCCTCGGCATGGCCGCGCCGACGATCCTGAAGTACGGCACGGAGGAGCAGAAGCGGCGCTTCCTGCGGCCCCTGTGGACCGGGGAGGAGGTCTGGTGCCAGCTCTTCAGCGAGCCGGGCGCCGGCTCCGACCTGGCCGCCCTCGGCACCCGGGCGGTACGCGAGAGCGGGCAGGACTGGGTGGTCAACGGGCAGAAGGTGTGGACGTCCAGCGCCCACATCGCCCGCTGGGCCATCCTCATCGCCCGCACCGACCCGGACCTGCCCAAGCACCGGGGCATCACCTACTTCCTCTGCGACATGACCGACCCGGGCGTCGAGGTGCGGCCACTTCGCCAGATCACCGGCGAGGCCGAGTTCAACGAGGTCTTCCTGACGAACGTCCGCATCCCCGACAGCCGGCGCCTCGGCGAGGTCGGCGACGGCTGGCGGGTCGCGCAGACCACGCTGAACAACGAGCGCGTCGCCATCGGCGGCATGCGGCTGCCGCGCGAGGGCGGCATGATCGGCCCGGTGTCGAAGACCTGGCGCGAGCGGCCGGAACTGCGCACCCACGACCTGCACCAGCGGCTGCTGAAGCTCTGGGTCGAGGCCGAGGTCGCCCGCCTCACCGGCGAACGCCTGCGCCAGCAGCTCGTCGCCGGCCAGCCCGGCCCCGAAGGCGCCGGCATGAAGCTCGCCTTCGCCCGCCTCAACCAGGAGATCAGCGGCCTGGAGGTCGAACTCGGCGGTGAGGAGGGGCTGTTGTACGACGACTGGACCATGCGCCGCCCCGAACTGGTGGACTTCACCGGCCGCGACGCCGGATACCGCTACCTGCGCTCCAAGGGCAACAGCATCGAGGGCGGGACCAGCGAGGTTCTGCTGAACATCGTCGCCGAGCGCGTCCTGGGCCTGCCGGCCGAGCCGCGCACCGACAAGGACGTCGCCTGGAAGGACCTGGCCCGATGAGCACCCAGCCGGATCTCCTCTACTCCGAGGAGGAAGAGGCGCTGCGCGCCGCCGTCCGCGGTCTGCTCACGGACCACTGCGACGCGGCCGGCGTGATCGCCCGCACCGAGTCGGACGCCCCGCACGACCTCGCACTGTGGAAGTCCCTCGCCGACGGCATGGGCCTGGCCGGGCTGCTGGTGCCGGAGGCACTGGGCGGCCAGGGCGCCACCCACCGCGAGGCCGCCGTCGTCCTGGAGGAGCTGGGGCGTGCCGTCGCCCCGGTGCCCTACCTCAGCAGCGCGGTCGTCGCCATCGAGGCCCTGCTGGCCTGCGGGGACGAGGAGCTGCTCGGCCGTCTGGCGTCCGGCCGGACCATCGGCGTCCTCGCCGTGGGACTGCACACGGCCCCGGGTGCCGGTCATCGCACCGCACGGCTGGAGAACGGCTCGCTGCACGGTGAGCTGACCGGCGTGGCGGACGCCGCCGCGGCCGATGTCCTGCTCGTCCCGGCCGACGACGGCGGGCTGTACGCCGTGGCCGCCGAAGCGGCGGCCGTCACCCCGCAGGTCTCCCTCGACCTGACCCGCCCGGTCGCCACCGTCACGCTCGACGGAGCACCCGGACGCCGCGTCGGCGACGCGGAACCGGCCGTACGGCGGGCCCTGCGGGCCGGCGCCGGACTGCTGGCCTCCGAACAACTGGGCGTGGCCGACTGGGCGTTGACCGAGACCGTGCGGTACCTGAAGGAACGCAAGCAGTTCAACCGGCCGGTCGGCGGCTTCCAGGCGATCAAGCACCGGCTCGCCCAGCTCTGGCTCGAGCTCGTCAGCCTCCGGGCCGTCGCCCGCGCCGCCGCCGACGCCCTCGCGACCGGCGCGGACACCGACGTCACGGTGACCGTCGCCCAGGCCTACGCCGGCCCGGTGGCCGTACGCGCCACCGAGGAGGCGGTGCAACTGCACGGCGGGATCGGGATGACCTGGGAACACCCCGCGCACCTGCACCTCAAGCGGGCCAAGGCCGACTCGATCGCCTACGGCACCGCGGGCGCCCACCAGGAGGCGCTGGCCCAACTGGTCGACCTCCAGGCGCCCTGACACACGGCGCGTGAAGCCCGCCCCACCCGGGGCGGGCTTCTCCGTGCGCACGCCCCGCGCGGCCAAGTGAACAGGGGGCAGCGGTCCGGCCAATTCCCCGCAGGGACGGTCCCGTTGGGCGACGGGCGCACGCATACTCTCCCCGGTCCCGTCCGGCCCTCAAGGGAGGCACCGCATGGCCCTCACCACCCGTCGCAGAGCCCTCACCACCCTCGGCGCCGCCCTCGCGGGCACGATTGCCCTGCCCGCCGTCCAGGCCCGCGCGGGCGGCCGGCACCGCCCGCGCCCGCTGTGGCACGCCCACGCCCACAACGACTACGCCCATCCGCGGCCGCTCCTCGACGCCCTCGACCACCTCAACACCGACGACCTCGCGGGCCTGGAGGCATTCCTCGACGTACACCCGTCCGCCTGACACCACACGATCGGAGGACACGTCAGCCACCCGGACAAACCCTCCGCTACGCCACACTTACGGCCGAACGCCGCTCAAGGGGCGTGGCGGAGGAGGTTGACGATGGCCATTTCCATCTCTGTGGTGCTGCTGCTCCTTATCCTGGCAGTGGTGTTCATCCGCAACGGCGCGCTGAAGATGTCGCACGCCCTGGTCTGCATGCTGCTCGGGTTCTACCTGGCCAGCACCAGCATGGCGCCCACCATCCACAGCGGGCTCACCGCGACGGCCGACCTGGTGAGCAGCCTGCGGCCGTGAGCAGTGAGCCGTGAGGTCAGCCGGAGAAGACCCCGATGCCGTTCGGCACCGGGCGTTCGGCGCCGCCGCTCGGGTGGTTGCGGACCGTCACCCCGCTCGCGCCGTCGTCGCGGGTGACCATCTCGCTCGACCCGCCGCCGTCGAGGTTGAACGCGTCGGAGGCGCCCAGGTCGCGCATGGTGGCCGCCTCCTCGGCGATCGTCAGGCCGGTGCGGGAGTCGTCGGCCCCGTCCAGCGCGAGCAGCAGCATCTGCTGTCCGCCGCCCTTGAAACCCGCGACGGTGCGTACGGCGGAGGCGGTGTCGTCGAGCCCGGACAGCGGCGTGCCGTCGCGGAGTACCGGGTAGCCGCCGATCGCGAACGCGTAGGGGACCTTGGCGGTGGCCGCCACCAGGTCGTGGGTGACGCCCACCGCGTCGCCCACGGCCAGCTCGCGCAGCTCCCGCGCCCCCTGCTCGCGGCCCACCAGCACCGTGGTGTCCGAGGGGATCGAACCGCTGCCCGGAGTGCCGACGGCGCCGACCACCCGGCCGCCGCGCACCGTCACCTCGTAGGTGTCCGTACCGCAGGCCGCCGCCCGGTCGGTGTCCGTGCCGCAGACGGCGCGCACCCGGGAGGCGCCGCCCCACCGGGAGGTGAAGGCGCCCACGGAGTTCTGCGGCAGCGCGTACTGGTTGAGCCCGCCCAGCGGGAGCTTCCCCTGCGGTGTGGTCACGGAGCCGGTGAGGGAGAGGCGGTCCAGGCGGGCCCGCCGGTCGGTGCCCACCCCGAGCACCTCCCGCGTGGTGGTCCCGGGCGGCAGCGCCGGCCCGAACCGCTGGCCCTTCGGCACCGCCGCCTTGAGCACCTGACCGCCCGCGACCGCGGGACCCACGGTCGCGCCGGTGGCCTCGACGCCCGGGTGCTGGGTCTCGGTGATGTCGAAGAAGTCGCCGTTGACACCCGCGACCGCGCCGGCCGTGTCGGCCAGCCGGGACACGGTCGCCCGGGCCGCCACCGCCCCGGGGTACAGCAGGTCCGTACGGACGTGCGGATTGCCCAGGTCGACGGTGAGCAGATGGGCGTGGGTCCGCCCGGCCGCCGCCGTGATGTCGAACTCCCGGTAGGTGACCCCCGGAGCGATCCGCTTGCCCGGTCTGCCGGCCGGTACGGCACCGGCCGGCGCCGCTCCCGTCAGGGCCGCGCCGGCCAGTAGGCCGAACGCCGTGAGAACCGTGAGAACCGATCTGCCCGCCGCCGTCTGCCGCCGAACTCGCGTCACCGCGCCCCCTGATGCCTCGTCAACTGTCACCAGTGCTCAGGGGAAGTGCACCAGACGACGGCGACGTACGGGACGGCTAGGCGTCGACTACGCGAGAACGGGTGAGAAAACGCACGCCCTCGGGTGCCTCCAGCGAGAAACCGCTTCCTCGTCCGGGTACCACGTCCACGATCAGCCGGGTGTGGCTCCAGGCCTCGTACTGGCTCCGTGACATCCAGAAGGTCACGGGCTCCTCGACGCCGTCCACCACCAGCTCGGCCAGCAGCACGTCCGAACCGCCGGTACGGAACTCGCCGTCCGGGTAGCACATGGGGGCGCTGCCGTCGCAGCAGCCGCCCGACTGATGGAACATCAGTGGTCCGTGTTCGGCCCGCAGCCGGCGCACCAGCTCCGCGGCCTGTGGGGTGAGTTCGACGCGGGGCAGTTCCTCTTGCATGGTCACCGTCCTGGAGCACGGGAGCTCGGATCTCATTCAGTCTCACGTGTCGTCAGTGGCGCGTCCAGCGTGCGGGGTTCACGTCCCGGTGCCGCTCAGGCCCGACCCCGGCCCAGCGCCGTCCCCAGCGCCACGTTCCAGCGCCCCGCCCGGCCGGTGAACTCGGTGGCGGTCAGGGGCGGTACGTCGATCCGCCAGAAGGCGGCCTCCGGTGCGCCGAGCACCCGCACCGTCACGGCCCGCACGACCTCCGGCTCGACCACCGCCACCGTGCGGCCCGCGGACCGGGCGGCCTCTTCCAGCCAGCCCCCGACCCGGGCGCACAGAAGGCGCACCGACTCCCCGCCGTGCGGGTTCGCCGCGGGGTCGGCCAGCCACCGGGCCAGCGCCTCCGGCTCCCGGGCGCCGACCTCGTCGAGGGTCCGCCCCCGCCAGCGGCCCATGTCGAGCCCGGCCAGAGCGGGTTCGGCACGTGCGTCGAGACCCAGCGCGGCCGCCGTCTCCCGGCACCGGACGGTGGGGGAGACGAGGACCGGGGCGGCCGGCCGCAGTTCGTCCGCTGCCGACCGGGCGCGCGCGGCGCCGGCCGCCTCGAGTGAGCACCCGTCGTCGAAGCGGGCCTCCCGCACGGCCGGGTTCATCGCCGGTGAGATCAACATCACTCGGGTCGTCATGAGGTCGCTTTCATGGGCAACGGCCCTTTCGGCACGGGGATTTCAAGCGTAGGGCGGCTGCGGGGGCGCACCGCCCCGCACCCGTGCGCCCTTGGCTGCACCCGCGCTTCGCGGTACGTTCGCGACGATATCGACGACGGAATGCGGAAGCCGGTGGGAATCCGGCACGGTCGCGCCACTGTAAGCCCCGTTCACACCACTCCTGGTGCGAGCCGGGCAAGTCAGACCCGCCCGTCGTCCCGTGCACCACCGAGCAGGGACGCGAGTTCCCCAGGAGGTCCTGCCATGGCGCAGTCCGCCGTTCAGCCCAGCACCGACCCCACCGTCATTCCCGCCAAGCTGCCGATCGGCGCCATCGCCCCCTGGGCGGTCTTCTTCGGCGTCCTGATGCTGGTCCTGCTTTACTTCGTCGGCGCCGAACAGGGCGCGACCTCCGTGATGTCCGGCGAGAACGTGCACGAGTGGGTGCACGACGCCCGGCATCTGCTCGGCTTCCCCTGCCACTGACCGGGGCGAGGAAACGTACGAGCTCATGAACTCGGCAACCGTCCGGAATCTGTTGGTGCGTGGCATGCTCGCGGGACTCGCCGCGGGCCTGCTCGCCCTCGTCGTCGCCTACTTCCTCGGTGAGCCGCGGGTCGACTCGGCCATCGCCTACGAAGAGGCGCACTCCCACGAACACGGTATGGAGGCGGTCTCCCGCACGATGCAGTCGACCGCCGGCCTGTCCACCGGCGTGCTGGTCTACGGCATCGCGTTCGGCGGCATCGCCGCGCTCGCCTACTGCTTCGCGCTGGGCCGCATCGGCCGCTTCGGGCCGCGCGCGAGCGCGCTGCTCCTGGCGGCCGCCGGCCTCGTCGCCGTCTACGTCGTGCCCTTCCTGAAGTACCCGGCCAACCCGCCGTCCGTCGGCGACCCCGACACGATCGGCAAGCGCACGACGCTGTACTTCCTGATGATGGTCCTGAGCGTGCTGCTGGCGGTCGCTACGGTGATCCTCGGCAAGCGGCTCGCCCCCCGTCTGGGCAACTGGAACGCGACGGTGGCCGCGGGCGCGTTCTTCCTCCTGGTCGCCGGGCTCGCCTACGCGTTCCTGCCGGCCGTCGACGAGGTCCCCAAGGACTTCTCCCCGAGTCTGCTGTGGCAGTTCCGGCTGGCGGCGCTGGCCGTCCAGGCGACCCTGTGGACCGCTTTCGGGCTGGTCTTCGGCGTCCTGGCGGAACGCGTGCTCACCGCGCAGCGCACGGCCGGCGAGCGGCAGGCCACAGGTCCGCGCGCCCCGGCCGCGCACCACTGAGGTCCCCGGCGCTCCGGCGCGAGGCGTGAGGCGCCGACCCGCTCGCGGGCCGGTGCCTCACGCGTTCGCCGCGGACCCCGCGGCCGTCGTCAGAAGCGGACCGCGGGGCCCTGCTCAGAAGGCGTACCGGACGCGCAGCCAGGGAGCGTGCGCCGCGACGAGCCCGCGCAGCTCGTCCACGGCCCTCGCTTTGACCAGGTGGTCGTAGCGCACGTTCAGCGCCCCGTTCTCGGAGCGTTTGCCCTGCTGGATGCCGGGCTGCCAGAGCATCTCCTCGGCGCGCGGATGCCAGCCGAGGTTCACCTCGTGCAGCTCCCGGTTGTGGGTCAGCATGATCACTTCGGCGGCCGCCTGCCGTTTGACCCGGTCCGGGAGCACGTCGTCGAGCTGGCGGAGCAGCTCGGTCCAGGCCTCCTGCCACCCGGGGCGCAGGACCACGGGGGAGAGGTTGAAGTGCACCTCGTACCCCGCGTCCAGGAAGTCGGCCGCGGCGCCGATGCGCTCGGCCACCGGTGACGTCCGGATGTCCAGCAGCCGGGAGTCCTCGCCGGGCATGACCGAGAAGCGCACGCGGGTGCGGCCCCGCGGATCCAGCGCCAGGAGATCCGGGTTCACGAACTTGGTGGCGAAGGACGCCTTGGCAGTGGGCCACTGCCGGAAGGCGTGCACGAGGTCGGCGGTGTTGTCGCAGATCAGCGCGTCCACCGAGCAGTCACCGTTTTCGCCGATGTCGTAGACCCACGCCTGCTCGTCGCACTGGTTGGGTTCCCGCTTGGGGCCCTGTCGCGCGATGTGGCGGCCCAGGTGGGCGATGATCCGCTCGATGTTGGTGAAGACGGTGACGGGGTTGGCGTACCCCTTGCGGCGCGGTACGTAGCAGTACACGCAGGCCATCGCGCAGCCGTTGGACGGACCGGGAGCGATCCAGTCGGCGGACCGGCCGTTGGGTCGTGTGGTGAGCGTCTTGCGTTCGCCCAGCACCAGCGTCTCGCCCTTCACCCGCACCCAGCGCCCGACGTTCCCCTCGTTTCCGTGCAGCTCGGGAATGCGCCAGTGGGAGTCCACCTCGACGACTCGCGCGGCGGGGTGGCGGGCGAGGATCTGGCGTCCGCGGGGCGAGGCGGCGGCAGCGGGCTCGGCGTAGATCGTCCGCACGGGCAGCAGCCGCCGGGCGGTGTCTGAGTCACGGAACAGCGGACCGGTGGCCGGCGTCCGTCCCGGCTCGTCCCCGGAAGACGTGACGCCGGGCAGGGCGTCGAGCCCGAACAGCGCGCCGTCGTCCGGTGCGTCGGAGAAGTCCATCATGTGTGGTTCGCCGGGTTTCCTGACTGACGTCGCATACGGCCCACTGTACGCAGCCGCGACACTCCGGTGCGAAGGCCGTCAGCGGTTGAGCCGGACGATGGAGGCGTTCAGGGCGGCCGCGAAGGCACACCAGGCGGCGTACGGCAGCAGGGCCCCGGCCGCGGCCCGGTCGGTGCGGGCGATCTGCCGGATGAGCTGCGCGTTGCCGAGGTTCAGCAGCACGTTGTCGGCGAGCGCCGCCTTCGGAGCGCGATGGGCGAAGAACAGCCGGCTCCACGCCGCGTTCAGCGCCAGGTTCGCGGCCAGGCCGCGGACGATCCCGGCCCGCCGACGCGGATCAGGGGCGCGCCCGAGCGCGTGGCCGGCCGCATAGGCGATCGACGCGTACAGCGGGGTCCACACCACGCCGAACGCCCAGGACGGTGGCTGCCAGGACGGTTTGCGCAGCGAGGCGTACCAGGTGCTGTCCGGATCGGTCGCCGTGGCGCCCGCGACGGCGGTGAGGGCCACCGCCGCCGTGGCCGCGCCGTACCGCAGCCAGGGGTCGGGCCGCCGGGTGCCTCCGCGTTCGCTGATCACCTTCATGTCCTCACGTATTTCCCGGGCATCGCCCGATGTCACCGGTCAGCCGCGGCGCAGCAGTTCCGCCAGGATGTCGTTCCAGGGCAGGTGGGAGCTCTCGGTGCCCGCCGGGACCGCCTCGAACGTCTCGGTCAGCCAGTCCTCGAACGGGTCGGCCGGTATGTACAGCACGGCGGCCCCACCCGCGCCGCGCAGCAGGATCCGCAGCGTCGTGGATCCGTGGCAGCGGCAGGGCGGCCAGACGCGCACAAAGCCCTCGCCGGACGGAGCACGCAGGCCCGCGTCGAGCAGGTCGCGTGAGAACAGCCAGGGCGCGATGGTCTCGGGGCCGTCGCGGAAGTCCATGCGCACGGCGAACGGATCGGCCGGGTCGTAGCTGAAGCGGACCTCGACCCGGACGGCTTCCCCTTCGCTGATGACCAGGTCGATGTCCAGGTCGGTATGGAGACGCCTGGTCCGGTCGGTGGAGTGCATGAGGCCTCCCGGATGAGGTGGATCGTGGGCTCTGCCCTGCGCGAAGCCCCGCACTCCACACTTCCGGACGGGGGCCGGGGGTGGATGCGGCCGGCCGGCAGGTATCGCGGGGCGCACGGGGATTCGTGGACCGCCGGGGTGCAACCGTTCCGTACGCGCCGCCGGAAGACACAGCGACGTGGGCGGGCGGGCCGTCCGGGCCTACTCCACCCCTGGGGGGCCTGGCACGCATCGGAAGGGATGTGTCATGAGGCTTCGCGACGAATGGCCGGTGGACCACAGGCTGGCGACGGTCTACCGGTACGGCGCCGGACTCTGCGGCGGCGTCCTGCTGCTGTTCGGCTGTCTCGGCTTCGCCGACGAACTCAGCCCCTTCGGCACGGACGGCACCCGCATCGCGGGCATGTCGACGAACGGACTGCTGAGCCTGATCTCGGTGCTCTTCGGGCTGCTGCTGATCGGCGGCGCCGTGGTCGGAGGGAACTTCGCCTCCACGCTCAACATGGCCGTGGGGACGCTGTTCCTCGTCAGCGGGTTCGTCCACATCTTCGTCCTGGACCGGAGCGCCAACATCCTCGACTTCGGCATGACGAACGTCCTCTTCACCTTCGTCATGGGCCTGCTCATCCTCACCTTCGGGATGTACGGCCGGGTCACGGGCGGGCTTCCGCACGACAACCCGTACTGGCGCCGCCGCCACCCGAGGCAGGCGGCGAGGGAGTCCCTGGCCGCCCGGCGCCGGGAGGGGGCCCGGGCTGCCCTGGCCCCGCCGCCCGACGCCTCGTCCCGGCTCCCGGCCACCCGGCCGCACGGCTGAACCCGCTTGCCGGCACGACGGCATCCCGGCACGACAAGGGCGGCACCGCCACTCGCGGTGCCGCCCCGTACGACGGGAGCCCTGTCCCGACGGCTCACAGATCGATCATTCGCACCACGAAGAACGCGGCGACGAGCAGGCAGCCGATCACGATCAGCGCCATCCAGATCCCAGGATGTTCCCAGATGCCGCCGTCCGGTCGCTCGGGGTGCGCTTCCGCCGTCGATCCCTCGACGGGCGGTGTCTCTCCGGGAGGGCGCAGGGATTCGGTCATCGTTTCCACCTCCAGGTGCGGGCGGTGGGAGCCACTCGCCGAGGCCGTGCGCCTTGGCGAACCGGTTCCTCTCGAACTCTTCCGAGCCGGCCGGACGAGTGGATGCGGCGTACGCGCCCGCTCTCACCCGCCGCCCCCCGCCCGAGCCGCCGCCCAGCGCAGGGCGGTGAGGCGGCCCTGGTCAGGCACGGTCCACAACGCGTGCCCGCGCAGGTCCCAGCGCCGCAGCAGCGTGTTGGCGGCGAGGAAGCCGCTGGTGGCGGCCCGTTCCATCAGGGCCACCGGCAGGCCGGTGCGGACCGTGTCGCCCGCGACGACCAGGCCGGGCGTGGGGGTGCTGACCGTGGGCCGGTCCGCGTGACCGCCCACCGGGAACAGGGGGCAGTCGGCCCGCCACTCGTGACGGGCGTCCACCACCCGGGCCCGGGCCGTCTCCGGGTAGAGGCGGTGCAGTTCGCCGAGCAGCTCCTTCTCCGTGGTCTCCCGGCCGGCGTCCTCCGGCACGGCGTAGGCGTGCAGTTCGACGACCGAGCCGCCGGTGCGGGCTGCCCACCGGGCCGCCTCGCCCTCCCAGCCGCTGAGCACACTGACGTTGTCGAGGGCCCCGAAGCCGCTGGTGCCGAGGAAGCCGGGCCGGTCCGCGCGCACGGGCCGGTCCAGCCACAGACGGGACACCAGGAAGGGCGGGGCGGTGCGCAGCCGCGCCACGCGCTCGCGCCACTCGGCGTCCCCGAGATCGCCGCAGCGGCCCACGAGGGAGCGCAGGCCCGCCGGGTCCAGGGCGAGCACCACGGCGTCGTACGGCTCCTCGCCGCTCGTGGCGGTCACGGCGTAGCCGCCCGAAGGCAGGACGGAGACACCCTCCACCGCGGTGCTCGTGCGCACCCGCGCGCGGAGCCGCTCCAGACGTGCGGCGATCGGGTCCCACAGCGCCTGCGGGAACGGTTCCCGGGGCACGTCGAACAGCAGGCCCTCGGCCGAGCCGAGGAAGTAGATGTGGAACATCAGCGCCATCTCCGCCGCCGACAGCTTCCGGGGATCGGCGAAGAAGCTGCGGGAGAACACCTCGAAGGCCAGGTGCCGCGCCGCGGGCGGGAACCCGATGTCCTCCAGGAAGTCGTACGCGCTGACGTGGTCGAGCCGTTCGTACACCTCGGGCACCCGCACGTCGAGCAGTGGCAGGGCCGCGCGCGGGCGCATCCGGGCCAGGTCGCGCACGGAGAAGGACTCGCTCAGCGCCACGAACCCGAGCGCGCTCAGCGGCGGGGTGCGCGGCACGTGCCGGAAACTGTCCCGCCGGCCGCTGCCGTGACGCAGCGGATAGTCGGGCAGGCCGGTCAGGCGGGCCAGGGCCGGATCGGTCCGGCGCAGCAGCGCGCGCAGGTTGTAGTACTGCCGGAAGAACGCGTGGAAACCCCGGCTCATCGTCACCGTCGTACCGTCGGCCAGCCGCGTGGACCATCCGGCCAGCCGGCCGCCGAGCTGCGCGTAGCGCTCGTACACGGTGACCCGCACCCCGAGCTCGGCCAGCGCGGTGGCCGCCGTCAGCCCGGCGATGCCGCCGCCCACGACCGCCACCCGCGGCGCGGTGGACTCCCCGGCACGACCGGCGCCGGGCGGTGCCGGCAGCAGCCGGGCCAGCCGGTCCCGGCCGGGGCGGGGTGGGCGGACGCCGGACACGGAAGGACGGCGCGGCCCGGTCATCGCCCCGCCTCCCCGCCGTCGGCGAACGGGCGGCGGCCTACGACGGTGTGGGTGATGCCGGTCTGCCAGCCGGGCAGCGGCAGCACCCGTACCCGTTCGAACCCCGCTCGCTCCACCCGCCGCGCGAGCTGCCCGGCGGTGTCGAAGGAGACGACACTGCGCCACAGATGCCGGTAGAGCGGTCCGTCGCCGAGCAACGTGGCGACCGGCAGGACGACCCCGCCGCACACCGCGGTCCACACCGCGCGGTGCGCCGCCCGCCCGCTCAGCGCGTACTCGTGCACGGCCAGCCGGCCGCCCGGTGCCAGCAGCCGGTGAGCGTGGGCGAGTACCGCGTCCGGGTCCGCGGTGTTGCGCAGCAGGTACGCGGCGAAGACCGCGTCGAACGGGCCGCGCACCCCGGCCGCCGCCAACCGCTCCACCGGCGCCTGCACGAAGCGCACCGGCCTCGGCCAGGGGCGCTGGGCCGCCCGCCGCAGCATCCCGGCCGACGCGTCGACGGCGGTGATGTCCGCGCCAGGCAGTGCGGCGGCCAGAGCCGCCGTCGAGGCGCCGGTACCGCAGCCGAGGTCCAGCACCCTCGGCCCCGGGACGCCGCCGGGAAGGCCGAGGCGCCGGGCGGAGCGGCGCAGGTGGGCGTGGTAACCGGGATTCGCCGCCACGAGCGTGTCGTAGCTCCGGGCGGCGTGGTCGAACGCGGTCGCCAGCTCGGCATCGCGCAGCACGGGCATGCCATCTCCGTGAGAGGTCGTTGGGTACGGGGTCGTCGGATATGGGGTCGTCGGGTACGGGAGTCGGGGATCAGGTGGTGGCGGGGGTCAAGCGGCCCGGGCACTTCGGCGCGGGGTGAACGGCAGGGCGAGTGCCGAGCCGAGCATCGCGGGGACGGGCACGTGCAGCCCGATGGACAGGTCCTCCGCCAGGCAGGTGCGTCCGTCCAGGAAACGCAGCAGGCGGGGCGCGGGCACATGGGTGAACAGGCGGGTGAAGAAGGCCGGGCCGTCCACCCGGCCGTGGTCGAGGGCGTGCAGCAGCACCGCGTCCATGAGCCGGGAGCGGGCCGAGTGGGCGCGCGGCGGGACGGGACGGCGTCCGGCGTGCAAGGCGGCGGCCACCGCGCCGGTCTGGCGCTGCACGGCGCTGAAGGTGTAGCCGGTCGCGGGACGGGTGGCCCCGGCCGCGGCCCCGATGCGGAACACGGACGGGGCGGTCCGCCGGGGGAAGTCCGCGTCCGTCATCGGGATCACACCCTGTTCGCACTCCAGCACCTCGTGGTCGCCCGCGCCCAGGACCCCGGTGACGTAGTGCCGCAGCGCGCGGTCGTAGGCGTCCCGGCCGAGCGGGCTGCGGGAGAACTCGGTGTACTCCACCAGCGCCTCCCGAGGGCCGGTCGGCAGGACGTAGCCGAAGGACAGGCCGTGCGCGGGCTGCGGGGTGCGGAAGTCCATCAGCTCCACCACGCCGGGATCGAACACCGGGCGGCGGGTGCGCACGAACCAGCCGCGGAAGTGCTGCAGCAGCGTCGTGCGGGCCGGTGGCAGCCGCTCGGGCGGCCGTGAGTCGAACACCCAGCGGGCGCGGACCGTCACCCGGCCGCCGTCGGCCCGGCGGGCGTGCACCACCGCGCCACCGGGCGCGGACTCGACCCGCTCGGCGAGGGCCTCCACGGTCGTCACCCACGGGCTGTCCGCGAGTACGCGGCGGGCCAGGTCCTCCAGCGCGTCGGAGCGCAGCATCTTGTAGCGCAGCGGCTCGATGGCGGCGTCCACCGTCCGTCCGTCGCCGGAACGGACCCGCAGCCGCCGCCAGGAGGCCGTCAGCGCCTCGTCGTACGGCCCCGCACCCGCCTCCCAGAAGCACCAGGTGCGCCGTGCCGCGCGGAACGGCCCCGGCGGTGCCGCCAGTAGCACCGCCGTCACCCGGCGCCCGTCCGCGGGCGGGCGGGCCAGCCGCAGCGCCAGCGACAGCCCGGCGGCCCCGGCGCCCACGACGGCGACGTCCGACTCCACCTGCACGGCGGCTCCTTCCACGACGGCTCTCTCTGCGGACCGGCGGATCCGGCCAGTCTTCCCGCGCACCGGCCCCGGCGGATGCAGCGGGGAGCGTGTCGTGCGGGTGGGCACCCATGGCGCCGGCATGTCCACCAAATGGCGCATCCGGCGGGGCGACCCGCGCGGAATGTGTCACGACGACATACCGGTCGCCCCCGGTGCCGGCACCGGGGGCGACCGGTGCCGGCTCACCGACAGCGCGACTTGGCCGGCTCACCGACAGGTGGTCCGGCTCACCGACCGGCGAGAGGATTCGCGATGCGTTCCACCCAGGCGATCGGCCGTCTCACGGCAGACCCGCCGCGCAGGCCGCCCGCTGTGGCCGGTCCCCACGACACCGGGGAACCGGCCGCCCCCGGCGGCGCTCGCGCCGTCGACGAGGACGTGCCGGGCGCCGTCGGCCGGGAACTGCGCGAACTGCTCGCCGACCGTCTCGCGGGCTGCCACGGGCTCGACCCGGTGTTCGCGCGGGACGTCGCCGAGCGGACCGCCCGCTTCACCCGGCGCGGCGGCCGCCGCATCCGCCCCCGGCTCCTGTGGTGGTCGCTGCGCGCCTGCGGCGGCGGGGACCCGGCCCAGGTGCGCGCGGCGCTGCGGACGGCGGCGGCGCTGGAACTGCTCCAGACCTGCGCCCTGGTCCACGACGACCTGATGGACCAGGCGCCCACCCGCCGCGGCGCGCCGGCGCTGCACGCCGATGTGGCCGGGCAGTACGCCGGTGCCACATCGGGACCCGCCGCTCAGCGGCTCGGCGCGTCCACCGCCGTGCTCGCCGGTGACCTCGCCCTGGCCTGGGCGGACGACGCCCTGTCCGGACTGCTGCTGGACCCCGGGCTGCCGCGTGACACCGCGCACCGGCTGCACGAGGTGTGGCGGGTGCTGCGCACGGAGATGGTGGCGGGCCAGTACCTCGACGTACGCGGCCAGGCCGTGTCCTCCGGCACCCCGGCCCGGTCGATCCGGGCCGCGTGCCTCAAGAGCGCCCTGTACACGGTGGAACGGCCCCTGCAACTGGGAGCGGTACTCGCCGGAGCCGACGACCGCACCATCAGGACGCTGCGCCGTGCGGGACGCTGCGCGGGCCTCGCCTTCCAGTTGCGGGACGACCTCGACGACCTCTTCGCCGACCCCCGGGTCACCGGCAAGCCGTCCGGCGGCGACGTGCGTGAGGGCACCCCGACCTATCCGCTGGCCGTGGCCCGGGCCCTCGCCACCGCCGCCGGCGACCACCACGCGCTCGGCGTGCTCGAGCACGCGATGGGCCGCGCCGACCTCACCGACGGCGAACTGGCGGAAGTACGCGAGGCCCTCGTCGCCACCGGAGCCCGCGACCACGTCGAGGCGCGGATCGCCCGGCTCACCCGGCGCTGCATGCGCCACCTCGGCGAAGCCTCCCTGGAACCCGGCGCGGCCGCCCGGCTGCGCGGCCTGCTGGCGGAGATCACCGGCACGGCCGGCCAGGTGCCCGAGCCGGCCGCGGCTCCGCGCGCCGCCGCCCTGGCCGCCGCGGGTACGGAGGCGGGCCGGTGACCCGGACCATCGCGGGACTCACCGACCACGTGGTCGTGGTCGGCGCCGGACTGGCCGGTCTGTCCGCCGCCCTGCACCTGCTCGGCGCCGGCCGCCACGTCACCGTCGTCGAACGCGACCCCCGGCCCGGCGGGCGCGCCGGCCGTATGGAGCTCGGCGGCTATCTGATCGACACCGGGCCCACCGTGCTCACCATGCCGGAGATCGCCGACGAGGCGTTCGCCGCGGTCGGCACCTCGCTGCGCGACCGCGTCGACCTGATCGAGCTGCACCCGGCCTATCGGGCGCGCTTCGCCGACGGCAGCACCCTCGACGTGCACACCGACGCCGAGGCGATGGAGGCGGAGATCGAGCGGTTCGCCGGCGGCGCCGAAGCGGCGGGCTACCGTCGGCTGCGCCACTGGCTGGGGCAGCTCTACCAGGCCGAGCGGGGCCGATTCCTCGACGCCGACTTCGACTCACCGCTGCAACTGCTCACGCCCGACCTGGTCAGGCTCGCCGCGCTCGGCGGCTTCGGCCGCTGGGAGGCGCAGGTCGCCCGCCATGTGCGCGACGAGCGGCTGCGCCGCGTCTTCTCCTTCCAGGCCCTGTACGCCGGTGTCCCGCCCGAGCGGGCGATGGCCGCCTACGCGGTGATCGCCTACATGGACACGGTCGCCGGGGTGTACTTCCCGCGCGGCGGCATGCACGCCCTGCCCCAGGCCATGGCCGACGCGGCGGCCGAGGCCGGGGCGCGGTTCCACTACGGGCAGCGGGTGACCCGCCTGGAACGCTCCGGTGAGCGTGTCACCGCCGTGGTGACCGACGATCAGCGCATCCCCTGCGACGCCGTCGTCCTCACCCCCGACCTGCCGGTGACCTACCGCCTGCTGGGCCGTTCCCCACGCCGCCCCGCACGGCTCAGGCACGCCCCGTCGGCGGTGATCCTGCACGCCGGCTGCGACCGCACCTGGCCCGAGCTGGCCCACCACACCCTGTCCTTCGGTCAAGCCTGGCGGCGCACCTTCCGCGAACTCACGCACACCGGTGAGCTGATGAGCGACCCCTCCCTGCTGATCACCCGGCCCACCGCGACCGACCCCGGTCTGGCCCCACCCGGCCGCCATCTGCACTACGTCCTCGCCCCGTGTCCCAACACCGACATCGGGCCGGACAGCGCCGACTGGCCCGGGCTCGGCGCGCGCTACCGCGACGGCCTGCTGCGCGAACTCGACCGCCGCGGCCTCGCGGGCATCGCGTCCGCCATCGAGGAGGAGTGCCTGGTGACCCCCGCCGACTGGAGCGCGCAGGGACATGCCGCCGGCACGCCCTTCTCCGCCGCGCACACCTTCGCCCAGACCGGCCCCTTCCGCCCGCGCAACCTGGTGCGCGGCACCGCCAACGCCGTCCTCGCCGGCTGCGGCACCACCCCCGGCGTGGGCGTACCGCCCGTACTGCTGTCCGGGAAGCTGGCCGCGGCCCGCGTCACCGGCGGCACCCGCGCCCGCACCACCTCCCGCCGGGCCGCCCGGCAGAGCGTCGAAGGAGTACGGCCATGACCACCCGCGAGCTGGACGCCGCTCGCATCACGGACCCGGGACTGCGCGCCGCCTACACCCACTGCCGGGACCTGAACGCCCGGCACGGCCGCACCTACTTCCTCGCCACCCGCCTGCTGCCGCCCGACCGGCGCCCCGCCGTGCACGCCCTGTACGGCTTCGCCCGCTGGGCCGACGACATCGTCGACTCGCTCGGGGACGGCCGCGGCGCCCCCACCGGCGACGAGGCGGCACGGCGGGCCGCCGCCCTGGACCGCCTGAACGACGACCTGACCCGAGGCCTGGCGGGTGGCCGGGGCGCCGAGCCGGTGGTCACCGCCCTCGCCGACACCAGCGCCCGCTACGCCATCGACCGGCGCCACTTCACCGACTTCCTGGCCTCCATGCGCAGCGACCTGACGGTCACCGAGTACGCCGACTACGCGGCGCTGCGCGGCTACATGCACGGCTCGGCGGCCGTGATCGGCCTGCAGATGCTGCCCGTCCTCGGCACCGTCGTACCGCGCGCGGAGGCCGCCCCGTACGCGGCCGAACTGGGCGTCGCCTTCCAGCTGACGAATTTTCTGCGGGACGTCGGCGAGGACCTCGACCGCGGTCGTGTCTACCTCCCCCGGGACCTGCTCACCGCACACGGCGTCGACCGCGCACTGCTGCGCCGCTGCCGGGACGCCGGCCGCACCGACCGCCGGGTCACCGCGGCCCTGCGCGCCTTCGCCGACCTCACCCGCGCCGCCTACCGGCGCGCCGCGCCCGGCGTACCGATGCTCGACCCCGTCGCCCGGCCCTGCATCCGCACCGCGTTCGTGCTCTACGGCGGCATCCTGGACGCCGTCGCCGACGACGGCTGGGCGGTACTGAACCGCCGCGCGGCGGTCCCCCGCAGGCGCCGGGCGCTGGTCGCCGCGGACGGCCTGCTGCGGGTGGCGGCGGCCCGCATGGCCGCCCGTGGCGGGTCCGGTCGCGCCCTGTATCCGTCCGCCCCGTGCGAGGAGGCCGCGTGACGCCCGATCGTCCGTTCCGTCGAGCCCGTCTGCCCTTGCGTCTGCGCCGCGACCCCGTCGCGTGGGAACGCCAGCGGCCGACGTGGCGCGAGGCCCGGCCCGCGCTCATCGCCGACGCGCTGAAGCGGGCGCAGCAGCGTCCCAGCGGCAACTGGTACGTCGTCGGGGCCTCCCGCGACCTGCGCCGGGACCGCCCGCTGGGCCGGACCGTCGCCGGCCAGGAGGTGGTGCTCTGGCGCGACGGACGGAGCCGCCTCGTCGCCGGCCCCGGCATCTGCCCGCACCTGGGCGCACCGCTGCGGGACAGCCCGGTGCGGTGCGGCACCCTGGTCTGCCACTGGCACGGACTCGCCCTGGACGGCGCGCCGTTCGGCGGCTGGGAGCCCTGGCCCGCGCACGACGACGGGGTACTGCTGTGGGTGCGGCTGGACGGCGTCGGAGGCGAGGAACCCACCCCCCGGCCGCCGGTACCGGACCGGCCCGCCGCGGCCGGCGCGCTGACCGCCGTCTACACCGGGCAGGGCGTCTGCGAGCCGGCCGACGTGGTCGCCAACCGGCTCGATCCCTGGCACGGGGCCTGGTTCCACCCGTACTCCTTCGTCGACCTCACCGTCGTGGACTCCCCGGGCCGGGACGACGGCGAGGACGCGTTCACGGTCGACGTCTCCTTCAAGGTCGCGGGACGGCTGGTCGTCCCGGTCCGCGCCGTGTTCACGGCCCCCGGACCGCGCACGGTCGTCATGCGGATCACCGGCGGCGAAGGGGAGGGCTCCGTCGTGGAGACCCACGCGACACCGCTCGGCCCGGACGGTCAGGGCAGGCCGCGCACCGCTGTGGTGGAGGCGGTCGTGGCCACCTCCGAACGCCCCGGCTTCGCCGTCGCCCGCCGGACCGCCCCCCTGCTCCGCTCCGTCATGCGGCTCGCGGCGGGCCGCCTCTGGCGTGACGACCTGGCCTACGCCGAACGGCGCTGGGAGTTGCGTTCCACCGGGCGCTTTCCCGGGTGATCGCCTGTCCGCGGCTCGGGATCCGCTGCCCCATGGCCCCATGGGCCCCATGGCTCCGGATTCGCTGCGTCACCTGGAAGGCGTACCGCGCGCGGCGTGACGCGTGCCCGGCGCTGTGTATCGCGGTGTACGACGCCCGGCGGCCGTGACGCGCGGTGGTGGGCCGGGCCGCAGGAGCGGGCCGGGGGACTGGTCGGGGGAGAGGGCCGGCCGACGAGCGGCGTGACCCGGGTCGCCGCAGGGGCGTGTGCGTGTACGCGGGCCGCGAACCGCGCCTACCAGGCGGGGGCGGATGCGGGGGCGAACACGGGGCCGATCGCCCGCCACCGATCCACGGCGCTCACCCCCGTCCAGCGGAACGAACGCCGCCCTCCGCGCCGTACAGGCCGCTCAGCGTCCGCACCGCGTCCCGCAGGCCCGCGCACCGCGGGAAGTCTCCGGCCGCCCTGCGGTCCCAGCCCGGTCCGGCCGGCAGGACGAGGGGCCGTCTGCGGGCACCCGCCGACCCCCACTGCAGACCCGCCACGTGCCGGGCCAGCGGACCCGACGCCGTCGACCGGGTCTGCGCCCAGAGCACGACGGCGACCGGACCGGTGCGCCGGACACAGGCCAGCAGCGCCTCCACCGGCACGGCGGCGCCCAGCATGCGCGTCGGCACGCCCTGCTCGGCCAGCGCCGCGTCCAGCGCCTCCAGCGGCAGCGAGTGCTGCTCGCCGGGCGCGCAGGCCAGCACCACCGGCTCGGTGCCGGTGGCATCCGCCGGGCGCGGCAGCACCAGCGGCGCACGGCGCAGCGCGGTGGAGATCTGCCAGGACAGCAGGTGCTCCACCTCCACGTAACGGTCGCCGGACGACTCCCACTTGCGGCCCACCGCCCGCAGCGTCGGCACCATCACCTCCTCCCACGCCGTCGTCAGCCCGTGCTGCCTGACCGCGTCCAGCAGCCGGTTCTCCAGCTCCGGCGTGTCCAGCCGCACCGCGGCCCGGGCCAGCCCCCGGCACTCCTGGCGCACGTCGCCGAGCGGGAGCCCGCCGCCGGCGCCGCCACGGCGGACGGCCGTCCCGGGCGACGGGACCACCGGTGGGTCGGCGGCAGGGCCGGCCGGGTCCGTCGCGGGCGGAGCCCCCTCGCCGTGCGTGGCGCGGGCCACGCGAGCCGCCTCGGCCGGTGCGACGCCCGCCGCCGCCAGCCGGCACATCTCCTCGACCATCGCCACGTCCCGCGGACTCCAGCGCCGATGCCGCCCCTGGGACCGCGAGGCGGGCCCCAGCCCGTAGCGGCGGTCCCAGGAGCGCAGCGTGGTGGGGGAGACGCCCAGGCGGCGGGCCACCGCGCCCGTGGTAAGCCCGGCCGCCTCCGTCACGTCCACATCGCTCATGACCGTCCGCCCCGTCGCTCCCGGGGCCCGTGGGCCCGCTCTTCCCGCTTCCCGCTACGGGTCCCAGGCTACTCGATGCGATATCGATGCGAGTTGTCGAGCCATGGCTACCCGGCGCAGGCTGAATTCCGGACAGCGGAGGACGCGGACGCGGTGGAAAGCCGGCCGGGTCGCTGACCGGAGGGGCGCCGCGGGACACCGGCGACGCACACCGGGCTCACGAGGAGAGACGTGGTCATGGACCGTATCGCGGCTGTATCGGGCTCCGTCGTCACGGCCGGCCCCCGCCTCACCCACCCGTCGCAGGCCGCCGGGGACGGCCTCACACCGGCCGTGGACGACGCGTCCTGGTCCGAGATCCACCGGCGGTGGGGCGGGCTGGTCCACGGGCTGGCCCAGCGGGCGCTCGGCGATGCGCGGGACGCCGAGGACGTGGCCCAGCAGGTGTTCGCCGACGCCTGGCGCGGCCGGCACGGATATGTGCCCGAGCGCGGGACACCGGCCGCCTGGCTCGTGGGTATCACCCGGCGCAAGGTGGCCGACGCGCTGGCCGCCCGAGCGCGTCGTGCGCGACTCGTCGCGGCGGCCGCCGAACAGCCCCCGGCCCAGAGCCGCGACGACACCGGCGAGCCCGAGGCCGCGCTGGACCGGATGGTCGTCGGGCGGGCACTGCGGCAGCTGAGCACCCCGCAGCGGCAGGTACTGCACCTGGCCTACTACGAGGACCTGACCCAGACCCAGATCGCCCGCATCACCGGCTGGCCGCTCGGCACGGTCAAGAGCCACACCCGCCGCGGCCTCGACCGCCTCCGCCACTGCCTGCAGGACGAGGGCATCGCCAACGCGGGGCGCGCACAATCGATGCAAGTGTGACCGATCAAGTCGGAGGGCCCACCGATCAGGCTGCCGGAGTGCCCACCGATCAGCTTTCGAAGTGACCGTCGATCGGCTTCAGGCCGAGCCGGTCAGCCGGAGACGTGCCGGCCGCCCCGTGCGGCGTGGGGCGACAGCGGGCCGGAGGCCGTACGCCGGCCGGGGGCGACCTGCTGGCCGAAGGCCTGCATGGCCACATCGCTGTTGGCCGGCAGGACGGCCATCAGCCCACGGTCCTGAGCCTCCGCGACCGCGGGGGCGGCGACGCTTCCCTCGGGAACGAAGGCCAGACGGACGTGCCCGTCCCCGGACCCACGCCGGTCCACCGGCGCGACCGCGCCGTGGGTGCCATCGGGCAGGGTCACCCACAGCTGGAAGTCGTCGTACCGGACGAAGTCCGCGCCCTTGACCGGCCAGGGGTAGTGGTGCTCGCCGGGCACGCTGGGCAGGATGCCCTGGTGGTTGCCGTGGCTCAGCGGCACGCAGGAGTTGAACAGGGAGTCGGTCCACGCCTCGACGGCGTCGGCGTCCTCGATGGGCGTGCGCAGCAGGTCCTCGGCCCGTTCGTAGCCCAGCTCCGCCAGGGCGGGCAGCGTGAGCGGGAAGGCGTCGACCAGTTCGGCCGCGTCCTGCCGGAGCCGGTCCACCTTCGCCGGGTCGGCGCAGAACTGCATGCTCCACTCGATGCCGACCCGCGCGCGGTACATGAGCCAGCCGCGGGCTCCCTTGACCCACAGGCTGCCGCCGTGGTGCATCTCCCACCGCTCGGAGTTCGTCGGCCCCTGTTTCGCCTCCAGGGGCCGGGGTCCGTAGGGCAGGTCGGCGTCGTCCATGACGTGCAGGATCTTCCGGGCTGTCGCTTTGGCGGCCCGGAAGTGTGACGATTCAAAGCGCTTCGGATGCTCGACGAGGCGGATCTTCCACGGATGGTTCTCCGTTTCGATGCCGCCCAGCTGGATTTCGGGGTGGCCCATGGCTGCTCTCCTTGGCTCGGCCTCACGGGCCGGCCCCCGGCTCGCGGGGCGGAGTCCCCCTGATTCGTCCCCCAGATTTCCCCCTGCTTCCATCGTGCGCCGCGAACCGGCAGGTCGCGACCTCAGCAGCCCCCGGCCGCACGGGGGGCTCAACGGAGTGCCGCCATCGCCCTGTTGACGAGGCGTCGCCTTCCCTCCCGCGCGGCCGTGCGCCGGGCGGTGATCCGGTTGCGGGGCATTCCGGGAGGAGTAGCGTGGGAGTTGATCGGTCCTGCCTGAGTCTGGAGGTGGGCGATGTTTCTCCGATTGCTGCGGCGTCGTAGGCCGCACCGGCTGGTCCTTCTCGGCAACGGCCGTCTGATCCGGGGCTTCAGCGGCGGAATGTACGACGGTCACGGGTACCAGCCCTGACACCGTTCGCGGTTGAATCCTGGAGGAAGTGCGGTGACAGAGGACACCCACGCCCTGGCAGCGTTGGCAAGGCTTCTGTCACCGCACTGCCGTGTCACCAGGATGTCCGACGGAGCGCTCATCGCGGACTGGAAACGGACGCGATTTCTCGGCATGGCGGCGGCGGACGTCCGGAAGCTGGCCGAGGGAAGCCCCGAGGAACGTGCCGAGCTCGTCGGCGTTCTGAGGCGCGCCGGGTGCGCGACGGACCGCCGGACGCCGCGGGCGGACTCGGTCGTCGGGATCTGGTTGCGTGGAGTGCACCTGCTGATCCGGACCGCCGGATTCGGGCGCGTCCTCCGGCTGCTGGCCCTGGCCGCGCCGGGCTACGCCCGTGCCGACGTCCCTTCCGCCGACGAGGTCGCACGGCTGAAACAAGCGGTGCGGACCCACAGCCGCGGCAGCTGGCTCGTCAACGGAGACTGCAAGTCCGAGGCGGTGACGGCCTTCGTCCTGTTGCGGCGGTGCGGCCTCGAGGCCGTCCTGCACGTCGGTGTGCGTGAGCACCCGTTCGCCATGCACGCCTGGACGGAGTCGGCGGGCCTGTGCATCCCCGACGCCGATCCGCGAGGACACGCCTTCACATCGGTGCTCTCGATCGACTGCTGGGGCCGGTGACATGGACGCGCTCCGCCTCGAGTGGGCCGGTGGCGCACCGAGACTCCGGACAGCCGGCACCATGAAGCGTCAGGGACTCGTGACGACGGTCTCCTCGCCGGCCGGCACCGCGGCCGTCGTCGGCTGGGCCGGCTCGGCCCGCGACCGGGAGGCGGGCGCGCGCGGCCTCCTCGACGCCCTCGGCCGACCGGGAGCCGCCACGCCGTTGCCGCCCGGCGACTACGCGGCCGTTCTGGTGTACCGCGACCGCGTCCTTCTGCTGCGCGACGGGCAGGCACGCGTCCCGCTGTTCTTCAGCGAGTCGGCCGGCCGCGTGACCGCCGTGAGCACCTCGGCGAGCAGCCTCGGGAGCGCCACCGAGCTGGACCCCCGCTACTTCTGCCGGTACCTCACCGGAAACATGGCGCAGCCGCACACGGACCTCACCCCCTTCACCAGGGTCCACCGCGTCCTGGGCGGAGAGGTCGTGGAGCTCTCCCGTACCGGCCGGATGCGCGGTCGTACCCTGCGACGCGTCCGCCCAATGGCCGGCCCGCCGGAGTCGGCAGCCGGCGGACTCACCCGCGGTCAGGCCGCGCGGGAGTTCCGGCTGGCGCTGGAGAACGCAGTCCGGAGCCGTATGGGCACCGCGACGGCATGCCATGTCTCGGGCGGCACCGACTCCACCAGCGTCGCGCTGCTCGCCGCACGCCTGCTGGCCGAGGAACGCGGCGGCCGGGGTGAACTGGTCCTGCTCGCCGGGCGTTTCGCCCAGGGCGAGCTGGCCGCGGAGCGGCCCTACCTGGACATGGCGATGGAGGAGATCCGCCGCCACGCGCCCTCGGCCCGCCCGTTGGTCGTCGACGCCGACGGCGTGGCCGACTTCGACGACTTCGAGCACCACGCGGGAGACGCGGACGAGCCGCATCCGCACGCCTTCCGCGCTCCGTTCTGGAGCAGGCTCCACGCCGCGGCCGCCGAGCTGGGCTGCGACACCCTCCTGACCGGCTGCGGGGCCGACCCGATCGCCGACGCAAACCCCTACCTCCTGCACAGGCTGGCCCGCACGGGCCGGCTCCGGCAGATGACCCGGCAGGCACGGGCCTGGGCCGCGGGAAGCGAGCGGGGTCTGCGGGACGTCGTCCACGCCTACGTGGTCCAGCCGGCTCTTCCCCTCGCAGCCGAGCGTGTCACCGCCCTGGCCCGCGGCGGGACGGTGCTCGGCGGACTCGGCACGTTCAACCGCCCCGGATGGCTGCGGCCCGGGTTCGCGCGGGCCCACGGCTACCGGGAGGCCGGCATCGCGGAGAGCCGCTTCGTGTTCGGAAGCAGACCGGAGCAGTCGCTGTACGACGCCGCCAACTACGCCGCCGCTCCCGACCCGCTGTCCTGGCAACGGGCGCCACGGGACGGGTTCCTCCTCTCGCACCCCTTCCTCGACCCCGACGTCATCGCCACGATGAGCGGCCTGCCCGCCTCGGTCACGTTCGAGCCGGGCCGTCCCAAGGCCGTCCTGCGCGCGGCCATGGCGGACCTGCTCCCCGCTCCGATCGGCGGCCGGGCGGTCAAGGTCCCCTTCGACGACCTCTACGCCCGCGGCCTGCGGGCACACGGCGACGAACTCATCGACCTGTGCCGTTCCGCCCGGCATCCGCTGGTTGCGGAGATGTTCGACGTGGAGACGCTGTGCCGGGCGGTCCGGGAGGCCCGGCTCGGTACGGGGGACTCGTACTCCTGGGACCGGGTGAACAGCTCCCTCGCCCTGGTGGCCTGGCTGGAGCGGCTCACCGCTCGCTCTTGATGTCCCACAGGGTCCGCACATGCGGGCCCGCGATGAGGTCGACGAGGCCGTAGCGGCTTACCAGCTCGCGTTGTTGCGCCGGCGTGAGGACACGGTCCTCCTCCCCACCGCGCGCGACGGACGTCATCACGCTCGCCCCCTGCGGGCCGAACTTCCAGTAGACGGTGACGAAACGCGCATCCCTCGTGTATTCGTCGAACGCGTTGTTCTCGTGCACCCTGGCACGGTAGATGAGGGAGTCGACGCCCCTTTTCTGGTCCTGCTTCACCTGTCCGGAGGTCTTGCCCCCACCCCAGGAGTTCCCCATGAACTGGAGCGGCGGCTGCAGCACGAGCCGGTCCTTGCGTGCGAGGCTCGCGGTGGCGTAGAAGGCCACCTGGTCGTACGGCGTGTTCATGGGCATTTGCACCACCAGCCGGGTGGAGAAGGTGTCGCTCGACTCGATCCATTGGCCATAGGGCATCCAGGGTTGTGCTTCCACCAGCTCGCCGGGCTGGTGCACCTCCCGACGGGAGAGCGGGTTCACTTCCGAGGATTTGGTCCACTGCGCGGCGTCGTCCCGCCACTGCTGGCGGAGTCGGTCCTTGCGGCTGAGCGGCACCCGTAAGCCCATGGCGTGGAATTCGGTGCCGAGCACGTAGAAGCCCACGGAACCGTGGTTCTGGAGGGTGATGTCGATCGGTACGGAGAAGGCCTTGCGGTCCTTGCTGAGCACGGCCTTGCCCATGGACAGGGTGATGAGAGGCCTGGTCTCCCGCTGGTACGGCACGTAGAGGTTCTGGTAGCCGAAATTGGCGACCGCGATGATCGAGGAGACGATCACCGCGGCGGCCACCCGCTTCGGAGCGGGGATCAGGACCGTCGTCCGCCACACCGTGAGAGCGGCCCATGCCGAACCCACCGCGAGTGCGGCGAACGCCGCCGGATACCACTTGGAATCGCCGTCCCTCACCGTCCCGACCAGAACCAGGACGTTGGTCAGCAGGGCAGCGAACGAGCCGATCAGAGCGACCAGCCCGGAGTACGGGAAGCAGTGCCGGACCCAGTGGTCCAGGACCCCGGCGGCGCCCAGCAGGGTGGTGAGCGCGACTGCGAGAAGGACGGCACCGGTGATCCGGCCGGGAAAGGTCAGCGCGTGGAAGAAGTCCTCGCTGCCGAACCGGGCCAGCAGAGCCGTCGTCAGGATCAGGGTCACCAGCATGACCGCGAAGGACACTCGTGACTGCCAGGTTCGCAGCGAAGGCCGTACCGCTTTCGGGTGCAAGCCGGGGTGGGGCCTGGGGGTCCGCACCCGATCACCTCCTGAGACGGTGGGTCGCGCCCCTGCACGTGTGGGGGACGGGCACTCACGTGCGCGAGGCGGAGAGAGAGATGTGCCGTGCGGAGACACAGGTGTGCGGCGCGGCAGCGGTTGACCCGCCGCCGTGCCGAGGATTCGTCATCATCGTCCGTGGTGATCCACCGGGGCGCCATCCGACGCCCCCGGACGTGGGACCAGTCGGCGCCCCTACGGTTCACCAGGTGGGTTCCCCGACCATGCCGTAGGACCAGTGGGAGCTCTTGGACATCTCGAAGTGCAGATGCGGTCCGGTGGCATTGCCCGTGGCCCCGACCTCGCCGAGTCGCTGACCGGCGGTGACCTTCTGGCCGTCGCTCACCTGGCGCTGTGACAGGTGGCAGTAGGTGTAGATGTGCCCGTTGTCGGCGCTCAGGCCGATCCACTGGCCGTACGCCCCGCCCTTGCCGTTCGACCAGGCGATGGTCCCTTCCCGTACGGCGACCACGGGGGTGCCCGTCGGCGCGGCGAAGTCCTCACCCGTGTGGCGGCTGACGCCGTCCGGTTTCCAGGCGTACGGGCCGCGCGCGTAGAAGGGGAAGGTGACTTTGTGGCCGGGGACCGGAGACGGGACGCGCCCGCCGCCGGTGGTGTCCGGGCGGTCGACGGTGAAGCCGGCACGCCGGCCGAGTGCGCTCAGGGAGGCGTAACCGGGGATGCCGTCGGCGTCGGCTCCGGTGAAACCCTGGGTGAGTTGTTCCGCGCGGTAGGCGGCCCGGGTCTGTTCGCCGAAGAACCCCGTGGGGCCGTCGGGGATCCGGTGGCCCTGGGCGATCAGGGCCCGCTGCACGGTGCGGACGTCGTCGTTGCTCGCCCCGAGTCGGACGTTGGAGAGTGAGACCATGACGGTTCGTTCCTTTCGGGTCGTCAGCGCCAGGGGGTCACGGTGAGCCGGATCCGCACGTCCTCCCCGGGGATCGGTGCCGCGCTGGCGGGCAGCGGTATGCGGCCGGCCGGCCGCAGCCCTGGACCACGTTGAGGGCCGTTTGGGTGAGGGCGTGCACGTCGACGTGCAGGGTCTCGGCGGTGACGAGCGAGTCTCCGGAGCACCGGATCAGCGGCTGACCACCACGCGGGAACTTCCACAGGGTGGTGCGCAGGCTGCCCCGGGCGTGATCCTCGGTGACCTCGGGCCACAGCGTCCCGGCGAGGACCGTTCGGGACACGCGTCCGCGCAGCGCCACGAAGGCCAGCAGGCGCTGACCGTTGCGGCACAACTCGACGGGCCCGGCATCGCACTCCAGTCGGAAGTGGCCGAGCAACCGCGGTTCGGACGGGGAAGACACCTTGCGCCTCTCGTCATCAGTCTCGGCCGGTGCGGACGGACGCCGCAACTTCGGGTAAGGCCGCACTGATCGTTCCCTGACGTCACGTCATAGCTATGTGAAGCGTCACTGGTTGACCGCGAAACCGCCTGTTGAGGGCCCCCGGCTCCGGTGGCAGGGATACGTCGCCGGGGTGAAAATCGAGGAAGAGGTGAGCGGCGCCGTCGCGCGCCGCCCTCGATTCTCACGACCTCGAAGATCTTCAGGACCTCGAACTCGAACGAGGCGTTCACTCATGGCTCTCCACCCGACGCGTCCTGTGGTCCTGAGGCTCTACCACGACCTGCGCGATCACCCCGGCGAGGGCCGACACGGTGGTGGCGGTGGTGGCGGTGGTCACGGCGGTGGCGGCGGTGGCGGCGGTGGCGATGGTGGCTTCCACGGAGGCTTCGGCGGGGGCAGGCGCTCCGGCGGCGGCCGGGGCTCCGGCGGCGGCCGGGGCTCCGACGGGGACAGGCCCCGCGGCCCGCGCGGACCAGGCCCGGACAGGCCCCCGGACCCCGGTCCGGCAGACACCGAGGACGCCGCCGAGGGTCCGTTCCGGGTGGTGCGGCCGGCGGACATGCTCGTCGTCGACATCAGCCTGGTGAATCTGCGCCGGGACGGCAGTCGTCTGGTACCGCGGGTTCCGGGTGCACCGGCGTTCGTCCTGGCCGTGCTGCCACCGCAGCACGTCATGGAGCAGGCTTTCCCGGCGGAAACCCCGGCCCCGTCCGCCCCGGTCAAAGCCTTCACCGCCGGCCCGACGACGCTGTCCTTCTCGGTCCCGACCGACCTGAACGGTCTGGACCTCTCACTGGAGGCGTTGCTCGACTGGAAGCGACTCGTGCCGTTGACGGATTTGTCCGGCCTGCCCGGGGGCACCGCGGGGCCGACAGGTTTCCAGGACGTCCCCGGAAGCGTCCTCGAATTTCCCACCCGGCTGCTGATCACCTACGACGGGCCGGTGGACTGGCTGAGCAGGCCGGAACCCCACCGGGCCGACGGGCGCACCGCGTTGTGGCACGCGCGGCTGCACTCGACGCGGGACGGAGACGTCCGGCTGCGGGCGTTCGCGGCGGTGCGGGACCGCAGTCCGCACCTCGGGAGCGGCTCCCTCAGTGACGTGAACCGGGAGGACATCGTCACCCTCACCAGCCGCGCCGAACTCGTGCCGCCCGGCGGCCCGCCCATCGAGGTCCCGAGCGAGTCGTTGCACTCGGAACAGTTCATCGTCACGCCGCTCGGCGCGTCGGCCCATCTGCACGGCGCCTGGGAGGCACCGCCCGAAGGCGACAAGGACCGGTACCCGGCCGCCGGGCGGCCCTACCCCGATCTGGAGATGTACGACCACATCACGGGTCTGGGACGCGACCAGTACGTACGCGTCGTCACCCGCGGCCGTCTGTGCACCAGGCACCGGGCGTCGCACGTGGAGGAGTACCGGCGGGTGTTCGTCGCGGACCCGCAGGGCGGAATCGTCGCCTACCTGCGACGGGAGGACCGCATCATCGTCAAGGAGCCGGAGGTCGAGTACGGGGCGGACGGCTACACGCACGGGGGCCGGGAGATGCCCTTCACCAGTCTGCGCGTCACCGACCGCGTCACACCGCTGATCATGCCGCCGGACTCGCCTCCGACCGAGAGGCCGGGTGATCCGAGTGCGCCGATCAGGGACCGCGTCGCCTTCTGGGTGCGGCGCGCGAGCGACAAGAGCTATTACGAGTTCACCCTGATCGGCACGGACCACGAGGGCAGGAAGGTCAGCTTCAGGATGCCGCTGATCTATGTGCCCGACGGACAACTCGTCGATCCGGCTGTACTGCTGCCGGACGGTCAGCACGCGCCCACCGGTACCGAAACGCTGGTACGGAAGCTGCTCGAGGAAAAGCCCGATCGCATGACGGGCAAGCTGACCGGCCAGGTGATGGCCATGACTCAGCCGCCGGCGGGTGTGCCCGGCAGCACCAGCCACCCGGTCGACGACCTGACCTTCGGGCTCCACACCGTCGGCACGCCCTACGTGAAGACGGCGAACGTACGCGTCCCCGCTGTCGAGCAGTTCACCGGCAACGCCGGTTACCGGGGAGTCAAGTTCAACGACACCTACCTCGAGCAGACCATGGAGAGGCACCCGGCGGGCGCCTACCTCGATCTCGAGCCGCCGGTCACGGTCGCGCTCGGCGCGGAGGACGCGGGTGGGGTCGCGAGCCCGAAGACGGCGCTCGAGCTCATCACCGCACACGCGGGTGTCATCCCGAACGTCTTCAAGAAGGATCAGACCGGGGCAGCCGTCGCCGCGTTCGACCTGACCGGCATGAAGAGGGCGTTCGGCGGAGCGAAGCTGCTCGGGGTGATTCCCCTGGACCGGTTCCTGCAGGACATCCCGCAGGACCACCTCGGCACGCTCCAGCAACTGGGCGACGAGCAGATCGAAGCCATCCTGCAGGACGTCAGGGGCCTGCTGCCCGCACCGGTGCTGCGGGTTCGCGACCTGGTGGACGGCCAGGGCAAGGAACTGCGCTACGTGTGGAAGACCAGGCTCGGCAAGATCGGGCCGTCGGCACAGCCGGCGCCGGACGAGTCGTCGACCCTGCCGGTGAAGCTGGAGGGCGCCACGCTGACCCTGGACGCCCGGACCGTCCGCTCGCAGGGCGCCGTAGACAAGTCCACCGTGCAAGGCAGACTGACCGACTTCGCGCTGGAGTTCACCGACATCGCCCAGGTGCATTTCGACGAGCTGACGTTCAGGGCCGGCCCGGGGAAGAAGCCCGATGTCACGGCCGGCGGTCTGGAGTTGACGTTCGAGAAGGACCTGGAGTTCATCAACACCCTGCGCAGCGCGTTGCCCGCCGATGTCTTCGGGTCCGGCGCGTACGTGGAAGTCGATGGGACAGGTGTCCGAGCGGGCTACAAGTTCGAGCTCCCGGCCCTGCGAATCGGTGTCTTCACCCTGTCGAACGTCTCGCTGGCCGCCGAGCTGCGCATCCCGTTCGACGGCACGCCCGTCTCGTTCCGCTTCTCCGTCGCCGAGCGGGAGCACCCTTTCAACGTCACTGTGTCCCTTCTCGGTGGCGGCGGCTATTTCTCCATGGAGGTCGACACCACCGGTCCACGGCGGATAGAGGGGGCGATAGAGTTCGGCGGCGCCGCCGCACTGGATCTCGGGGTCGCGAGCGGCGGGGTCTCGATCATGGCCGGTATCCGCTTCACGCTCCAGAAAGGCAGAGCGAAGGAGGGGGACGAGCCGGCAACGCCGGACGATGTCTCCCTCACCGGCTACCTGCGCTGCAGCGGCTTCCTCTGCGTGCTGGGCATCGTCACGGTGTCCGTCGAGTTCAGCCTTGAGCTCCGCTACGAGAAGCACGGACATCAGTCTGTGGTCCGCGGCAGGGGCACGCTCACGGTCAGCGTGCGGATCGCCTTCTTCAGCAAGTCCGTGACGCTCGAACTCGAACGGAGTTTCTCCGGCGCCCCGGGCGACCCGTCCTTCGCCGACTGCGTCCCGCTGGAACCGTACTGGCGCGAGTTCTGCGAGGCGTACGCTCCCCAACCCCACGGGTGATGTCCATGCCCCTCGAACAGCGCGTCAACTGGACGGTCCTCCCGGCCGGGCTCTCGGACGACGGCACCCGGGCACGGGTGTCGGTGTTCGTGACCCCTCGGCTGTACCCGGGGGACGACACGAAAGCAACGCTGCGCGGCTTCACCGACTTCCACGACTGGCCGCGGACGGTCTTGGCGGCCACCTTCGAGTTCGCCACCACCGGTGACCCCAAGTCGCCGCCCGTGCCCTTCACCGATCCGCTCAGGCCACAGGTCCCGGAACCGAACACGAGCCTGTGGACGAGCCTTTTCGACGGCGACACCCGGCTGGAGGCCTACCCCGACCCGCCCGAGCAGAACTTGACCAGCTACTCGGCTCAAGGGGTCCGCACGTACACCAAGGCCGTCTATGCCACGGCGGCGAAGGACCACTCGGAGGCGCCGCCCCCGACAAGGGATCTGCTGCGCTCACAGTCCACGGTCCCCGCCGGGTCCCGGACGAGGCACCAGCGCGCGGGCCGGGGTGGCGCCACCGATGCCGAAGCGGTTCCCCCGGAGCTGGAGGATCTGCACGCGTTCTACCTTCCCTCGAAGGCTGCCGGGCCCGCGGCCGGGGGGCCACCGGCCGGGTCGGGGACAGCGGTCGCCGCGGAGCCTCCGGCCGGGGAACCGCCCGCGTCCGGCCAGGAGGAGCAACCTCCGCCGCCGTCGCCGCCGCATCCCGACTTCCACACGATGCTCGGCTCACTCGGCGACCACCCCGCGCTGCTCCAGCACCTCGGACTGGTACTGACCTTCGAGGTGCCAGGGCTTCTGCCGTCCAAGGGCGAACGCTTCCTGACCGTCGTCCCCCACTGGGACCCGGCACCGGACGTTCTCTCGTACGACGTCGCCTGCCTCACCCGCTACTACTTCGACGTCGACCCCCTCTCCCCGGATCCGTCCACCCCCGGCCGCCGCGTCTTTCTCGCCGCGCAGCCACCGCCCGCGGATGACCCGGCTGCGGCTACTCCTGCGGCGGCTCTGGCGACTCCTTCCCGTGGCCTTGAGGAGTTCTCGGCGGACTTCTCCGTCGAGCAGGCGGACGTCGACGGTGCCGCGCTCAAGATGGTGGGGGTGTCCGAGGACGCCACGGGGCTGTCCCCGATGCGCAACCCCGGTATCTCGCTGGTTCGGAAAGAGCGCATGGCCAGTCTGCGGCCGGAGTTGGACAAGGCGCGAGCTCACAACGACAGCTTCGACGCGCTGGTCAATCACCGGAAGGAGCAGGACGGGCAGGCTCCCCAGAGCCCCGAGAACCCCCATACCCCCCAGGATCAGCCGACTCCGCCCGTGCTCGCCGCCCGGGACCTGGTCCGCGGCCACCGGATGGACATCTGGGACGAGCAGCGGAACGCCTGGTTCTCGCTGCACGCGCGCGACGTGGAGTACCGGCAGTCCCACGGCGGGCCGCTCCTGCTGACGGCCTCCGACGAAGGCTTCTTCCAGACCCACGCGGTCGCACCGCCGAACGGCTCGGCGCTGCACATACCCGAACCTCTGGCCGTCTGGCACGGATGGTCCCTGTCGGCTCCCCTCCCGGGCCTCGTGCTGGACACCGACGAGGGGGACCCCGACAGCCACAGGCCTCCCAACCCCCCGGTGCCACTCCAGAACGAGGCGCCGCCGGGAGTGCCGTTGGAGATCACGGTCAGGGCGGGACGCGGTTCACTGCCGGCACTGCGGTACCGCCACGCGTACCGGGTGCGCCTGCGTACCGTCGACCTGGCCGGCCGTGGCCTCGACCTCGATCACGCCGACGCCCTGATGCATCTGCCCGGCGTGACGATTCCTGATCGGCCGCTGGTCTTCCAGCGGTTCGAGGCCGTGTCGGCGCCGGCGGTGGTACCGAGGCTGCCGCTCGCCGAGGGCGCCTCCACCTTCCGGATGGTCATCCGCAGCAGCCCGGGGGACCGGCCGCCACCGGCCGCTCCGCCCGGCCCGGCGGGGAGCGGGACGAGGGTTTCGCTGGCCAATGTCCAGCCCGGCCTGAAGAACGCGGACATCGCCGTTGTGCAGAGAGCCCTCATCGCCCTGGGCCATGACCTCCCGGGCGGCGCGGACGGCTCCTTCGGGAAGCTGACGAGAGCCGCATACACCGCGGAGCAACGCGATCAGGGCTTCTCCGGGAGCGACGCGGACGGCGCACCCGGCTGCGAGTCCCTCACCAAGCTGGGCCTCAAAGGCGGCTTCACCGTCGACTGCGGCCCCGGCTCCAGCCCGGCCCCCGACACCGGCAGTACGGCGGAGCGGTACGCCGCGGAGTTCAATCGATCGCCGCTGGTCGTCAAAGAGGGACACCGCCCCTACCAGGGTGCCGACGAACGCCACGTGGTGGCGCCGAAAGTGGCGCTGCAGTGCGTGGAATGGCACGGGCTGCTGGACGAGGCCATCGGCTCCACCGATCCCACCGTGCAGAACGCGGTCTACGAACTGGCCGTACGCGAGAGCGGTTCCCTGGAAGACCCTGGACCGGACGTACGTCTGGAGCCCGTCGACTCACCGGCGGCGGACCCCGAGCACCCGGCGGTGATCGCGCTGCACACGGGTGAACAGGTCGACATGCGTGGTCTGCCCGACCCCCTGGCCCGGGCAGCCGCCCTGTTCGACCTGCCGGGAATGCCCGCCGGTCAGCCGTTCCTCGTCCCCTGGGACGGCGATGTCTGGCACCGCCCGAAATCCTTCCGGCTGCGGCTGACCGACGGAACCGGGCCGCCACGCTTCGACGAGGCGTCCCGGGTACTGACCGTGTCGCTGCCCAAGGGGGCCGTGGCCACCGTCCGCGTGTGCTCCGGCATCGACTTCGACGAGAACCTCATGGGCATGGCTTCCTGGTGCCGTGAGGCGACGACGCCGGCGGCGGGATTCGCACCGCGGACGGAGGAGCAGGCCGCGGCGTCGAGAGAGATGGAGTCGCGGAAGGCGGACCGTGCGCTGGAGCTGGCCGCGGCGGGGCGCCACTGGATGTTCACTCCCTGGCACGTGCTGACTCTCGTACACGCGGTCGACAAACCCCTGAAGACCCCCGTCCTCAACCTGTTCCCGCCGGCGACCGGACGCCCCGAGAAGGCGACGGCGGAGCATCTGGCCGGCACCATCGCGCTGGACGAGAGCAGTACGGGCCGGATCGATCTGGTCGCGGAGTGGACCGAGGTGACGGACGCGGGCCCAGATGGGCGTGCCACCCAGGAGATGACCGCGCCGGTGTTCGGACTGCTGACGGCGAGGGCCGTACAGGAAGGCGCCCTTGGCAAGAAGTCCGCCGTCCTCCAGAACGGCGTCCTCACCTTCAGCACCGAGGCGGCCGAGCAAGAGGCCGTGGAAGACCCCCCGCCCCTCATCGGGAAACACGAGTTCGGCGACACCAAACACCGCATGGTGCGCTATCACCCGCTGGCCGGGAGCCGGTTCGGAGACTGCTTCCCGCCGGATTTCGCCGGGCCCGGCGCGAGCGAGCTGATCGTACCGGGTACCGCCCAGGAGCACCCGGTGCTCAGCAGCGCGCCACCCATGGCTCCGCGGGTCCTGTACTGCGTACCCACGCTGTCCCTGGAGCAGGACCACGGGACGTCCGACGCCATCGTCCGGCGACGGCGCGGCGGAGGCATACGTGTGTACGTGGGCCGCTCCTGGTGGTCCTCCGGAGACGGTGAACTGCTCGGCGTGGTCCTCGGCGAGCCGCCCGGCGGCGACCCGGAGTCCCTGCGCGACGCCAAGGTCACCCTCATGGGCCGCGACCCCCTCCACCGTTCGGCACCCGTCGTGGCCCCGGCCCCGGAGATGTTCACCAACGCGGTGGGGGAGCCCAGGCGACTCGCCATGGACCTGCTCCCCGGCAAGCTCCCCGTGACCGTGGTGGGCTTCGCGCCGCAGTTCGACGGGGATGACAAGAACACCAAGGACGGCGAGGACGAGGAGAACGAGCAGAACGGCCGTTGGTTCTTCGACCTGGATCTGGACACCGGGGACACCTGTCTGCCCTTCGTCCGCCTCGCTCTGGTCCGGTACCAGCCTCACTCGATCGACGGAGCCGAGATCTCCCCGGTCGTCCTCGCCGACCTGGTCCGCACCCTGCCCGACCGGGTACTCACGGTCCGGCCCGGCCGGCCGCTCACCATCAGCCTCACCGGCCCTTCCTGGAACCCGACCGATTCCCCGCGACCGCAGATCACCGCCACGCTGCAGCGCCGGCACGATGTCATCGGCGACCAGGATCTCGGGTGGGTGACCCTCGACGACACCGTCACCCCACTCGTCTCGGCCGAGGCGGAGTCGTCCGACAGGCCGTCCTACACGGGCCGGATCGAGGTACCGCCCGTACGGCGCGGGGTCCCCCTGCGCCTGCTGGTCATGGAGACCGAGGGCATCCCGGCCGACGGTGCCACCCCGCCCACGCCTGCCGGGCCGGTGATCTACTGCGACACCGTCGACCTCCCACCCACACACGACGGTCATGACGGCGATCGTGACAACCGCGACGACGATGACCGGCGGGACCGCCCTGACCGGCCGGACGACGACCACGACGGCCACGGCCGGCACGGTCCCGGCGGCGACTTCCGCCACCACTGACTCCCGATAGCAGGTCCGTTCCACGTCCACGAAGGTGACAGGGAGCTACCCAAGGCCACGGACATCGTCACCTCGGTGACGTTCACCCGGGACGGCTCGCCGCCGCCCGTCAATTGAAGGAGGAGACCGCCATGTCCGACGAAACACTGCAGGACACACTGCCCAGTCCGCAGACCGACGCCACCGACCGGTTCGAGGCGGCCCCCGACCCGGACGGGACCCTGATCCCGATACCGAGGGAAGCGCCGGCCGGGAGTCCGATCCGTGACGACGCCATGATCAGTGTCAGTCCGCTCCAGGGCAGCGGCTACTACGTGACGATCTACAACGGTCCTCCCGAAAGCTCGAGGGAGGTGGACGACTTCATCGCCGAACTGCTCACCGAGGCATCGCTCGCGCGCCTGGAGCAACTGTTCGCCGAGACCGCGGCCGGTGGCGTCATCAGATTCCTGGCGGCACCGGTCGGAGTGCTCATCTCACTGCTCAACTCGACGCCCACGTTGAACGAGCAGTTCATCCGCACGCGACTGGACGACGGCACCCAGGTCACCTACGCGGTCCTGTCCCCGGGGGAGTGAACCCCGAGGCACGGCCGCGACCCGCACACCGCTCCGCCGTACCGAGGTGACCCGCGAGGACGTCGCGGACCCTGCGCGCGGGACGCGGCAGGCGGCCTGACCGGCTCGGGAGGCGTTCAGGAGCGTTCAGGCGACCGACGACAAGGTCCTGCACCACGGGCCGACCTGTGCGGTCGGCCTGTGCGTCACAGGGCGCCCGTCCCGCTCGCGGAGCGGGCTCCACATCACTGCCAAGCGCACCACTGGATACGTCACGCCGCGTACGCTGAACGCAGCGGTGTCCGGTTCTCGCCAGTCCGCGGTAAATGCCTGGACTGAGGACCTCCCCCGACGGGACACTTCCGACTTCCGAATCTCCGGGAGTGTGATGGGGACAACAGACACGCGAGGGCCGGCGCCGGGCAGGAGCGCGGTCGTTCTGGCACTGCGCCGCTACGGCCGGGAACTGCTGCGGCTACGACGGCTGGCCCTGCCCGCGCTGCTGCTGCCGGCCGTGGGCAACATCGGCATTCGCTACGTCGCCCCCCTGCTGATCGCCAAACTGGCAGGGCAGGCCGCCGACGGCAGCGGTCTCACCCTCGACTCGGCGCTGCCGTACGTGCTGGGCTTCGGCGTGACGCTGTTGCTCGCCGAGGCCGTGTGGCGGGTCGGGCAGCACTGCCTGAACCGCGTGGACGCCCTGGGCATGGAACACCTGTACGTGAGCGGAATGGACGAACTCCTCGCCAAGGACGCGGCGTTCTTCCACGACAACTTCGCCGGCTCCCTGACCAAACGGGTGCTGAGTTTCGGCAAGCGCTTCGAGGACTTCGTCGACACGGTGACGTACCGGATCGTAGGCAGCCTCGTCCCCCTGGTGTTCGGTGCCGTGGTGCTGTGGAGCTACGAACCGATGCTCGTCGTCGGCCTTCTCGTGATGATCGCGTCGACCGTGGTGGCAGCGACACCTCTGATCCGTCGCCGGCAGAGGCTCGTCAACGACCGTGAGGCGGCGATCGCCCGGGTCTCCGGGCACGTCGCCGACAGCCTCGTGAACATGGAGACCATCCGCGCGTTCGCGGCCGAGCGGCGGGAGGCCGACGAACACCGCAGACGTGTCGCGGACTCCCGGCGCCTGACGCTGAGATCGTGGGATTACGGCAATCTGCGTGTCGACACCCT
The DNA here is from genome assembly GCF_042884245.1 of Streptomyces sp. NPDC058145. Taxonomy (NCBI): domain Bacteria; kingdom Bacillati; phylum Actinomycetota; class Actinomycetes; order Kitasatosporales; family Streptomycetaceae; genus Streptomyces; species Streptomyces sp. NPDC058145. The sequence goes on along the minus strand of NZ_JBHVUH010000003.1, from coordinate 461,192 downwards.
GATCGCCCCCCTGTCCGTGCTGACCAACGTGTTGGGCCTGTTGATCGCCATTGCCTTCGGTGGCCCGGGCCAGGGAGTGGAGGAGGTCGTCGTCGCTTTCACCTACTACTCCAACGCGACCCAGATCATGTTCGAGTTCAACCAGATCTACCGGCGTCTGGAAAGCTCGATGACCGAGGCCGCGCAGTTCACGGAGCTGCTGTTGGATCCGCCCACCGTGCTCGACCTGACGGAACCCGAACCGCTCGCACCGCGGGACGCGGGCGTCCGCTTCGAGGCGGTGACCTTCGCCCATGCGGGCGCGAAGCCGATTTTCCAGGCACTCGACCTGGACGTGCCGGCAGGCGCACGCATCGGTCTGGTCGGCAGGTCCGGCGGCGGCAAGACCACACTCACCCGGCTCCTGCTGCGGATGTCGGACATCGACGACGGACGCATCCTGATCGGTGGTCAGGACATCAGCCGGCTGCGCCAGACCGACCTGCGCTCACTGATCGCCTACGTCCCGCAAGAACCCGCCATGTTCCACCGCAGCCTGCGGGACAACATCGCCTTCGCCCGGCCCGGCGCCACCGACGAGGAGATCCACGCCGCGGCCGCGGCCGCGCACGTCACGGAGTTCGCCGACCAACTCGCCGACGGCTTCGGCACTCTGGTGGGGGAGCGGGGAGTGAAACTCTCAGGCGGCCAGCGCCAGCGCGTCGCCCTCGCCAGGGCCATCCTGCGCGACGCGCCGATCCTGCTGCTCGACGAGGCGACCAGCGCGCTGGACTCGGAGAGCGAACTCCTCGTCCAGGACGCCCTGTGGCGGTTGATGGACGGACGTACGGCCCTCGTGGTCGCCCACCGTCTGAGCACCGTCGCCGGCATGGACCGTCTCGTCGTCCTCGACCGCGGAAGCGTCGTCGAGCAGGGCACCCACGGGGAGCTGCTCGCGGCGAACGGTGCCTATGCCAAGCTGTGGCAGCACCAGTCGGGCGGCTTCCTCGGCGAGAGCGCCGAGTCGGCCCCTGGACGCCCAATCCCAGGAGCCGGTTCCAGCGGGCTGCCCGGGCCGGCCGACCCGTCGACGCTGGGGGACCTCAGTACGTCGTCGCACGCTGGTACTGGCACTCGGCCCACGTGACCGGGTCAGTCACGGACATCCTCGCCCGCTGGCGCCGTTGACGAAACGGCCGCTGTCGCCTTGGTGCCCCGGTCCGCCGCTCGACTGAACCCCGAACGCCGGGCAGGGGCCTCCTTGGCGCAGCCGCTCCCGCCCTTCCTCGGACACGCCCAGCGCGCTCGGCTTCGACGAGCTCGACCGGCAGGGCCGTCTCGGTGTACGGGGTCGACGTGTCGCGGGTCGCCGGGTCGGGCGGTTGAAGTGGCCAGTGACAGTCCGAGCGGCTGCGAACTGCCGCGAGGTCTTCGCGTACGTGTGCCGGCTCCTGGTCCAGCGGCATGTCGCCTCGTCGCCGGCCCCGCCCGGCAGCGGAGATGTGCTGAGGGGGCGGGTCAGGCTTCGGGGATGGCGCGGCCGTGGGCGGCGAGGGTGACGTTCTCGGGTTCGGGGCCGCCGCGTCGACCGGTCTCCAATGCGTCCAGGGCGGTGAGCTCGTCCGCGGTGAGCTCGAAGTCGAAGACGTCGATGTTCTCGGCGATGCGGGTGCGCTTGGTGGACTTGGGGATGACCGAGCGGCCCTGCTGCAGACCCCAACCCAGCAGCACCTGGGCGGGGCTCTTGCCGTGCGCCGCGGCGATGCGGGTGACAGCCGGGTCCTCGAGGACGCTCTTACGGTCCTCGCCATAGCCCGGGTAGAAGGTGATGCCTCCGATCGGGGACCACGCCTGGTTGAGGATGTCGTGCTGGTCGTCGAAGTCGAGCACGGCACGCTGCTGGAAGTAGGGGTGGATCTCCAGTTGGTTGACCGCCGGCACGACGGAGGTGGCGTCCAGCAGCATGGTCAGGTGGTCGACCATGAAGTTGCTGACGCCGATGGCTCGCACCTTGCCGTCGGCCAGGAGCTTTTCCAAGGCACGGTAGGCGGCGAGGGTCCTGTCGAACTCGGACGGCAGGGCCTGGTGCAGGATCAGCAGGTCGATTCGGTCCACCCCGAGCTTTGCGGCGCTCTTCTCGAAGCCGTGCAGGGTCTCGTCGTACCCGTAGTCGCTGATCCAGATCTTCGTCTCGATGAAGATCTCGTCGCGCGGCACACCGGAGTCGCGCAGTGCCTGGCCGACCTCGCGTTCGTTGCCGTAGGCGGCGGCGGTGTCGATGTGCCGGTAGCCGAGATCGAGCGCGGCCTTGACAGCGGCTCGCGTCTCGTCGGGCGGGGTCTGGAAGACGCCGAGCCCGAGGGCGGGCATCTCGACGCCGTTGTTGAGGGTGAGGGTCTGCATCACAGGGACCTTTCATTGTGAGTAGCCCGTGCGGGCACGATGAGGGTGAGGACGGTCACGACCGCCAGCGCGAGCAGGACGGCGGAGCCGGTCAGGGCCGTTCCCGAGCGGGCCGCGATGTCTGCGGCCGCGTGCCCGGTGGAGACGGAGGCGGCCACGGCGGTCAGGATGCTCAGGCTCAGTGCGCTGCCGATCTGGTGCACGGTGTTGACCAGGCCCGAGCCGGCCCCCGCGTCCGCGGGGGCGACGCCGTCGACGCCGCTGGAGGTCAGCGGGGCCAGCGCCAGGCCCTGGCCGGCGCCGATGAGCACCATGGGCAGGGCCACGCCCGTCAGGTAGGGGGTGTGCAGGCCGAGGCGGCTGAGCCACGCCATGCCCACCGTGGTCAGGACAACCCCGGTCAGGAGCACGAGCCGCCTGGCGGCCCGTTCCAGCAGCCGCGGGACCTGGACAGCGAGAACGAAGTTGACCAGCGTCATCGGCAGGAACGCGAGGCCGGCCTGCAGCGGTGTCCAGTGGTAGACGCTCTGCACGAACTGCGCGGTGAAGAAGAAGAAGCCCATCATCGCGCCCATGTAGAGCATCCGGGTGAGGTAGGCGCCGCTGCGTTCCCGGCTGGCGAACAGCCGCGGCGGCACGATCGGCTGCGCGGCCCGCCGCTCCACGCGGACGAACAGCCCGAGCATCACCACCCCGGCCACCAGCGGCACCAGGGTCAGGGGGGCGGTCCAGCCGAAGTCGGCGGCGTCCACGATGCCGAGTACCAGCGCGGTTGAGCCCAGTGTCGCCAGCACTGCCCCGGCGATGTCGAAGCGGCCTCGCCGGCGTTCGGTCTCGGGCAGGAACCGCAGGGCCGGCACCATCATCACGACGCCGACCGGGACGTTGAGGAAGAACCCGGCCCGCCACGACACCAGATCCGCGACGAGACCTCCGACGACCAGGCCCAAAGCGGCGCCGAGACCGGCGACGGCGCTGTAGGCGGCCATCGCCCGGTTACGGGCCCGGCCCTCAGCGAAACCACGCGTCAGAAGGGACAGCGCGGACGGGGCCAGCACCGCAGCGCCGATGCCCTGGAGCGCGCGGGCGCCTATCAGCCACCACTGGGTCTGCGCGGCGCCCACCAGCAGCGAGGTCAGCGAGAAGACGACCAGGGAGAACAGGAAAACCCTGCGGTGCCCGAACAGGTCACCGGCTCGGGCTCCCAACAGCAGCAGCCCGCCGAAGACCAGGACGTAGGCATTGGTGATCCAGGACAGGCCGGTCTCGGAGAACCCCATGTCGGAGCGAATCCGCGGCAGCCCGGTGAAGACGATCGAATTATCGAGGATCACCATGAAGTAGCTGACGCAGATGATCGTAAGGATCAGCGTCGCGTGGACCGGAGTCCCGTCGCGTCGCGCCGCCGCAGGTGCCGACGCGCGCTGTGCGGTGGTGGTCATCGCGTCACCAGCCCCATCGTCAGCGTCCCGCCGTCGGTTCCAGTGATCGCCCCCGCGGCGGACGACGCGCCGCCGAGGCGCGCGGAGGCGTCCACCGTGCTGATCACAGGCTGCCTGTTCACAGCCGCACCAGCACCTTGAGGGCCTTGCGCTTCCTTGAGGTACGGGTCGGCGCCATCCCCGACGGGGACATCGTCGGCTTTGTGCATGAGTGCTGCGCGCACGCTGTTCCTTCAGGTCGGTTTCATCGGGCCCGTCGAGGACTCGCAGTCCTTGGCCTCCTCCAGGGAACCGCGGGTGGACGCACAGCTGGGAGTCACTCCTTTTCCAGGTAATGGCAGTACCTCGCAGACGCTCGCCGACGCACCTACCGTGAGGGTGCAGGCCAGATCCACACCGCCCGAGCAAGAGGGGGCCCGTGCCCTTCGCCGCCCGCGCCGAAGCCTTCACCCACCCCACGTTCGACGCCGACCGGTCCGAGGACACGCCCGCCGACGCGTCGCCCATAAAGCTCCCGAGGTCTGACCATGACTGAGAGTGACAAGAAGAAGAATCTGGCCGCCGAGGTCCGCGAGTTCCTGAGGACCCGGCGCGCTCGGATCACTCCGGAGCAGGCCGGGCTGCCGGTCTTCGGCGGCAAGCGCCGTGTCGCGGGCCTGCGCCGTGAAGAGGTCGCTCTGCTGGCGGGCATGAGCGTGGACTACTACGTCCGGCTGGAACGCGGAAACCTCGGCGGAGCCTCCGACTCGGTCCTCGAAGCTCTCGCGCACGCTCTGCAACTCGACGAGGCCGAGCGCACCCACCTCTACGACCTGGCCCGCGCGGCCACTCCCTCAGGCCGACGGCCCACGGCGACCGCTTCCCGGGTGCGGCCGACGATCCTGCGGCTGCTCGACTCCATGACCGACGTACCGGCATACGTCCGCAACGCACGGTTCGACATCCTGGCCACCAACGGACTGGGCCGGGCGCTGTACGCACCCGTCTTCGACTCGCCGCTGTTCGCTCAGCGCGGGCCGGTCAACAGTGCCCGTTTCATGTTCCTGGACCCCGCGAGCAGGGAATTCTGGGTCGACTGGGACAAGGGCGCCGACGACGCGGTGGCCTTCCTGCGGACCGAGACGGGCCGGGCACCGCACGACAAGGTGCTGACCGATCTGGTCGGAGAGCTGACGACGAGGAGCGCTGACTTCGCCCGCCGGTGGGCGCGCCACGATGTGAAGTTCCACCGTTCCGGCGTCAAGAACCTGCACCATCCGCTGGTCGGCGATCTCGCCCTGCCCTACGAGGCGATGGACCTGCCGTCAGACCCCGGCCTCCGGCTCAACTTCTATACCCCTGAACCGGACTCGCGAGAGCGGGAGGCACTCGGTCTCCTCGCCAGTTGGGCGAGCACCGGAACGGCCGTCTTCTCCGGGAGCGACCGGCCAGGGAACGACTGACCGTACAGCTACGGGCCGACCAGCGGCGACGCTGACATGATCCGGCCCACGGCCCGGGGCCGGATCGCCTCCGGAACGGCCGCTGCCTCCTTGCCTGCTCTGGGTCCCTGGAAGAGGCGTCGCCACCTTCCGGGGCTGCGGGTGCGCCACGGGGAGGGAGGTCAGTTCTCTCGCGACCGTCCGGCGAGGGCTTCGAGTGTCGCGGCCCAGGAGGCGAGCAGCCGCAGGCCCTCTTCTGAGGGTGAGCCGGGTGCGGCGGTGTAGATGGTGACGGTGAGGCCGGGTTCGGCCGCCATCTCCAGGCCCTCGTAGGCGAGGGTGATATCTCCGACGGCCTCGTGGTGGAAGTTCTTGGTGCCGGTGCCGTGGTGGCGGACGTTGTGGGCGCCCCAGCGGGTGCGGAAGTCGTCGCTGCGGGTGGAGAGTTCACCGACGAGGTCGTGCAGCTCCTTGTCGTGGGGGTTGCGGCCGGCCTCGGTGCGCAGGATCGCGACGGTGACGTCGGCGGCCAGGCCCCAGTCGGGGTAGAAGCGGCGGGACGCGGGGTCCAGGAAGGTGAAGCGCGCGAGGTTCGCCTGGTTGTGCGGGTTCGCGTAGACGTCGCTGTAGAAGGCGCGGGCGAGGGCGTTGGTGCCGAGGATGTCCATGCGGCCGTTGCGGACGAAGGCGGGGCCTGCGGTGATCGCGTCGAGCGTCCACTGCAGGCTCGGGTGCGGGGTCCACTGCCGGGCGGCGCGTCGGCGTCGGGGGCGGGCGAGGGCGTCGGAGCCGTCGGCGGCCTGGGCCAGATGGAGGAGGTGGGCACGTTCGGCGTCATCGAGCTGGAGGGCGCGGGCCACGGACTCGAGGACGGCGGGGGAGGCACCGGCGAGGTTGCCGCGTTCGAGCTTGGCGTAGTACTCCACGCTCATGTCGGCGAGGGCCGCGACCTCGCTGCGGCGCAGCCCGGGGACGCGGCGCCGGGTCCCGGAGGGCAGTCCGGCCTGCTCCGGGGTGATCTTGGCTCGCCGCGAGGTGAGGAACTCGCGGACCTCCTGTTGGTTGTCCACCCTTCGACCGTACGTGCAGCGGGCCGCATGAGGGATGTACTGCCGGTACACCCATCGACGGTGACTGGCCGGCCGCCACCAAGGGCGGTTACCTGGAGGACGTGGCGCTGTCCCCGGCCGTCCGCCGGCGGGGACGGGGCCGCCCGACCTCGGCGCGCGGTCGCCTCGCGACCCGGGGACGGTCGTACGCGGACCGCTTACAGCGGTCCCAGTTCACGTGAGCAAAGGAACCCTCATGCGCGGCGCAGTGATCCACGCCCCCGGTGACGTCCGCTTCGAGCCGCTGGACGACCCGAAGATCCTCCACCCCACCGACGCGGTCATCCGCACGGCCGTCACCTGTGTGTGCGGCTCCGACCTGTGGCCCTGGCGTGGCCTGGAGCCGATCGGCGACGCCCATCCGATGGGGCACGAGTACGTCGGCTTCGTCGAGGAGGTCGGCTCCGAGGTCACAGCCGTGAAGCCGGGCCAGTTCGTCGTCGGCTCGTTCGCGACCTCGGACAACACCTGCGCCAACTGCCGTAACGGCTTCCCGTCGAACTGCCTGCATCGCGAGTTCATGAGCACCTGCCAGGCCGACTACGTCCGTATCCCCAACGCCCAGGGCACCCTGGTCGCCACGGACGAGGTGCCGGGCGAGGAGCTGTGGCCCGGTCTGCTGGCCGTCTCCGACGTCATGGGCACCGGCTGGTGGGCCGCCGACGCCGCCGAGGTGAAGCCCGGATCCACCGCTGTGGTCGTGGGCGACGGGGCGGTCGGCCTGTGCGCGGTGATCGCCGCCAAGGAGATGGGCGCCGAGCGGATCATCGCCATGAGCCGCCATGAGTCCCGGCAGAAGCTGGCCCGCGAGTTCGGCGCCACCGACATCGTCACCGAGCGCGGCGACGAGGGCATCGCCCGGATCAAGGACCTCACCGACGGCATCGGCGCCGACAGCGTGCTGGAGTGCGTGGGCACCGCGCAGGCCATGCGGCAGGCACTGCACTCCGCCCGCCCCGGCGGCAATGTCGGCTTCGTCGGAGTCCCGCACGACGTCGCCATCGACGGGCAGGAGCTGTTCTTCTCCCACGTCGGCCTGCGCGGCGGCCCCGCCCCCGTGCGCCGCTACCTGCCCGACCTCATCGAACGCGTCGTGACCGGCCGGATCGACCCGGGCAAGGTCTTCGACCTCACCCTGCCCCTCGCCCAGGTCACCGAGGGCTACAAGGCCATGGACGAGCGCCGAGCCATCAAGGCACTCCTCAAGCCCTGACCCCGCACCATTCCACTTCCTGGGTCCGAACGCCCCTTCAACGCGCTCGAGGAGGAGGACCTCCAGCACGACCACGTTCGCTCTCGTCGGTGCCGGCACCGGTCCGGGCCTGGGGCAGTCCGCCCCGGCGAGAGGTCCCCGGGCCTCGTCATCCTCGGACACCTCGACCACAGCCCGGACACCGACCGGCCGGCCACCGCCGACCGCGTCACCGTCGAACCCCTGACGTGACCTGTACTCGGCCCGCACACCCACTCGGCAAACCGCCGCCCCCACACACCGCACGGAAAGAACGAAGCCCGTTGAACCCCAGGTACGACTTCACCGGCCAGGTCGCCTTCGTCACCGGAGCCTCATCCGGCATGGGCCTGGCCACGGCACGCGCCTTCGCCGAAGCGGGCGCCGCCGTCGGCCTCGCCGACATCGACGAAGCCGCCCTCGATACGGCGGCACGACAGCTCACCGACGAAGGCCACCGGGCGCTTGCCCTCACCTGCGACGTCACCGACGAGTCCCAGGTCGCCGCCGCCGTCGACCGCACGGTGGAGACCTTCGGACGCCTGGACATGGCCTACAACAACGCCGGCATCCAGATCCCGCCCGCCGACGCCGCCGAGGAAGCAGGCGAGATCTTCGACCGCGTCCACGCTGTCAACCTGCGCGGCATCTGGGCGAGCATGAAGCACGAGCTGCGCCACATGCGCGCCCAGGGCAGCGGAGCGATCGTCAACTGCTCCTCCCTGGGCGGCCTGGTCGGCATCCCCGGCCGCGCCTCGTACCACGCCAGCAAGCACGGCGTCATCGGTCTGACCGGCAGCGCCGCCCTGGAATACGCCCCGCGCGGCATCCGCATCAACGCGATCTGCCCCGGCACCATCGACACCCCCATGGTGAGCGACATGATCGCCAAGGGAGAACTCGACCGCGCCTGGGCCGAAGCGAACCAGCCGATCAACCGTCTCGGCACCGCCGACGAGATCGCGCAAGCCGTCCTGTGGCTGTGCAGCCCCGGCGCCGGCTTCGTCGTCGGCGTCGCGCTGCCCGTCGACGGCGGCTACGTCGCCCAGTGACCACCGAGCCGACGAGCGGCTTCCCCCCAGTGGGGCCGACCCGGTACGCGACAAGGAGTGACAGCATGCCCAAGCAGTCCGCGCCCGAGGAGCTGAAGGCGATCGCGCCCAAGCTCATCGAGGTCACCGACGAGGTGCTCTTCGGTGACGTATGGGAGCGCCCCGGGCTCTCACCACGCGACCGGAGCCTGGTGACCGTCAGTGTTCTCGCCGCGCTCTACCGCAGCGAACAGCTGCCCTATCACCTGGGCGTGGCGCTGGAGAACGGCCTGAGCGTCGAGGAGCTCTCCGAGGCCATCACCCACCTGGCCTTCTACGCCGGCTGGCCCAACGCCATGACCGCGATCAACCATCTCAAGAAGATCACCGAAGAGCGCGACGCCTGACACTCGCACACCGCACACCACATCCCCGCAGCCGCACAGCAAGGAACGCCTTCCGTGGAAATCGTCACGCAGACCCCGACCGTCAAGGCCCCCGCCGAGCGCTTCACCGGTGACGTCTACCTCAACATGATCGAGACCCCCGTCGAGCCGGCCCGGCTGGCGACCGCCCTGGTCCGCTTCACCCCCGGTGCCCGTACCAACTGGCACTCCCACGCCAACGGCCAGATCCTCCACATCACCGACGGGGTCGGCCTCGTCGGCACCCGTGACGGCGACGTCGTACGCGTGAGCGCCGGCCAGACCGTCAAGTGCCCGCCCGGTGAGGAGCACTGGCACGGCGGCACCGACACCACCCTCATGGCGCACATCGCCATGGTCGTCGGCAATGACGACGGCGACGGCACGGCCTGGCTGGAACCCGTGACCGACGAGCAGTACGCCGAAGCGCTCGCCACCGTCACCCGCTGAGAGCCGATGCGACGGTCGGTGCGCGAGTGACGGGACGCCCGCCCGGCATTCCATCTGATGCGGTGTCATGAGGCGTTCTCATGGACTCGCGCGCGCAGCTCGCTGACGCGCGTCCGGACAGGGCGCTACTCCTGTCCGGGGACGGCCATCTCGCCCAGCAGCGACCAGTCGTCCTGAGGAACGGTCGCGTTCACGATGCGCGGCGTCTGGACCAGATGGGGCGGCAGCGTCCGCTGCGCAGCCTTGAAGTGCGCGGACTGCACATGCTTGGCGCCGGCATCGTCGTCGCGGAAGGCCTCGACCAGGACGTACTCCGTCGGGTCCGCCACGCCGCGCGACCAGTCGAACCACAGGCAGCCGGGCTCGGCGCGCGTGGCCCGGGTGAAGTCGGCGGTGATCTCGGGCCAGCGGTCGGCGTGCTCGGGACGGACTCGGAACTTGGCGGTGATGAAGATCATGGGGTTCCTTCGCTGATGTCTGTGCGCTCTGCGTCAAACGGGCGTTGGGTACGGCGGATCGTACGGCCTCGGTTCGCTGTCGCCGGCTCGCCGACCCCGCGACAGCGGACGCGGTGCGGTTGCCGCTGCCCGTGGGACTCTCCTCCAGCAGAGTTACATACCCCACTTTTCCGCCTGCGGGTGAGCACTCATTCGATGCGCCTCGTTGAGCCCAGTAACCGGTGACCCACCTGCAGACCGGTAAGTGAGGTGCGGATATGTCAAAGATCGGTCCGAGACAAACCAAGCGGCGCCTCCCCGCCGCTGACTGCCGCCCGGATCGGGTGCACCTTTGCTCCCGTCAACTCAAGGACTGAGAACGGTCGCTTCATGGACTACTGCATCCCGTGCAGCCGCACGCTCAACGGCGCCGTAACCTGCCCGGAGTGCGGGGCATACGACCCCGGCATGGCACAGCTGAGCGATCACAGAGGGGGTGCTCCGGCCGTCGAGGCCGCGATGCCGGAGGCCCGCTCGAGCAGGTCGCCGAGCTCCTCCGGGTCACCCCTTCCCACGTCACCGACTGCCTCGCAAGACCTGTCGGCTGACCGGTACGACCCTCCCGCGCGGCTGCGGAAGTATGCCGTCCGGTCTCTTGCCGCAGCGGCCTTCACCCTCCTCGGAGGCCTGGCCACCGCATCGGTGCTTCCCCACTCGACGGCCCCACGAGCAACCTCGATCCCGGAGCAGCCGTCCCCCGGAGAGCCCGATGTCCGCGTTCCCGATTCACAGGCTTCACCGGAGCGCGTGACCACGCACCCGGCCCGAAAGGGCGTGCCGGACCGAAACGGTGACGGGATCCGGCGTCCTCTGCCAACGGCGACGCGCAGCACGTCACCGGTCTCCCGGCCTCCCGCCGCCACCAGTGCGCCACCACCAAGGAAGGCGAAGCCGACCCCCCGAGCCTCCAGCGGCCGCCGCCCCGGCTCGCCCTCGCCGACGCCAACCCCTCCCGCGAGGCCCTCGGCCAGTCCTTCCGCCAGTCCTTCCGGCAGCATCAGCGCCTCTCCCACCGGTTAGTGGCTCACCGCGGGCCTCGCGGTGGTCGGCGGGCGACCGCGGCAGCCGAACGTCGCCCAGCCGCCTGCGACACGTCAGGATGCCGGTATGAGAATGTCTGTCGGTCATCCGAGCCTGCGTCCCTATCAGCCGTACGAACAGCCCTCCATGACGAGCGATGACGGGCTGGTCGCGCATTTTCTGGGCACCAGTTCCGTTCTCCTGTCGGATGGGGAGACGTCCGTGCTCAGCGACGGGTTCGTCACCCGGCCGGGGTTGCTGCGCGTCGCCCTGGGCAGGATCGCGCCCGACCGCTCTGTCGTGCGCGCGGCCATCGATCGACTGCGGGTGAGGAATCTGGCCGCGGTGGTCTGCGCCCACTCCCATTACGATCACGCCCTCGATGCGCCGGTGTGGGCCCTGGAGACCGGCGCGGAATTGGTCGGATCGCCCTCCACCGCGAACATCGGCCGCGGCCTGGGAGTGCCGGAGTCGTCCTTGCGGGTGGTCGCGGACGGCGAGACCGTCTCCTACGGCCGTTTCGACCTGACCTTCCTGGACGCCGTGCACAGCCCCGGCGACCACTATCCCGGCACTGTCGACGAGCCCCTCGTACCACCGGCCCGGGCCGCGGCATGGAAGACCGGAACCGCCTTCAGTGTCCTCGTCACCCATCCTGCGGGCCGCATCCTGCTGCACGCCAGTGCCAACTTCCGCCCTGGCGCCCTGCGAGGTCGGCCCGCCGACGTCATCTATCTGGGCATCGGCAACCTGGGCAAGCAGCCGACCGGGTTCCTGGGCGCCTACTGGGACGAGGTCGTTGTTTCGACCGGGGCCCGCCGGGTCGTCCTGGTGCACTGGGACGACTTCTTCCTCGGTCTGCACCGGCCCCTGAGGCCGATGCCCTACTTTCTGGACGACATCGACGCCACGATGAGTCGGCTGCTGCCCTTGGCCCGCCGCGACGGTGTCGACATCGTCCTGCCCGTTGCCTGGCAACCGAGCGCTCCTCTCGCCGACCTCTCGTGAACCGTTCCCGCATGTGCAGCGTGACGTCGGCAGGTACGTGCCTGTACCGAGGCGCCACTGCGTCGGCCCAGCCGGGACGTCGCGCGGGTCCACGGGGTCGGCGAGCCGGCTACCGGAGGCCGGCCGCGGCCGGTGATCGACAGCGCAGGCTCGTGCGGCACAAATGCGAGGCCCGTTCAGCCGAGCTTGAGAAGGCCCGCTTCGATGACGGCCCGGCCGACGGGGGCCGCGAGTTCGGCGAGACGTTCGCAACCGGCGTCACCCAGAGCAGCGTAGGCGGGAAGGGCCAGGCGGTCGGTGCGGTCCTCGATGTGCCGGCGCAGGAGTACGCCTTCCGGGCTGAGCGCGTCGCCGTCGAGGAGACCTCGCTTGCGCAGGCGCTCCCGGGTGTCGGCCCACTCCTCCTCGGGCCATGCGCGGCTCGCCTTGAGGAATTCGACGGGAACCTCACCGGTGGCGGCGTGCAGAATCAGGGCCTCCAAGCCACTCACGCCCTCGCTCAGCAGACACGCGACATGGCCGTCTCCGCGGAACTCCCGGAGCAGCGTCTGGGCGTGCCACAGCCGCAGTAGCGGCTCCTCCGGCCATGGCAGCGCAGCATGCGCGGCGAACAGCGGGCGCCCCTGGGCGTGTTCGCAGGCCGCCTCGGCGGCCCGGCGGGTCAGCGCCACGACCTCGTCCAATTCGGGCAGCTCGTGGATTCGCGCCCGCCGCAGGGCTTCGCCCGCAGCGGCGTACCGCGCGGCCAGCACCTGTTGCGGCGTCGTCGCGTTCCAGGCCCCGTCGACCGCCCGCCGTACGAACTCGGGGTTGAAGTTGTAGAAGGTCGCGATCACCAGCTCGGCGGGTGCCCGGCCGAACGCGGCGCTCCGGGAGGTGAAGTACCCGGCGCGTCCGCTCAGTCCGAGGTCCGCGTACCGGCGCCTTCCCTCGGGGACGAAATAGATCATGCCGTGTACGGGCTCGAGACGGCGCCAGGCCGCGCGGGCTGTGTTCATGGGGTCACCTCTGAGAAGAGTCTGCAAGGAGTCGGCGAACGGGGTATCCGCCGCGGGTTCAGTACTCGCCGTGCGCTCGCAGGTGGTCGAGCAGCAGGTGGGTCAGCGCCTCGGGCGCCTCCTCTGGGACCCAGTGGCCGACTCCCTGGAGGGTTTCGAACCGGTACGGCCCCTTGACCCACCGCCCGGTCTCCTCCGCGGCTGCCGGGCCGAACGCGCTGTCCTCCGTGCTCCAGACGTACAGCGTGGGCACGTCGATGACGCCGATCGCGTCGTCGGGGCGGCCGGCCCGGTACCAGTTGAGCGCCGCGGTGAGGGCGCCCGGCTGGGACAGGCGCCGCACGTAGGTCTCGGCACTGTCCTGCGGGACCTTGCCGGCGTAGAGCCGGCGGAGCTCCTGGGCATCGTGGGCGAGCATGCGCTCCTCGGTGGCGGGTGTTTCGCGCCAGTCGATCATGTAGTGGGAGCGTCTGCGCTGATCCTGGTCGGTACGCAGGGTGGTGGCCAGAGCGCGGGGATGCGGGGTCGACGCGACCGTCAGGGTGCGGACGCGGCCGGGGTGGGCGTGAGCGGTCCACCAGGCCACCGCCCCTCCCCAGTCGTGGCCCACCAGGTCGAACGCCGCCCAGCCCAGTTCCTCGCTGATCGCGACCACGTCGTCGACGAGAAGGCCCATGCGATAGTCCTCGGGCCGCTGGGGGCGGGCGCCGGGGGAGTACCCACGCTGGTCGGGTGCCACCACCCGGTAGCCGTGCGCGGCCAACGCCGCGATCTGCCCTTGCCACACCAGCCCCGTCTGCGGGAACCCGTGCAGCAGCAGCACCGCGCGGCCCTCGGGCGGACCCGCCACGAGGGCGTCGAACACGCGCGCACCTGTGGAGATGCTCAGCCGCGTCACGATCCACCTCCCGTACCAACTGGTCGGTACCCTCCAGGGGCGGAGGCGGGCTGTCAAGCCCGCGAGCGGGTGCCACCCATCGGTCACGTGGTTGAACCTGACGCCGAATTCAACTATAACCGACCGGGAGGCCGACTCCCGTCGCCCCTGCGGTCATGGCTCATGTCCTCGGTCACCGCAGGAGGCGCGCAATGAGCCCGCGCCCGCAGCAGTTGGCGCTCGGCACCGCCTATCAGCATCGATCCCGGCTCACGGAGCCCTGAATTCCTGGCCCCGAAGCTCCCGGACACTCGGACCAACAGCAAACAGTGAGGCGACATGAGGGAAGCAGTCATCGTTTCGACGGCACGGACGCCGATCGGAAAGGCGTACCGCGGTGCGTTCAACGACACCCAGGCGCAGGAACTCGCCGCCCATGCCCTTTCGCACGCGGTGCGGCGCGCCGGGCTCGAGGGAGGTGAGGTGGAGGATGTGATCTTCGGCTGCTCCGTGCAGCAGGGGTCCACTGGTGGCAATGTCGCACGTCAGGCCACTCTTCGCGCCGGACTTCCGGACTCAGTGTCGGGGATGTCGATCGACCGGCAGTGCTCGTCGGGCCTAATGGCCATTGCGACGGCCGCCAAGCAGATTGTCACGGACGGTATGCAGGTCGCTGTCGGCGGCGGTGTCGAGTCGATCTCCCTGGTGCAGAACGACCACATGAACACCCACCGCATGGCGGATCCCTGGCTGGTCGAGCACAAGCCGAGCATCTACATGCCAATGTTGCAGACGGCCGAGATCGTCGCCGAACGCTACGGCGTGAGCCGGGAACGCCAGGACGAGTTCGCGCTGCTGTCACAGCAGCGCACCGCGGCGGCGCAGGAGGCCGGCCGGTTCGACCGGGAGATCGTCGCACTCACCAGCATCAAGAAGGTTCTCGACAAGAACTCGGGGGAGGTGCGGAACGAGGAGGTCACCCTGACCCGGGACGAGGGCAACCGCGCGTCGACGACGCTCGAAGGCCTGGCCGGGTTGGCGCCGGTGCTGCCCAACGGGCAGGTGAGCAAGCATTCCAGCGTGACGGCGGGCAACTCCTCGCAGTTGTCGGACGGGGCTTCGGCGTCGGTGTTGATGGAGTCGAAGGAGGCCGAGCGCCGCGGACTGGAGCCGCTGGGCGTCTACCGGGGGATGACCGTTGCCGGTTGTGGGCCGGACGAGATGGGCATCGGTCCGGTGTTCGCCATTCCGAAACTGCTGAAGCAGCACAACCTCACCATTGACGACATCGGCCTGTGGGAACTCAACGAGGCGTTCGCTTCCCAGGCGTTGTACTGCCGTGACGAACTGCACATCGCCCCGGAGCGGTTCAACGTCAATGGCGGCGCGATCTCGGTCGGTCATCCGTACGGAATGACCGGTGCCCGGCTGGTGGGGCATGCCCTTATTGAGGGCAAGCGCCGAGGCGTCCGGTATGTGGTGATCTCGATGTGCGTCGGCGGCGGAATGGGCGCAGCCGGACTGTTCGAAGTCGCCTGAGCTCGGCATCCCTGTTGGTTGGGGGCAGCAAGGACCGGCCGGGCGCGGTACCAGGGGCACTTCATGAGAGCCGACGAAACATGGCTGCCGTCGCATGGTCCGACGGCAAGCCGACCGCGAGAGAGAGACGTGGATACCGTGTCGAATGTGGTGGAAAAGACCCGAACCGCGGTCCTGGTGGACTTCGGCGGGGTCATCACCTCCAGTGTGTTGCGGGCTTTCACCGACTTCGGCGCCTCGCTCGGCGGCGACCCGCGCCTGCCGCTGGACCTCCTCGGCCGGGACCAGCCCTCACGCACCCTCCTGGCGGACCACGAGTGCGGCCGTATCGACGCCGAAGCATTCGAACGAGGATTCGCCGAACGTCTCCGCGTGCATGGCGCCGACGTACCGGCCGCGGGGCTCACGGCCCGGATGCAAGCGGGAATGTCGATCGACCAGGACATGCTCGCGCTGCTCGGTGACCTACGAGCCGCCGGCCATCCCGTTGCTCTCGTATCCAATTCGTTCGGTACAGGAACCTACGACGGCGTCGACCTCACCGCTGTTGCCGATGTGGTCGTCATCTCCGCCGAGGTCGGGATCCGCAAGCCCTCCCGGAGGATTTACGCGATCGCATGTGAACGCCTCGGCATCGACCCCGAAGAGGCAGTCATGATCGACGATCTGCAGCAGAACCTCGACGGAGCGGCACGGATCGGTATCGGGGGCGTACTGCACACCAGCGCCGCCGACACCCGCCGCCAACTCGCCGAACGCTTCGGGATCACCGCCTGACCGATCGATCGACCGACCGGGCGCAGTGCGGCCGGTCGTCCGGCCACACCGTCCGGGGACCCTGACGAGGCCGGGCGAAGTCAACCGATCGGCGAGGGTGAGACCCGCACCGTCACCTCCGCCACATCCCGGAAGGTACCCTCATGACCAGCGTTTTCGATCCTGTGGGCCGCCACGCGGCCGCCACTCCCGAGAAGGTGGCGCTGCGCGGCGCCAGGGACCAGTGGACCTACCTTCAGCTGCGTGACGCGAGCGTACGGTACGCGGGCGCCTTGGCCGCCGCGGGCCTGTCCCCCGGGAACCGGGTGCTGCTCGCGGCGCCGTCGGTGCCCGAGTTCGTGGTGGCCTACCTCGGGATCCAGGCCGCGGGCTGTGTCGTGGTGCCGGTCAACACGATGGTCACCCGGGCCGAGGCCGAGTACGTCCTCGGCGACGCCGGGTGCTCATTGGCGATCGCATGGCACGCCCTCGGCCCCGCCGTCGCGGAGGCGGCAGCGGCGCTCAAGGTGCCCTCCTGGACGCTGCCCCCGGGCGCGTCGGTCACCGGTGCAACCCCTGCCGACGTCGTCGACCGGGACCGCGACGAGACCGCGGCCATCCTGTACACCTCGGGCACCACGGGGCGGCCGAAGGGGGCCCAACTCACTGTCGGGAACCTGTTGTCCGCCGGGGAGATCGGCGCCGAGTGCAGCCGCGCCTCCAGCGCCGACCGTACTGGCACCGGTCTCCCGCTGTTCCACGTGTTCGGCCAGGCATCGGTCATGATGGCGACCTTGACCGTGGGCGGCTCGATGTCGTTGCTGGCCCGATTCGACCCGGCGTCGATGCTCGACATGCTGCGCCGCGACCGGCTCACCATCATGGCCGGCGTGCCGACCATGTGGAACGCGCTGCTGCACGCGGCGGGCGATGCGAACCCGTCGGACTTCGCGGGGCTCCGTGTCGCGGTCTCCGGCGGCGCGTCGCTGCCCGGGGAGATCGCCAGAGCCTTCGAGGCCCGCTTCGGGTGCACCATCCTCGAAGGGTATGGGCTCACCGAGACCACCGCGTTCGGCACCTTCAACGACATCGACCGCGGCGGCAAGACCGGGTACACCGGCAGGGCAGTCCCGAGGCTGCAGGTTCAGGTGCGTGACGAGGACGGCAATGAGTGCCCGCCGGGCACCGTCGGTGAGGTTCACATCAAGGGATCCACGGTGATGCGCGGCTACTGGAACCGCCCCGAGGACACCGCCGCGGCAATCTCGTCCGACGGCTGGTTCCGGACCGGCGACCTCGGCGAAATCGACACGGAGGGCGACCTGCGCATCGTCGACCGTATCAAGGACCTGATCATCCGCGGCGGTTACAACGTCTACCCCGGTGAGGTCGAGGAAGTTCTCTACGCGCATCCGGACATCGTCGAGGCAGCCGTGATCGGCGTTCCCGACGAGCACTACGGCGAGGAGGTCGCCGCGCTCATCGCCACCCGCCCCGGTGCGGAAATCGGTGCCGCAGAGGTATCGAGCTGGGCACGAGAGCGGCTGTCCGCCTACAAGATCCCGCGCATCGTCCGGTTCGTCGGCGCGCTGCCCAAGGGCCCGACCGGGAAGATCCTCAAGCGGTCCATCGACCGTACCGCACTGACCCGCGACACGGCGCCCGGCGACGTTGCCGCCTCGCACTGAACATCCCTGCTTCGGCGGACGAGAGGCAGTGACCACATGCGCTGTCCGGCTGCACGGCGGGATGCGATCCGTCCGCCGTGGACTTCGGAAACCAGGACTCAACCGGCGCCGCCTGTGGGCCCAGTGCGCCTTGCAGGTTTGTGACTATGGCGTCGGATTCAAGTACAGTCTCCGGGATGGAGACCACCGCGCCCGAGGGGATCGACGGCGAGAAGGCACCGCCCATGGCGCCCCTCTCGCACCTTCGCGAGCCGCCTACGACGAAGCGCGGAGCGCGGACACGAGCCGCTTTGGTGAAGGCCGCGCGGAAGGTGTTCGAACGGGACGGCTACCTCGACACCCGCCTGACCGATATCACCAAAGAGGCCCAATGCGCGGCGGGATCCTTTTACACGTACTTCGCCAACAAGGAAGAGGTGCTTGCCGCCGTCCTCCTGGAGGCGCAGGAGGACATGATGCACCCCGGCATGGGCCGGGTGCAGGGTGCCGACGATCCCCATGCGGTACTCGAAGCGAGCAATCGCGCGTATCTGGAGGCATACAAACGGAACGCGAAGCTGATGGCGCTGCTTGAGCAGGTCGCCCAAGTGGAGCCGGAGTTCCGTGAGTTCCGAAGTCGGCGCGGGGACGCGTTCATCCGCCGCAATGCCCGCGGCATCGCGGACCTGCAGGCGCGGGGTGTCGCAGACCGTGAGGTCGATCCGATGATGGCCTCCCGTGCGCTGTCGGGCATGGTCAGCGGCATGGCCTACAACGCCTTCGTGCTCTGTGAAGAGCAAGAGGAGGGCACGCCGGTGGACTTCGAGGAGCTCGTGTCCACGGTCACGCGGCTCTGGGCGAACGCCCTGCGGTTCCCCGGCCACCGCTGATCGGGCAGCCCGGCCCGGGACGAAGCCTGCCGCTCGCGGGCATGTGACGACCCTGGCGCCGCATCGGCACGACCAGCGTGCGCGAGCGCACGCTCGAACGCCTGCCGCATCGCACCCGGTACCCGGGTGCTTCTCTCCTTCTCTCCTTCGCCTCGAATCCGGCGACACCACCGTGATGTCCCTGTCCCAGGTCAGTGGGGCCGGCCGGCCTTCCCGGGGGCGCCGGCGGGCAGTGTTGTGCCCGACCTACTTGAACTTGACGTCGGATTCAATTATACAGTGGGCAAGAGCACGTCGCCTCATCTCGGGGCCATGCCCCGGCTTGGCACGCCCCGCCACGGAGAGGGTTCGCTGTGAACGTTGCACAAAGGCGCGCGAGCGGGGTCTCCCTGGCGGAGAGGGGCTTCGGCCCGGTCGATCTCTACTTCGCGAAGGCACGCAGCCGTCGCCTTCGCCGAATGGCTGAGTGTCAGATTCGGCGATCGCGGGGTGCGGCAGTGTGGTCGATACCGCTGTCGCGTACGCCGCCGATCCGGCCAGGTACTGCTCCACGGCGTCCAGTGGCCACCAAGAGCGAACTGATCAATGACACGGACGGCGCCCACGCCGATTTCGTGGCCCGAGCGGAAGGCCTCATGCCAGGGCTTCCGCGGCGTCTGACGGCGTCGTAGGCATGGCCAGTCACCTCGACAAGTGGCCGACGACCTTTCCCTCCCTACCCGTCAGGAGTACAGATGTCCCTTTTCGAGATATCGGACCGCGCCAAGAAATACCAGGCGGATCTGCTCGAGTTCATGGATGCGCATGTCTACCCCGCTGAGGCGGTGTACCACGAGCAGATGCGCGCGTCGGGTGACCCGCACTTCCACCCGCCGATCATCGAGGAACTCAAGGCGGAGGCGCGGGGGCGCGGACTGTGGAACCTCTTCCACCCGCACCCGGAGTGGGGTCCCGGGCTGACGAACCTCGAGTACGCGCCGCTGGCAGAGATCATGGGGCGCAGCCACATCGCCTCCGAAGCGTGCAACTGCAACGCGCCCGACACCGGCAACATGGAGGTGCTCACGCTGTTCGGCAGCGACGAGCACAAGGAGAAGTACCTCAAGCCCCTGCTCGACGGGACGATGGCCTCGGCCTTCGCGATGACCGAGCCGCGCGTCGCCAGCTCCGACGCCACCAACATCGAGTTGCGGATGGAGCGCGACGGCGACGAGTACGTGCTCAACGGCCGCAAGTGGTTCGCGTCCAACGCCCTGCACCGCAACTGCAAGGTGCTCATCGTCATGGGGAAGACGGACCCCACCGCCGCTCCGCACCGCCAGCAGTCGATGATGGTCGTTCCGATCGACGCCCCCGGGATCACGGTGATACGCGGCCTGCCGGTGTTCGGCTACCAGGACCGTGAGGGGCACGCCGAAATCGACTTCACCGACGTACGGGTGCCGGCAAATGACGTTCTCAAGGGCGAGGGAGAGGGGTTCGCGATCAGCCAGGCCCGGCTCGGGCCCGGTCGTATCCACCACTGCATGCGGGCCATCGGCGCGGCCGAGCGGGCGCTGGAGCTGATGTGCCGGCGCGCGCAGTCACGGGTGACCTTCGGCAGTCCGGTTGCCGAACGGTCCAACATCCAGGATTGGATCGCGGAAGCGCGGATCGACATCGAGATGATCCGCCTGCTCACGCTCAAGGCCGCGTATCTGATGGACACGGTCGGGAACAAGGAAGCGCGCACCGAGATCGCGGCCATCAAGGTGGCCGCTCCGAACATCGCGTTGAAGATCATCGACCGCGCGATCCAGGTGCACGGAGCAGCAGGAGTGACCGAGGACTTCCCGCTGGCGATGATGTACGCGCAACTGCGGACGCTACGGCTCGCGGACGGTCCCGACGAGGTCCACAAGCGGGCCATCGCCAGGCAGGAACTGCGGCAGTACCGCGACGGGGTCACCGGCACGGTCACCGCCGGCGGCCCCAAGACAGTGGTGAACTGACATGGCAGGACTGGATCTCACCGGTCGCACCGCCGTCGTCACGGGCGCCTCGCGCGGGATCGGGCTGGCGATCGCCCGGGCCATCGCCGCCGCCGGCGCAAACGTCGTCCTCACCTCCCGATACCAGGAGGCGGCTGACGCCGCCGCGGCCCAGGTCGGGGGCACGGCGGTCGGCGTCGGCGCGCACGCGGTCGACGAAGAAGCGGCCCGGCGCTGTGTCGATCTGACGCTCGAGCGCTTCGGGAGCCTGGACATCCTCGTCAACAACGCGGGGACCAACCCGGCCTTCGGGCCCGTCATCGACCAGGACCACGGCAGGTTCGCCAAGACCTTCGACGTGAACCTGTGGGCTCCCGTCCTGTGGACGGGTCTGGCCACGCGGGCCTCGACGGCCGTGCCGTCGGCGGCCTGCCGGGCGACCTCGGCTTACTCGTTCGCCGGGATGTCCGGGGCGCCCAAGTCGAGCACCCACTCGCCCGGCCCGAAAGCCCTGGGCGTCGCCGCCTCGCCCCGGCGCCGGATCGACCAGCGACCGGGCACCGGCTCCCACAGGTACTCCTCGTCACCGAGCCCCGCCAGCCGCACCTGGGCCATCTCCCTGGCGTGGTCGAACTGGTCGAGCAGCAAGCCCAAACGGTCGGTCCGCGCACCCTCGGTGTCCATGCCCGCCCCTTCGCCGTTGCGCCTCGTGTCTCACCGCGCTCAGGCGGAAGTCAACCGCTCACCCTCGTGGGGCGCGACCGATTTCTTCGCCCACGGCGTGGTGCAGCACCATGCCGTGCGCCGTGTCGAAGTCGCACAGCCTCGGCCGGCCGACAGCCCGGTGTCGTGGCGGCCGTCGGTCGCGACGGCCCAGGTGTGTCAGCCGGGCGGTGCCGACAGGTGGATCAGGATGCCGCACACCTCGTCCACGATCTCCCGGGCCTCCGTCTCGTCCTCGCAGTCGCCCAGCTCGCGTGCCGCCCCTCCGATGACGGTGGTCAGCACGCTCACCCGGACCCGGCCGGCGCGTCGCCGCTCGTCCACCTCCAGGAGCCGGGCGTTGCGCCGTACCCATGCGCGGTCCCACTGGCGGCGCAGCGTGTCGAAGCCCGCGGGGTTGTCGTCCTCCGCGAGGAGCCTGCCGAGCCGCCGGTTGTCCCAGGCACCCTCCAGGTACGCCCTGGCTCCCGCCACGAAGAGGGCGAGGGGGTCGTTTACGCCACGGCTGCGCTCGGCGGTCAGCGTGGCCGCGGTCCTGTGCTCCTGCTCCTCCCGGAACTCCTCCCACAGGGCGAGATAGAGCCCCCGTTTTCCGCCGTAGTGCTGGAAGAGGGCGCCTGCCGGAATGCCGGAGCGCGCCGCGATCTCGGTGAGCCCGGCATCGGTGTAACCGCGCTCGGTGAACACCTCCAGCGCGGTGTCCAGCAGCGCACGCCGGACCGTTCGGTCCTGTACGGCGTGCCCCTCCGGCAGGGCCATGCCTCCTGGTCCGCCCGGCAGCCGACGGGCCGCCCCGGTCCCGGCGGACTCCGACCCCACGATGCCGCTCACTGGCAATCCCCACCATCTCCGGCGCCGTCGCGGATGGCGAGGGCGACCAGTAGTTCCAGAAGGTCGGCGATCCGGCGCGGATTGCGGCCGGTGCGTTCCTCGATCCGTCGCAACCGGTAGTGCGCCGTGTTGTGGTGCACCCGCAGCCGGTCGGCGGCCAGCCGCAGATTGAGGTCCGCGTCCGCGAAGGCCCGTATGGTGGCGGCCAGAGTGTCGCCCCGTTTGCGGTCCTCCTCCAGCAGCACCCGCACGCGGGGATCGACCAGCTGCCGGGCGAGGTCGTCGGCGCGCAGCGCCAGGTAGTCGAACGGGGACAGCCGCGGCAGCGCCGCCACCCCGCCCCCGCCCGGTACGAGGTCGAGGGCGGCACGCGCCTCTTCGTACGCGCGCGGCAGTTCACTTGCGCCCTGGGCGACCGTACTGATCCCCATGGAGAGCATGGTTCCGTCCCGCGCGAGCCGCTGCTGCACGGCCTCGAAGTGGGCGCAGATGTCCTCTGCGTTCATTCCGGCCCGGACCACGGGCACGGCCACCACCTCGCCGTGGCGCACGACCACCAGGGTCCTGCCGGCCCAGGGCCCGGCGACGCTGATCGACGCGCTGGTGGCATACCCGTTCTCGGCCGAGGTGAGGTCCCCGGTGCGCGTGTCGCCGACGCACACCGCCACGACCGCCATCATCGGCGAGCGCGGCCCGATGCCGTACGCCTGTGCCGCGGCGCACAGCGGACCGCGCGTCGGTGCCACGCCGGCCAGGAGCTGGTCCAGGAGATCCCGGCGCTCCCGGTCCGCGTCCGCCACCACGTGCTGCTGGTACTCGATGTAGGCCTGCGCGGCGTGGGTGCTGGCGTAGTCGACGTACCGCATCAAGGGCGTGACCAGGGACAGCGCGGCCTGCTGGGCATCGGCGGACGTGCCCGCGCACTCGAGCAGCGCGTCCCACAGCACCTGCCGGCCGACCCGGAAGGCACTGATCCAGTCCTCCAGGGCGAACCCCGCGCGTGCTCGGCGCATGGCTGCCCCGCGGCTGAAAACCAGGTCTTCGGCAGCGATGTCTCGGTCGCCGGCCAGCGCCGCCAGCTGCATCCGGTAGTGCTCGAGCACCTGCTCCCGTACCTCGTCGAAGAACCGCTCGTCCTGCAGCGCGTACGACGGGATCTCCGCGCGCATCACCTCGACGGCGGCCTCCGCCACCTCCTCGACCCGGTCGTGGACGGCATGCAGGATCCGCCACCGCTCCCGGAGGAGCGGTTCGGAGAGTCGGGGAGCGCCCAGGGCGGGACCGCGAGGCATGGCGCCGATCGTCGCCGCCCGCCTCGTGCTCCGTCAACAGGCCCGGCGTGAGACACCTGCCGTCACTTGTGCACGGCGCACAATCCGGCGACCGAGAAGTTGGGTGCTCACAACCAATGTGCGGCTGGAACGCCCCCACCTACTGTGACGCTCGCCCACCCCCCAGCACCTCGGAAGGGGCGTCACTCATGCTCGCGGTCGACGGTATCACCGTGCGCTTCGGCGGGATCACGGCACTGGACGGTGTCGCGTTCACCGTCGAGCCGGGAACCGCCGTGGGGCTCATCGGTCCGAACGGAGCCGGTAAGACCACCTTGTTCAACTGCCTCACCAGGCGCTGCACCCCCGATGCGGGAACGGTGCAGTTCGAGGGTGAGGACCTGCTCGCCCTTCCGCCGCACGCCGTGGCCGGGCGCGGTATCGCCCGCACCTTCCAGAACCTTGGCCTGTTCCCGCAGCTCACGGTCCGGGAGAACGTCATGGTCGGCGCCCACGGCCGGGGGCGCACCGGACACCTCGCCGCGGCGCTCCGGCTGCCCCGCGTCAGGCGCGAGGAGAGGGAACTACGTGATCAGGCGGACGACTTGCTACGGCGGCTGGACCTGGCGGACGTCGCCGACCACCCCGCCTCCGGGCTGCCGTTCGGCACGCTCAAACGCGTCGAACTCGCCCGTGCGCTCGCGGTACGGCCCCGGCTGCTGTTGCTCGACGAACCCGTCAACGGGCTCAGCCACGGCGAGGTCGGACAATTCGCGGATCTGGTCCGGTCGGTGCGCCAGGATTTCGCCCTCACGCTCGTGGTGGTCGAACACCACATGGGGTTCGTGATGGACCTGTGCGACAAGGTGGTCTGCCTCGACTTCGGCCGCAAGATCGCCGAGGGCTCGCCGGAGGAGATCCAGCGCGACCCGGCGGTCGTCGAGGCGTACCTGGGGGTGGCCGCATGAGCGAGCCCACCACCGACCGCACCGAGGCCGAGGCGAGTGAGGCGAGCGCGGAGGCGGAATTCCTGCGGGTCTCCGGCCTGCACGCCGGATACGGCCAGGCCCGCGTGCTGCAGGGGCTCGACTTCACCGTCGCGCGCGGCGAGGTGTGCGCGATCCTCGGACCCAACGGCGCGGGCAAGACCACGACCCTGCGGGCGCTGAGCGGCATGGTCCGCGGCCGTGGCTCGGTCACCCTGAACGGCTCCGAACTGCTGGGCCGCTCGCCCGAGCAGGCCGCCAGGCTCGGCGTGGCGCACGTGCCCGAGGGCCGGGGCACCTTCAACGACCTGACCGTCGAGGAGAACCTGCGCATCGGCGCCCACCTGCGCACCGGCCTCGGCAGACGGAGCCGCGGCGAGCGTGCGGCCGTGGCCGCCGACCTGGAACGGATCTACGACCACTTCCCCAAACTGCGACAGCGGTCGCGTCAGGCCGCCGGCAGCCTCAGCGGCGGGGAGCAACAGATGCTCGCCATCGGCAGGGCGCTGATGCTGCGGCCCTCCCTGCTCCTCCTGGACGAGCCGTCCCTCGGGCTCGCGCCGCTGGTCACCCGTGAGCTGTTCGAGATCGTCCGTGCCGTCAATGAGGAGGAACGCACCACCGTGGTCGTCGTCGAGCAGAACGCCCAGCTCGCGCTGGACATCGCGCACCGGGCGCACGTACTGGAGGCCGGCCGCCTGGTGCTGTCCGGACCGGCCGCACAGATCCGCGAGGACGGACAGGTCGCCGAGGTGTACCTCGGTGTCTCCGTCCACACGCGTAAGGCCGGGTGAGCGCCATGACCGATCTTCTCCAGCAAGTGGTGGAAGGACTGGGCTCCGGCGCGGTGTACGCCAGCCTGGCGCTGGCCCTGGTGCTGATTTACCGGTTCACGGGGATCGTCAACTTCGCGCAGGGCGAGCTGGCCATGCTCTCCACGTATGTTGCCTGGCAGTTGGTGGCGTCCGGGATGCCGTTCTGGCTGGCGCTGCCGGTCACCCTCGCGGTGTCCTTCGCCGGCGGCATGCTGGTCGAGCGGATCGTCATCCGTCCCGTGCAGGGCGCGCCCGAGCTGACGGTGGTCATCGTCACGGTAGGCCTGTTCATCTTCGTCAACGCGCTGGCCGGCCTGATCTGGTCGTTCACCGTGAAGGACTTCCCACAGCCGTTCCCCGACGGCGGGCTCGACCTGGCCGGGGTGCGCGTGGACTGGTCGGCGCTCGGGATCATCGGCGTGGTCGCCGTCGTGATGGGCCTGCTGTACCTGTTGTTCCAGCACACCTCCACCGGTCTGGTGATGCGGGCGGTCGCCGGTAACCCGGCCTCCGCCCGGCTGTCGGGCATCCGGGTGGGCCGCGTGCTGATGCTCGGCTGGGGGCTGGCCGCGACGGTCGGCGCGGTGTCGGGCGTGCTCGTCGCCCCGGTGCTGTTCCTGGAGCCCAACATGATGGGCGGGGTGCTGATCTACGCGTTCGCCGCGGCCACCCTCGGGGGCTTCGACAGCCCGGTGGGCGCGGTCGTCGGCGGCCTGTTCGTGGGCGTCGCCGAGACGCTGACCGGGGCGTACGTGGGCGTGATCGGTGCCGATCTGAAGGTGGGCGTCCCCCTGGTGATCATCCTGGCGGTGCTGCTGGTGCGGCCCCAGGGCCTCTTCGGTCGGGCGGCGGTGGAGCGCGCATGAACACCATCACAACGGCACTCGGCACCGACCGGGCCCGGCGCCCGCGGGCCGCGCTCACCGTGCTGCTCACAGCGGCGGTCGCCGTCGGCGCACCGTTCTACCTCGCCCCCTTCCAGGTCTTCCAGCTGACCATGGTGCTCCTGTACGCCGTGGCGCTGGCCGGCCTGAACCTCCTGGTCGGCTTCGGCGGGCAGATCTCGCTCGGGCACGGCGCGTTCTTCGCGGCGGGCGCCTACACGACGGCGGTCATGCTCGACCGGTACGACACCGGCCACCTGGCCACACTGCCGGTCGCGGCCGCCGGATGCTTCCTGCTGGGCCTCGGGTTCGGAGTGCCCGCCCTGCGGCTGCGCGGGCTGTACCTCGCCCTGGTCACCCTCTCCTTCGCGGTGTTCCTGCCGCCCCTGCTGAAGCGGCTCGAACCGGTGACGGGCGGCTCCATGGGCCTGACCGTGGACAAGCTGCAGCCGCCCGCCTGGAGCGGACTGGCCGAGGACCAGTGGATGTACTTCGTCGTCCTCGCCGTCACCGCGGTGGCCCTGCTGCTCGCCCGCAACCTCCTGCGGTCCCGGGTCGGCCGGGCGCTGCTCGCCGTGCGGGACAACGAGAGCGCCGCCGAGGTCATGGGCGTGCGGCTGTCGCTGCACAAGACGCTCGCCTTCGCGTGGAGCGCGATGTTCGCCGGTGTCGCCGGGTGTCTGTACACCTGGGTGATCGGCTTCGTCTCGCCCGACTCCTTCAGCTTCGTTCTGTCCATCACCCTGCTGGCCGGCCTGGTGGTCGGGGGGCTCGGGTCGCTGTACGGGCCCCTGCTGGGCGCGGCGTTCGTGATGTACGTGCCGAGCGTGTCCCAGGACCTCAGCGAGGCGGCACCGGGAGTGGTGTTCGGTCTGCTGATCATCACGGTGATGTTCGTGGCGCCGACAGGACTGGCCGGTCTGCCGGGCCGTGTCCTGGGCGCGGTCGCCCGTCGCCTGCCCCGCACCACCACCACCCGCGCCCCGATACCCGAGGCCGCACCCGCGCCCGACGCGGAGCCCGAGTCCCGGGCCGAATCCGGACCCCCCGTGACCCTCACCCCTGCGGACCCCGCAGTAGTGGACGCCGAACCCGTGGGCGCACCGCCCCGCACGGAAAAGGAATGAATCACATGCACAAGACGACCGCTCTGCGGGTGGCCGCGGCCGCGACCGCCGCCCTGCTCACCGCGACCGCCTGCAGCAGCCGGCGAGGGCAGGACGCCCAGGACACCGCCGCCGGCGGCGCGTGCAAGGGCCAGCAGACCACCGGCATCACCGACAAGACCATCAAGCTGGGCGGGATCTACCCGCTGTCGGGGCCGGCCTCCGCCTACGGCACGATCAGCAAGGGCGCGGCCGCCTACTTCAAGTACGTCAACGACAAGGGCGGGATAGACGGCCGCAAGGTCCAGTTCATCGTCCGCGACGACGGCTACCAGCCGCCCAAGGCGGTCGAGGAGGCCCGCAGACTCGTCGAGCAGGAGAAGGTCTTCGCCGTCTTCCAGACCCTGGGCACCCCCTCCACGGCAGCCGTGTGGGACTACCTCAACAAGCAGAAGGTGCCGCAGCCCTTCGTCGCCACGGGCGCCTCCGTCTGGGGCACCGACGACCAGCATCCCTGGACCATCGGCTGGCAGCCCAACTACGTGGCCGAGGCGCGGGTGTACGCCAAGTACCTCCAGGACGCCAGGCCCAAGGCCAAGGTCGCGGTCCTCTACCAGAACGACGACTTCGGCAAGGACCTGCTCGGCGGGTTCAAGAAGGCCGTCGCCGGAAGCGGCATCAAGGTGGTCGCCGAGGAGAGCTACGAGGTCACCGACCCGTCCGTGTCGGCACAGATGGCGGGCCTCGCCCGTTCCGGGGCGGACGTGCTGCTGAACGTCACCACTCCCAAGTTCGGCAGCCAGGCCCTCGCCGCCGACGCCAAGAACACCAAGTGGAACCCGCTGCACATCGTGAACAACGTGGCCTCGTCCACCGCCGTGCTCCAGCCCGTCGGGTTCAAGAACGTGCAGGGCGTGGTCTCGGCGACCTACTTCAAGGACCCCGCCGACCCGCAGTGGGCGAAGGATCCCGAGGTGAAGACCTACACGAACGCCATGCACAAGTACGCCCCCGACGCCGACCCGGCCAACCAGTTCAACGCGTACGGCTGGGCCGTGGCCTCCAGCCTGCACCAGGCCCTGGACGCGATGAAGTGCCCGACCAGGGAAGGGCTGCGGGATGCGGTGCGCAACCTTAAGAAGGTGAAGGTGGGCATGCTGCTGCCCGGGGTCACCATGTCCACGGGCCACGGCGACGCCTTCCCGCTGGAGACGATGCAGCTCATGCGGTTCAAGGGCCAGCGGTGGCAGCTGTTCGGCAAGCCGGTGGACACCCGCAAGGAGTTCGGCCCGCCGGCGAAGTGAGCAGGCGGGGGCGGTCCCGGTCGATGCCCTGACCGCTGGGGACCGCTCCCGCCCCGTCACCCGGGCCCGGACTGCTCAGACGGCGTTCAACCCTCCGTCCACCACCAGGCTCTGCCCGGTGACGTAGGAGGCGCGGTCGGAGAGCAGGAAGGTGACGGCATCGGCCACCTCCCAGGCGGTGCCCTGGCGGCCGAGCGGGATGCGGGTGAACGAGGTGGAACGCGAGGCCCGCCGGGCCGAGGCCTCCCGGCCCATCGGGGTGTCGATCAGGCCCGGGACGACCAGGTTGGCGCGGATCCCGCGCGGCGCCCCCTCCTTGGCGACATGTCGGGTGAGACCGAACAGACCCGCCTTGGAACTGTCGTAGGCGGGAGAGTTGGTGGCCGCGCGCAGCCCGGCCACGGAACCGACGAAGACGATCGAGCCCCCGTCGGCGATCGCGGGCAACCCGTACTTGGCGGCGAGGAAGGGGGCGCTCAGGTTGAGCGAGAGCACCTGTTCCCATTGCTCCGGTGAGGTGTCCGCAAGGCCCGCGCCGAGGCCGACGCCGACGTTGACCACCATCGCGTCGAGCCCGCCGAGTGCGCGGAGGGCCTCGGCGACCATGGCCGAGGACTGGCCGGGATCCGTGGCGTCACCGATCACGGGGACGCCTCGGGCGCCCTCCTCACCGACCAGGGCGGCGGTGGCCGCCGCGGCGGAGGAGGAGACGTCGGCGCAGGCCACGGAGGCTCCCTCACGGGCGGCGAGCACGGCCACCGCCCGCCCGTTGCCCACCGGGGCCTCCGGATCGTCGCCGGGGCGGGTGCCCGCGCCGACGACCAGCACGTTCCGGCCGGTCAGGAGGCCGCCCGGGCGGTTCGCGGTGTGCCGGGGCTCAGGCATCGGTGTCCGTCCCTTCCGCCGCGTCCGCGCCGGCCCCGGTGGGCGCGGGCAGAGCTTCCGTTTCGAAGCCGGGCTCGAGCCGGGTGCCGGCGGAGTTCAGGAAGAAGGCGACCATGTGGTACTGACCGACAAGCATGGTGATTTCGATCAGTTGTGCCTCGTCGTGATCGGCGGCGAGCGCGGACCAGGTGTCGGCGGACAGGCGTGCGTCCCGGTGCAGTTCGTCGGCGGCACGCAGCAGACGGGCGTCGGCCGGCGTCCACTCCTGGGCGTCGGGACCCGCGCCCACCCGCCGGATCTCCTCGTCGGTGACCCCGGCTGCCCTGGCCAGCGATACGTGCCGCCCCCATTCGTAGTCGGCCCGGGTGTTGCACGCGGTGCGCAGGATCAGCAGTTCCCGGGTCCGGTCCGGCAGACGGCCGTCGCGCAGCAGATGGCTGCCGAACGGGAGGAAGTGCTGGAAGAGGCCGGGGTGCCGCACCATGGTGGTGAAGATGTTGGCGAGGCGGCCGTCGGCGTCCCGGGGGATCGGGGCGAGCAGATCCCGGGTGGACGGGTCCCAGCCGTCCTCGGGCAATGGCGCGAGGCGTGGGCCGGTGTCGGCGGCGGCGTGGTGGGGTCGGTGATGGTGCTCGTCGGTCATGGCGGTCTCCGCACGGTTCGTCAGGGTGGGCAGGTGGCACGAGGGCGGGTCTGAGCACGGTCGATCGGCGCCACCTCGTGTGCGCGCCCATGTGCTCCTTCCGCCGCCGTGCCACTGTGCTTTCGGGGGCTGGGGGTTGTCGACGGCTCCCCGGCCAAGGCCGGAGGGCGGCATATTGTTCAAATGCACAACGGCCGTTACCGGAGGGGCGGAGGTGAGGTTCATGCCCGGGCAGTCGGACGCGACGGCGCCCCTCGAACGGGTCATCGCCGCGATGGCCGCGCAGCAGCGGCACGTGGGCGGGCGGTTGCACGCGGATCTGGCGGACCATGTCCCGTCCTACCGCGCGGTCCCGCGGGAACTCCTGGACCAGATCTGGCACCGGCACCTCCAGCGGGCTCTCGTGGTGGTGCGCGAGGGGACGGTGCCCGCGCCGGAGGACTTCGATGAAGCCGCTGTGGCCCGCGACCGGGCCGCCCGGGGCGTGCCGCTCAGCGACGGGCTCCGCGCCTTCCGCCGGGCGCTGAGCGCGATACGGGACCTGTTCATCGCCGAGGCGACCGAGCGTGGACTGGACCCCGGCCTCATCGTCGACCGCACCAAGTGCCTGTGGGAGCTCGCGGACGTCGCGAGCCTGCAGATCGCCGCCGTCCACCGGCAGGCGGAGGTCGACTCCGCCCTGTTCGACGCACGCCGCCGCGCCGACTTCCTGCGTGGACTGCTCCACGGGACGCTGAGCACGGTGGAGATCCACAGCGGTGCGGCGATCTACGGACTGGACCTGTCACGGCCGTACCGAGCCATCAGAGCTGTTGCGAACGGCAACGTCGGTCCTGACGCGCTGGAACGCTCCCTGGAGTCCCGCGGCCGGAGGAACGGCCGAGGCCCGTTGCTGACCGTGCTGGACCAGGCTGTCGCCGGAGTCGTCGAGGCCAGGCCGGAGATCGGTGACCTGGAGGTGACGGCGGGGCTCGGCCCGCCGACGGACCTGGCCGCGGCGCACCGCTCCTTCCGTGCCGCCGGCAGGCTGCTGGAAGCGGCCCGGGCGTACGGTCTGCGCGGCGTGTACGACCTGAGCGACCTGTCCTGGCGGGTGGCGGTCGTCGCCGAACCGGAACTCGCCGAGTTGCTGCTCGACCGCTATCTGCGCCCGTTGGAGGCGGAGGGGGAGTTCGGTGCGCTCATCGAGCAGTCGGTGCGGGGATACCTGGAGAGGGGACGGCAGATCCGCGAAGTCGCCCGCAGCGCACACGTCCATGTCAACACCGTCCGCTATCGGCTGCGCCGTTTCGAGGAGCTGACCGGCATCAGCCTGGACGCTCCGGACACCGCGGTGGAGCTCAGCTGGGCCCTGGCGGCACGCGAGCTGGGGGCACCTCCACGGGGTCAGGCATGAGCGGGCCGCCGCGCCTGCCGTCATCCCTCATGCCCGCCACGCCGTGCCACGCGGCGGGCGAGACCGCGGGCCTCCACCGGGTTCAATTGGCTCCCATGGCATCAGCAGGTCAGCGCGCATGGGGAACGCCGAGCCACCGCCCGGACTCCGTCATGCCGGTCACCGGCCGCGGCCAGGACGGACGGCAGAACATCGGTGACCGAGTACAAGGTGGTGTCCAGCCGTGGAGGAGCGGGTGAAGGAGTTCAGCGATAGCCACGACGATCCGTTCGCCCTGCACGTCGCCGCCCTGGCGGTGCTCGACGACCAGGGGGTCGTGGCCGGATGGAACCGGCGGGCCCAGGAACTGCTCGGCTATCCGGACACGGCTGTGATCGGTCGTCCGGCGTACGAGGTCCTTGTCGAGCCGCGCGATCTGCCGGCCGTCACGGAGGCCGCGGCGAGCTGCAGGCGAGGCGGCGGCTGGTTCGGCGTGCTCACCTTGCGGCACCGTGACGGGCGGCTCGTGGAGATGGGGCTGAGGGCCCATGCGCTCTCACGAGATGACGGGGTCCGTGAGTGGGTTCTCGCCGGGGCGCTCGCGGTTGACGTCCTGGAATGGCAAAGAGACCGGGCGGTTCTCGACGGGTTGTACCGCCGGTGCCCTATCGGCCTGGTCGTCCACGGCCCCGACCTGACCCTTCTCCGGGTCAACCGGGCCATCGAACGCTTCACCGGCGTCCCCGCAGCGGACTTCCAGGGGCTGCCCACCGGCTGCTTCCTCATCCCCGACGACGCACGCAGGGCCGTGGACCGGGTGCGCCGGGTGATGGAGACCGGAAGACCGTTGGTCTACTCCGAGCAGTTCGTCCGCCTCGAACGGGATCCGGCTCAAGAGCGGGTCGCGATGGTCTCGTCCTTCCGGATGGAGGACCCCTCCGGCCGCATCCTCGGGGTGGCCGAGATGATCGAGGACATCACCGAACGCCATCGGGCCCAGCGTCGGCTAGCGCTCCTCGACCAGGCCGGCAGCCGTATCGGAACCACCCTCGACGTGGCAGAGACCGCCCGGGAACTCGCCGAGGTGATGGTGCCTCACCTCGCCGACCATGCGTCAGTGGACCTGCTTCAGACGGTGACGCGCGGTGAGGAACCGGTGCGGGCCCTGGCAGGGCCTGTGGTTCGGGTGGGGGCCAGCAGCGTCGGTGCCCAGCAACCCGGTCCGCCGCACTCGCAGGGCGAGCCGGTGGAGTTCGGGTCCGACACACCCGAGGCCAGATGCCTGGCCGAAGGCCGGCCCGTCCTGGAAGCGGTTCTTGCGCCCGACTGGTTCTCGACGGGAGGCCGCCAGGGGTCCCACGCTCCGGACCTGGGCGTCCACTCGCTGATCGCGGTACCTCTTGCCGCGCGTGGCCTGGTGCTGGGCGTGATGACCCTGTGGCGTTCGCGCCGCCCCGATCCCTTCGAGGCGGACGACCTCACCCTTGCCCAGGAACTCGCCTCGCGCGCCGCCGTCGCCATCGACAACGCCCGGCGCTTCTCCCAGCAGCAGCAGACCGCGTACACCTTGCAAAGCAGCCTGCTGCCCCGGGCCGTTCCGGACCAGTCGGCCGTCGAGGTGGCCCTGCGGTACCTGCCGGCCAGTGCGTCCCCGGGCCTGGGCGGTGACTGGTTCGACGTCATTCCCCTGTCCGGGTGCCGGGTCGCTCTCGTCGTCGGTGACGTGGTGGGACGCGGCATCCATGCCGCCGCCACCATGGGCCGGCTGCGCACCGCCGTACATACGCTCGCCACCCTCGACCTGGAGCCGGACGAGGTCCTCTCCCGCCTGGACGACCTGGTCAACCTGCTGGCGGTCGAACAGGAAGCAGTGGACGGACGGCCCGTGGGCGAGCAGGTCGTCGGTGCCACCTGCCTGTACGCCGTGTACGACCCGGTCTCCCGGCGCTGCTCCGTGGCCCGCGCCGGTCACCCGCCGCCGGTGGTGACCGCTCCGGACGGACGGGCGGCTCCGCTCGACCTGCCCGCCGGTCCACCGCTCGGCCTGGGCGGACTGCCGTTCGAGGCCCGGGAGATCGAACTGTCCGAGGGAAGCCTGCTGTGCCTCTACACCAACGGAGTCATCGGCGAACGCCACATCGATGCCGACGTCGGCCTGAACAGGCTGTGCGCAGCGCTCACCCGCCCTGCGGACGCCCTGGAACGAACATGCCAAGCGGTGGTCGACTCGCTCGTGCCCTCGCGCCCCAGCGACGACGTCGCTCTGCTGATCGCCCGTACCCGCATGCTGTCACCGGACGATGTCGCCTTCTGGCACCTGCCGCCGGAGCCTGCAAGCGCCGCCCGGGCCCGGGCATTGACCTCGGCCAAGCTGACCGAATGGGGTCTGGAGCACTTGGCCTTCACCACCGAGTTGATCGTCAGCGAACTGATCACGAATGTCTACCGGTACGCCGGCGGCCCTGCGACCCTGCGGCTGATCCGTGAACGGTCTCTGGTGTGCGAGGTCAGCGACACCAGCCACACCTCGCCACACCTGCGCCGCGCCCGTACCACCGACGAGGGCGGGCGCGGCCTGTTCTTGGTGGCCCAGATGGCCGAACGCTGGGGTACCCGTTACACCCGCGAGGGCAAGACCGTGTGGACCGAACAACCACTGACCGGCACACGCATCTGACCGTCCAGGCCATGCCGGGGTGGCCGTGGGCACAGGAGTGTCGGTGCGGGCGTACGGCGACAGGGCCGGAGCGAGCCGTACTCCGGAAGCCAGGCGATCACGAGAACGTCGGGCAGGCCGCGGCCGGCGCGGGCGGCCTCCAGGGAAACATCCGACGAGCCGTGATTCAGCCCGGGTTGATGCCATGAGGGCAGGTGGGGTCGGCACACGGCTGCCATGAAGCGGCCGTGCGGCGCGGACCTGGGTTCCTGGCGGACCGCAGCGGCGGCACAGCGGCCGCTGCGGTCCGCCCCGTCGCCGTGCTTATTCGGCCGCGGCGAGCAGCCGTGCCTCGCTCTCCTCGTACAGTCGCCGGTTCTCACGGCTCTCGGCGGCGCGGCGTCGGTGGTCGAGACGGCTGCCCAGCCAGCCCGCCAGATAGCCGAACGGGATGGACACCAGGCCGGTGGACTGCATGGGGAACCAGTGGAAGTCCGCGTTCGGGAAGACGGCGGACGGCATGCCCGACACGGCCTTGGAGAAGACCATCAGCACCAGCGCGCAGGCCGTGCCCCCGTAGAGGCTGGCGAGCAGTCCGGTGCGCGTGAACCCTCGCCAGAACAGGGAGTAGGTCAACGCGGGGGCGACGGCCGATGCCCCGATGCAGATCGCCAGCGTGGTCAGTACGCCGACGTCCCAGTTCTGGACCAGGGCGGAGAGCAGGATGGCAACGGTCCCCACCACCACGCACGCCCACCCCGCCACTGTCATCTCCGTACGTGGCGCCGCCCGTTCCCGCCGCAGGCTATGGGCGAACAGGTCGTGCGCGAGCGAGGAGGCCGCGGCCAGGGTCATTCCCGCGACCGAGGACAGCAGGGTGATGAACACCGTGCCCGCCATGGCCGCGTAGAGAACCGTCGTGCCCGCGGAGCCGACGCCACCGCCGAGCGTCCGGGACAGCATGAGCACCGACGTCCTTCCGTGGGGGTCGGTCGCGGTGATGTACTGGGCCCCCACCAGGGCCGCCGCGCCCGTACCCATGACGATCACCGCAAGGCAGAACGTGGTGACCGTACCGACGGCCCATGACATGGAGCGGCGCACGGCGGGCGCGTCCCGCGCGGAGTACAGACGCATCGTGATGTGCGGCAGGCAGGCCGCGCCGAGGATCACGGTGATCTGAAGACTGGCGAAGTCGAGCCGTTGAGTCGCCGAGGTGCCCAGTTGGAGGCCCTGCTGGAGGAAGGCCGGGCCCGTTCCGCTGCCGCGCTCGGCGGCCCGGAGCACCTCGCCCAGGCTCCAGTCGAAGCGCTTGAGGACCAGGGCGGCGACCGTGATGCTGGTGCCGAGCAGGAACACGATCTTGATCATCTGGATGAGCGCGGTGCCCCGCATCCCGCCGATCGCCGCGTAGATGATCATCAGGCTGCCGATGAGGACGATGCACGTCGTCCTGGCTCCGGTCTCGTGCGGCATGCCCAGGATGAAGGTGAGCAGCGACCCGGCCCCGGAGAGCTGGACGACCAGGAAGGGGAGGGTCGCCGAGAGCGTCACCACGCAGGAGGCGATGCGGACGGCCCGCCCGGGCATGTTGCGGGCCAGGACGTCACCCATGGTGAAGCTGCCCGCGTTGCGCAGCGGCTCGGCCAGCAGGAACATCAGCAGCACCAGCGACAGGGCGGTGCTGACCGCCAGGACGTAGCCGTCGTATCCGGCGAGCGCGATGATGCCGGTGGTGCTCAGCACCGTAGCCGCGGAGATGTAGTCGCCCGCGATCGCCAGGCCGTTCTTCAGGGGCGTGAGCGAGAGGTAGCCGGTGTAGAAGTTCGTCAGGTCGTCTCGGTCCGGCCCGGCCATCACACACATCAGCAGCGTGAGCGTCACCAGGGTGCTGAACAGGACCAGGACGATTGCCTGCGTTCCTGAGCCGAAGTCGTTCATCTCGCCACCCCGGTGTCCCTGCTCGGGCGGACCGTTCGCTCCCTGACGGCCCGCGCCAGCGGGTCCACGGAGTGTTGTGCGCTGCGTCCGTACCAGAGGACGGCCGCGAAGGTGACGGCGAGCTGGAAGATCCCCAGGCCCATGCCCAGACTCAGCTCCCCGGCGATCTTGGAGGCCATCAGGTCCGGCGCACAGCAGGACAGCACCACATACACCACGAAAGAGCCGAGCGCGGTGAGCGTGGAGACCCGGCGGAGCACTTGGTAGGCCGAGCGGAGGGCGGCGAGGTCGGCATCGTGCGGATGGGGATCGTGCGCGTGCGGTGGGCGCCAGGCGGTTTGTCCGTACGGGTCGTACGAGGGGGCGTCGTATCCATACGAGTTGTCCTGCGGGACGTCGTGTCCGTACGACTCCTGCCATGGGTCCCGCCCGTACGACGCCCGCCGAGGGGTGTAGCCATGGGGCTGGGTCGGCCGCTGCGGCCATTCCGGCGATGCAGGCGGTGGGTACCGGTTGTCGTCGGGGTGTGTCATCGCATGGCCTTCCGGTGTGGCGCGGATCCGTGGGAGGTGGCGGGGAGGCTTCGGTATGGTCGGCGCACGATACCGACTGGTTGGAATGCCTGATAAGCCTGCTGAGAGTCACGTTTTCAGCTCGATGCGGCATCCGGCCGACGGCGGTCCATGACCCCGGGACCCCAGGTCCATGGGCGCATGAGTCGGTCGGCCACCTCGCCGCCCTGCGCGAGCACGCTCAGCGGCTCACGGGCGGCCTGTTCCCGCAGGCGCCCTACAACGTGCTGCGTACGCACACGGACCCGGTCCGGTCCGGTCCGGTGCAACCAGATCCCCGGTCACCCGGCCCGCTACGACCGGGCATCACGACAGCCTCACGACTTCGTGCGCCTCCGCTGTGCCGCCATCCGCGATGTCGGGTGCACGGGTGGGTCGGCTCCCTGCCTGGATCCCCAGCTGCCGCAGGACGACATCCACGCGGCCGCCATGACCTTCTGCGGGCGTTCGATCAACGTCGAACGGTGCCTGCTTCCGGAAGGGCGCCAGGAGGGCGTGTACCCCCTAGGCGCCCAACTTGACCGCTCTGGAAGACCCCGAGCTTCTTGGAGGAGTGGCTACAAAGAAGCCGTCCGCCCGGGAATGGTCCGGATCCTGTCCTCAGCGGGACGAGCCTGGTCATCTGCCGACGCCGCACCCCGCAGCTCGTGGACAGCTCCAAGCGGATGTGCCCGCCCAGTGCTACGGCGAGGTGGGCACGAGCGGGGAGCGGAGCACGAGCAGGGTGATCTCGCTGGGGGCGAAGATGCGGAACGGCGGGCCCCAGAAGCCGGTGCCGCGGCTGGTGTAGAGGAGGGTGCGGGTGCCGTGGTGGCTGAGGCCGGCGAGGGCGGGCTGGTCGATGCGGACCAGGTGGTGGAAGGGCCAGATCTGGCCGCCGTGGGTGTGGCCGGAGAGTTGGAGGTCGATGCCGTCGGCTGCCGCCCGGTCGACGAACTTGGGCTGGTGTGCCAGGAGCAGGACGGGTAGGTCGGGGTCGGCGCCGTTCAAGGCTCCGGCGAGGTGGGCGCGGTGGCCTGCCAGGCCGGAGGATTCGGCGGTGACGTCGTCCACGCCGGCGACCACGAGGGTGTCGCCGCCGCGTTCGAGCAGCAGATGGCGGTTGCGCAGCGGTTCCCAGCCCAGCTCGTCCATCAGGTCGACCCAGCCCTGGGCCTCGCTGTAGTACTCGTGGTTGCCGGTGACGTATACACGGGCCCGGCTGGCTCGCACGGTACCGAGTGGGACGGCCTGGGCGCGGCGGCGTTCGGCCGTGCCGTCCGCGATGTCGCCGGTGTGGCAGACCAGGTCGGCTTCCAGAGTGTTCACCGTCTCGCACACCCGCGCCGACCAGCGCGTGCGGTCGAGTGGGCCGTAGTGCGTGTCGGTGATGAGGACGACGCGGATGCCGTCCAACCCGGCACCCAGCCGCGGGAGTTGCACATCGAGTCGGCGCACGCGTGGCACGCGGCGGGCCTCGGCATACCCCCAGGCGAGTAGTACGGCGGTTACGCCGAGGACGGCCCACGTGACGACTCGGGCCCGGTCCTGACTCTCGCCGACGCCGGCCACGGTCAGGGCGAGCCGCAAGAGGACGCAGAGCAGAACGGACCAGGTGAACAGAACCCAGCTGGTGCCCAGCAGGGTGCCACCGACGATCGCCGCCCGGTCCTGCTGGTGCCGGCCGTGGCCGCGCACCATCGCGAGCGGCATACATATGAGGCCGAGGGCGAACAGGGCGGTGCCGACCAGCGTGACGGGCAGTGGCCAGTGCTGGCCGGTGTGCAGGAGCACCCAGCAGGGCACGGCCCACAGCAGGACGGGGGCGATCAGGGGGATGTAGCGCATCAGGCGGTGCAGTCGGCCCTGCCGCGGTGTGCGCGGTTCAACCTCGGCGGGTCGGGTGTTGCTGGTGTCGGTCACGCTTCCCCTCCCTCACCAGGCAGCCGTCTCGCGCACTGTATCCGGTCGTCCTCGGGCCGGCCGAACGGGCGTTCATAGGCGCGGTCCCTCGGGGCGAAGGGTTCTGTCGGGTCGGCTCATCCAGGCCGTCGCCCCCGGCGCACGGCGATCAGCGTCACGACCCCCATGGGCGTCTGCTGTCCGGGACCGTCAACGGCCGTTCCATCTCCGGAAGTTACGACCCGCTGGTCGCCGTACCCACCGCACCGCCCCGAACGGCGCCACCAGCGAGTGGTCCTACGACGCTGCGGGCAATCCGACTCGGCTGACGACCGCCGGCCGCACGATCGACATCGCGTACGAGCCGGTCGGCCAGGAGACGACCCGGCATGCCGGGGCCGCGATCACCATCATGGATCGAAGGCCTCAGGCGTCGGCCTGACCCTCGACGATCCAGGGTCGCCTTCGGTCAGATCGAGTGGTTCCAGTACCGGACGGAAGGCGAACGCGGGTCGGGTACGCCGTTTGGTCCGTGACTGGTCCGTGACGGATTCACTTGGAGTTCGGACAGTGACGCGAGGAATCGCGTTGGTCGCGGAGAGTGACTCCCGTATCGGGTTGCCTGGAGCGCAACGAGACCTCCAGGCAACCGACTTCGGGCTCTAGAAGAAGCCCAGCTTCTTCGGCGAGTACGACACGAGCAGGTTCTTCGTCTGCTGGTAGTGGTCGAGCATCATCCTGTGCGTCTCGCGGCCGATTCCGGACTGCTTGTAGCCGCCGAACGCGGCGTGAGCCGGGTAGGCGTGGTAGCAGTTCGTCCATACGCGGCCCGCCTGGATCGCGCGGCCCGCGCGGTAGGCGGTGTTGACGTCGCGGGTCCATACGCCCGCGCCCAGGCCGTACAGGCTGTCGTTCGCGATCTTGATGGCGTCGTCGAAGTCGTCGAAGGAGGCCACCGAGACGACCGGTCCGAAGATCTCCTCCTGGAAGACCCGCATGCGGTTGTCGCCCTCGAAGATCGTCGGCTGGACGTAGTAGCCGCCCTTCAGTTCGCCGTCGTACTCGACGCGTTCGCCACCGGTGAGGACCTTGGCGCCCTCCTGCCGGCCGATGTCCAGGTAGGAGAGGATCTTCTCCAGTTGGTCGTTGGAGGCCTGTGCGCCGATCATCGTGTCGGTGTCGAGCGGGTGCCCCGGCTTGATCAGCCGGGTGCGGGCCACGGCCGCCTCCAGGAACTCGGCGTAGTTGCCACGCTGGACGAGCGCCCGGGAGGGGCAGGTGCACACCTCTCCCTGGTTGAGCGCGAACATGGTGAAGCCCTCGAGCGCCTTGTCCCGGAAGTCGTCGTCGTGCGCCCAGACGTCGTCGAAGAAGATGTTCGGGGACTTGCCGCCGAGTTCCAGCGTGACGGGCTTGATGTTCTCCGAGGCGTACTGCATGATCAGCCGCCCGGTCGTGGTCTCCCCGGTGAACGCCACCTTCGCCACCCGCGGACTGGAGGCCAGCGGCTTGCCCGCCTCCGCGCCGAAGCCGTTGACGATGTTGAGCACGCCCGGCGGCAGCAGGTCGGCGATCAGGCTCACCCAGTAGTGGATGGACGCCGGGGTCTGCTCGGCCGGCTTGAGGACGACCGCGTTGCCCGCGGCGAGCGCCGGCGCGAGCTTCCAGGCGGCCATCAGAATCGGGAAGTTCCACGGGATGATCTGCGCGACCACGCCGAGTGGCTCGTGGAAGTGGTACGCCACCGTGTCGTCGTCGACCTCGCTCAGCGAGCCCTCCTGCGCCCGGATGACGCCCGCGAAATAGCGGAAGTGGTCGATGGCGAGCGGGATGTCCGCAGCCAGCGTCTCACGCACCGGCTTCCCGTTCTCCCAGCTCTCGGCCACCGCGAGAGCCTCGAGGTTCGCCTGCATGCGGTCGGCGATCCGCAGCAGGACCTCGGAGCGTTCCGCCACCGCCGTGCGGCCCCATCCGGGCGCGGCCGCGTGTGCCGCGTCCAGCGCTCGTTCGACGTCCTCCGCCGTGCCGCGCGCGATCTCGGTGAACGGCTGCCCGTTGACCGGTGACGGATTCTCGAAGTACTGCCCGCGCACCGGCGGCACGTACTCGCCGCCGATGAAGTGGTCGTAGCGCGCCTGGTAGGAGACGATCGCGCCCTCGGAGCCGGGCGCCGCGTAACGGGTCATGCTGGTCTGCCTCCCGGTGAAGCGCTGCCCGCCGTTGGGCAGCTCTCGGCGCGAGGCTAGGCGCGCGGACGTTGCGAGTACGTTGCGCCGCGGCCCGGCGGCGGCGCGGGCGCCCGGCGGGGTGGGGGTGCCGGGAGGGCCAGCTCGCCCTCCAGCGCCGCGAGCCGCGCCCGTACCGATGGCGAGGGCCGCACCGCCGCCAGGGCCCGCCACACCTCCAGGTCGTCCTCGCCCCACGGAGCGCGCGCCCAGCCGGCGAGCAGATCGGGGTCGCGGTGGGCGATCAGCGCCGACCGCATCCCCTCGGCGAGGCGCCACCTGAGCCGTACGACCGCCGGGGCCTGCGAACCCGGCAGCAGCGGACCGGTGTACGCCGCCACCGCCCCGGTCAGCGCGCCCGCCTCCAGCCGCCGCTCCACCACGGTGACGTCGCACTCCACCGGCACCGTCAGTCGGTACGGCCGTGAAGCGAGCAGTCCGGGCCCGATCAGGCGGCGCAGTCGCGCCAGCTCGGCACGCAGCGTCACCGGGGTCACCGCCTCGTCCTCGTACAGCGCGCAGAGCAGTTCGTCTCCGGTCAGCCCCTCGGGATGGCGGCCCAGCAGCACGAGGATCTCGCTGTGCCGGCGGCCGAGCCGGAGCCGCCGTCCGCCCAGGCGGAGTTCGGCCTCGTCCCGGCCCAGCGCACTGAGCAGGGCCGTGTCCTCGGCGTGCCGGGGCGGCGCCAGCAGCGCGAGCTGCGACTCGGCGGCCCGGGCCACCGCCTGCACGAAGCCCAGACTGTGCGGGTGCGCCAGCCCGTCGCCGCCGGTGATGTCGACGGCGCCCAGGACCCGCCCGGTGTGCGGGTCGTGGACCGGCGCGGCCGCGCAGGTCCACGGCTGCACCCGCCGTATGAAGTGCTCCGCCGCGAACACCTGCACCGGCCGGTCCAGCGCGACGGCCGTCCCCGGCGCGTTGGTGCCGACCGCCGCCTCCGACCAGAGCGCGCCCGGAACGAAGTTCATCCGGTCCGCCAGTCGGCGGGTCGCCGGGTGCCCCTCGACCCACAGCAGTCTGCCGTGCGCGTCGCACACCGCCAGCAGATGCTCGCCGTCGGCGGCGAACGAGCCCATCAGCTCCCGGAACAGCGGCATCACCGGGGCCAGCGGGTGCTCGGCGCGGTGGGCGCCGAGGTCGCCGTCGGTCAGCTCCACGTTCGCCGTGCCGTCCGGCCCCACACCGGCCCGCGCGCTGCGCCGCCAGGACTCGGCCACCACCGAGCGCACCGGGCGCGGCACCGTGCCCGCCGTGGTGAACGTCTCGTGTGCCCGGCGCAGCGCCCGCACGCGCTCGGCGGGATCGGCCCCCGGTTCCAGGGCCACCCAGGGATCGGTCAATTGGCCCTCCCGGACGGTGAAACGGCTGGCACCATCGTCACTCGACGTGTTGGTGGGGACAACCGGTTCGACAGCCGCCTAGGCGAAATTGACCAGTCTGATGTAGCGCACCCAGTCCCACAGCGGCCCGGGATCGGAGTGGTCGCTGCCCGGCACCTCGTAGTGGCCGATGATGTGCTGTCTGTCCTTGGGGATGCCGTAGTGGGAGCAGATCGCCGCCGTCAGCTTCGCGGACTGCTCGTAGAGGGCGTTGGTGAAGTAGGCCGGCTGGTCCACCCAGCCCTCGTGCTCGATGCCGACGCTGCGCGTGTTGTAGTCCCAGTTGCCCGCGTGCCAGGCGACGTCGGCCTCGCGCACGCACTGCGCCACGTGACCGTCCGCCGAGCGGACCACGTAGTGGGCGGACACCTTCCTGTCGGGGTTGCGGAAGATGGCCAGCGTGTCGCTGTACGTCTCCTGCGTGATGTGGATGATCACCCGGTCGATGGAGTAGCTGCCGGGGCGGTTCGACGCCGTGTAGTTGGTGGAGATCGCCGGCTGCCACTCGGCCGAGGGGTAGTCCACGGCCGCCTGCGCACCCGCGCGGGCGTCGGGGAGCAGCGCGGAGGGGACCGCGGCGAGTGCCGCGCCCATCAGGATCCGTCGCCTGTTGAGCTGGAGTCCGGGCCGGTTCGTGTCCATCGTCGGCTGCCTTTCGGGAGCGGGTGGGGGGATGGGGTCCGTGCCGTGGGTGGCTGACGCGATGTCAGAGGTGGAGGAGTCGCGCGGTCTCGCGCGGCCGCGCGTGCGTGCCGCGCACCAGCCACCGCACCAGGTCAAGCTGCGATATCCGGAACGCGTCCTCCAGCGGACGCGCCGAGCCGGCCCAGATCGGCCGTGTGTCTGACTCCAACCGGGGCCAAGGGGTGGTGGCATCCTTGAGGTGGCCGACGATCACCACGGTGTTCGGTGCGCACTCCACGGCCACCCCTCCCCGTGTATGTCGGTGACTCCCGCGACCGGTGTCAGCCGGCCTCACTCGATGCGTGTGCGTTCCTTGTCACGCGAGGCACCGCCGTGAAGGCACCGCCGGACAGGCCCGGCGGCTGTGTCTCGTGCGAATCACGGTACGGCGTGGGGGAGTTGGGAAGAAGAGGGCGCCGCGGATCGGTGGACAGAGCGCGTTGTGTGGACAACTCGGCCACCCGATCGGATGAGGCCGGCCGCCCGGTTCGGTCCGTCAGACCCGGTTCGCCGGGGACGGTCCGTCAGGTCGGCCCCGCAGGCCAGATGCCCGGCCCCGGGCCACGGCTCCCCGGTCCTTCCCGGCCCGGCCGCCTCAGCCCGTCGGCCCGTCAGCCCGTCAGCCCCGTTCCGCCACGGGCCGTTCCGCGACCGTCGCCGGATCGTCGAGCACCGCGCGGACGACATAGTGGGCGGCGCCCAGCAGCGGGCCCTCGGGGCCCAGCGTGGACACGGACACCGGGCAGGCCGGTCCGGCCGTACGGCCCGTCAACTCCGCCTCCAGTGAGGGAAGCAGCCAGGGGGAGAGGCCCGCGAGTGCCCCGCCCAGGACGACCGTCTCGGGGTCGAGCAGATTGACGGCCCCGGTCAGGGCTATGCCCAGGGCCGTGCCTGCGTCCCGCAGGGCCCGGCGTACGGCCTCGTCACCCTTTTCCGCGCGCTCCGCGAGCAGGCCGGCCAGGTCCTCACGCGGCTCGAGGCCGGCCGCGCGCAGCACCGCCTCCTCGCCGGCGTACTGCTCCAGGCAGCCGCGCCCGCCGCACGGGCAGGCGGGTCCGTCGGGGCGGACGGGCACGTGGCCCAGCTCGCCCGCGAAACCGCGGGTGCCGCGCAGCAACTGCCCGTCCACGACCACCGCGGCGCCGATGCCGATCTCGGCCGACACGTGAAGGAAGTCGCGCGGTGTGCCGGCGCCGAGCCACAGCTCCGCCAGAGCACCGAAGTTGGCCTCGTTGTCCACGGTCAGCGGCGGCCGGCCGGGCAACAGGGAACCGAGGTCCACATCGTGCCAGTCGAGGTTCGGGGCGCGTACGACGGTGCGGCCGTCGCGCGCCACGAGTCCCGGCACGGCGACCGCGAGTCCGGCGGGCCACAGACCTTCCCGTTCGGCCTCCGCCAGGACCCGGCCGACCAGCTCCGTCAGCTCCTCCAGCACGGGCTTCGGGGCCCGGCCACGGTTCGCGCCGTACCGCACGGCACGCGCGCGGACGGTGCCGCGCAGGTCGACCGCGCACACCGCGAGATGGTCGACGCCGATCTCCGCCCCGATGCCGGCCGGTCCGCGTCCGCTCACGGCGAGAGCCGATCCGGGGCGACCCACCCGGCCCGGCCGCTCAGGGCCCAGTTCCTCCAGCAGCCCCCAGCGGATC
This sequence comes from Streptomyces sp. NPDC058145, assembly GCF_042884245.1. Taxonomy (NCBI): domain Bacteria; kingdom Bacillati; phylum Actinomycetota; class Actinomycetes; order Kitasatosporales; family Streptomycetaceae; genus Streptomyces; species Streptomyces sp. NPDC058145. The sequence continues at coordinate 416,669 of NZ_JBHVUH010000003.1, read as the reverse complement.
AGCTCGTCCACGAGGGTCGACACCGCGGCCCGGGTCAGACCGATGCGCGAGGCGACCGCCGCCCGGGACAGCGGACCCGCCGCGCTGACGGCATGCATCACCCGGGCGAGGTTGCGCCGGCGCATGCCCTGCTGGGTGTCCGGCAGGGAGCGTCCGGTACCGCGCGAGCGGCCCTCGTGCAGTGGTGCGGTCATGCCCTTCGTCAGTCCTCGGTGTCTGCGGCGGACCCGGCCCCACGCCCGGGGCCGGGCGCGGGCTCAGTTCGATTCCGTCCCCCGCTCCAGCAGCGGGGCCGCGTCGGAGAGTACCCCGCTGATCCGCGCCAGCGTCGCCTCGTCCCGCTCCACGGCCTCCAGCACCGGGCCGGCGGCCGTGTTCCAGCGGCGTGCCACCGCACCCGGATCCTCACCGGTCAGCAGGCCGGCGGCCTGTGCGGCGGCCCCCAGGGCGACCAGTTCGCCCGCCCGGGGAACCTGGACCGGCCGCCCCGACAGCCGCCGTACCGTCTGCTGCCAGGCGGTGCCCCGGGCCCCGCCGCCGATCAGCAGCAGCGGCGTGCTGCGGTCCGCGTCCTCGTCCAGGACCAGCTCGAGCGCGCCGAGCAGGGCGTGCACCGCGCCGTCGTAGGCCGCCTGCAGCAACTGGCCGGCCGTCGTGTCGTGACGCAGCCCGTGCAGCAGGCCGGAGGCGTGGGGGAGGTTCGGGGTGCGCTCACCGTCCAGGTACGGCAGCAGGGTGACGGAGGTGCCGGCCTCCACGGCCTCGCGGTCCAGGCCCAGCAGTGCCGCGACGCGGTCCACGGCGAGGGTGCAGTTCAGCGTGCACGCGAGTGGCAGCCAGTCCCCGTGCGCGTCAGCGAAGCCGGCCACCGTGCCCGTCGGATCGGCGGGGCGGCGCCTGGCGACCGCGTACACGGTGCCCGACGTGCCGAGGCTCAGCACCGGCGTGCCCGGCCTCAGCCCGAGACCCAGCGCGGCGGCGGCGTTGTCACCCGTGCCCGGTGCCACCAGAGTGCCCTTGGAGAACGGCAGATCGTGGCCGTCGCGCACGGTGCCGGCCACCTCGCCGGGCCGCACCACCCGGGGCAGCAGCGCCGGGTCGAGCCCCACATGGGCCAGCGTCTCCTCGTCGTACGCCTCCGTGCCGGCGGCCCACCAGCCAGTGCCGGACGCGTCGCCGCGGTCGGTCGTGCCCTGTCCGGTCAGCCGCTCGGTGAGGTAGTCGTGGGGGAGCCGTACGGCCCTGGTGGCACGGACGGCCTCCGGCTCGTGCTCGGCCAGCCAGGCCCACTTCGTCACCGTGAACGACGCCCCGGGCACACTGCCGGTCCGCTCCGCCCAGGCCTTCGGGCCGCCCAGCTCCTCCACGAGCCGACGGGCCTGCGGCGCCGAGCGGACGTCGTTCCAGAGCAGTGCGGGACGCACCGGTTCGCCCCGCTCGTCCAGCGTGACCAGGCCGTGCTGCTGGCCGCCGATCGACACCGCGGCGGCCTCGTGAGCAGGCTCGCCGCACTGGCGCAGCGCCTCGCGCAGCGCGTCCCACCACTGGCGCGGATCACTCTCCCGGCCCGCCCCCGACGACACGGTGTGCGGCGCCTGGCCGCTCGCCACCACCTCGCCGGTGGCCGAGTCGACTACCAGCGCCTTCGTGGACTGGGTGGAGGTGTCCACGCCCACGACGAGCGGACCCTCGGCTGCTGACATGGGGCTCTCCCTCTTTCCGCGGCTCCGCGGGACGTGCTGTGACCCGGCAGGACATCCGTCCGCGGCGGCGGTGGAATGGATCCCTCGCCGTCGAGGACACACCTTGCTTCTTCCCAGAGGTGCGTGCGCATACTAATTTGTAAACGGCCATGACGAAATAGTCGTACCAAGCTAAGGAGACGCGGCATGAGCTACCAGCCCACCCCCGAGGACAGGTTCACCTTCGGCCTGTGGACCGTTGGCTGGCAGGGCAGGGACCCGTTCGGCGACGCCACCCGCCGCGCCCTCGACCCGGTCGAGACGGTGCGGCGCCTGGCGGAGCTCGGCGCCCACGGAGTGACCTTCCACGACGACGACCTGATCCCCTTCGGGTCCTCGGATATCGAGCGCGAGTCCCGCATCAAGCGCTTCCGCCAGGCCCTGGACGCCACCGGCATGACCGTGCCGATGGCCACCACCAACCTCTTCACCCACCCCGTCTTCAAGGACGGCGCGTTCACCGCCAACGACCGCGACGTCCGCCGCTACGCCCTGCGCAAGACGATCCGCAACATCGACCTCGCCGCCGAACTGGGCGCGAGGACGTACGTCGCCTGGGGCGGCCGCGAGGGCGCCGAGTCCGGCGCCGCCAAGGACGTCCGCGCCGCCCTCGACCGCATGAAGGAGGCCTTCGACCTTCTCGGCGAGTACGTCACCTCGCAGGGGTACGACCTCCGGTTCGCCATCGAGCCCAAGCCCAACGAGCCGCGCGGCGACATCCTGCTCCCCACGGTCGGCCACGCGCTGGCCTTCATCGAGCGCCTGGAGCGCCCCGAGCTGTACGGCGTCAACCCCGAGGTGGGCCACGAGCAGATGGCCGGGCTGAACTTCCCGCACGGCATCGCGCAGGCCCTGTGGGCGGGCAAGCTCTTCCACATCGACCTCAACGGCCAGTCCGGCATCAAGTACGACCAGGACCTGAGGTTCGGCGCCGGTGACCTGCGGGCCGCCTTCTGGCTCGTCGACCTGCTGGAGAGCGCGGGTTACGAAGGGCCCCGCCACTTCGACTTCAAGCCGCCGCGGACCGAGGACCTCGACGGCGTGTGGGCGTCGGCGGCCGGCTGCATGCGCAACTACCTCATCCTGAAGGAGCGTGCCGCCGCGTTCCGTGCCGACCCGGAGGTCCAGGACGCGCTGCGCGCCTCGCGGCTGGACGAGCTGGCCCAGCCGACCGCGGCGGACGGCCTGCAGGGCCTGCTCGCCGACCGCGCGGCCTTCGAGGACTTCGACGTGGAGGCGGCCGCCGCGCGCGGCATGGGCTTCGAGCATCTCGACCAGCTGGCCATGGACCACCTGCTGGGCGCCCGGGGCTGAGCCCTGATTCCCGCCCGGGGGGCATTCCGAATTCGCCGGGCGGCTTCGGAATGCCCCGGCGGCCCGGCCGGTGGACACCGTTCAGGTACGCCTTGATCCCGCTGCCCACGAGCCGTCCCGCTGCTCGTGACGGCCGTCAGGCGCCCGTGGTGTCCGGGCCTCCGGGCTCAGTCGTGCCGTCGCGAGCGCTGTCGCCGGGTTCCGGTCGGGGGCGCCCGCCGGAAGCCAGTGGCCGCCGTCCGCCCGGTACGGCCACCAGCGGCCGTCCGGCCCGAGGCGCAGCTGTACCTCTTCGTCCGGGACCGTCCACCGGTTGCCGCCCCGCCGGAACGACGGCCGTTCGTCCGCCTCCCAGGCCGCGTCCAGGGCCGCACGCGCGCGTGCGAGCGTCGCGTCCTGGACCTGCCACTCCTCGTCGAGCACGGCCAGGGCCGGGGCCCCTCCCAGGCGCCAGGCGCGAACGGCCGTCGCCAGCCCCTCGCGGCCCCGCCCCGATCCGTCGGCGAGCCGCTCGGTCACGGCATCGGGAACCGCACCGTCGGCGAGCCGTACGACGTCCTCGGCCGCCGTCAGCGCCCGGTGATCCCGCTCCCCGGGACCACCGTCGCCGAGCGCCTGCCCCAGCAGCCGGTGGGCCTCCTGGGCCGTCTTCCCGGCCAGGTACCGCAGTGCCGCGGAATCCGGTGCCGGCGTCGGTGCCGTCCCGGCGTCGTAGGACGGTGGTCCGCCGGGCGCCTCAGGGACGGCGGGCAGCGCGGGGAGCGCGGGGAGGATGTCCGCGGCCGCCCACGCCTCCGCGGCATCCACGCCCTCGGCCTCGTACGGCTCTCCCGGCTCCGCCGGCTCGTCCGGGGGCGCGGTGCTCCGCTGGTGCAGTTCCCGCAGGAACGTGCTCTCTCCCCGGCCGCGCATCAGCAGCAGCACGAACGGATCCTCGTCCAGCAGCCGTGCCACCTGATGGCACAGGGCGGCGGTGTGCCCGCAGTGGTCCCACGCGCCGCAGTCGCACTCGGGTTCCAGCTCGCCGAGGCCGGGCAGCAGCTCGATCCCTCTGATCGCCGCGTCCTCGATCAGGTGCGACGGCAGGTCCCCGTCGAGGAGCGCGGCCAGGTGTCCCGCCTGCTCAACGGCCAGCTCCACGAAACTCGCCCACTCCCGCTCGGACAGCACGGGCAGCAAAACGTCGGCCCGGTGCGCCGCGCCCTTCGGCTCCCGGACGACGGCGGTCACCCGGCCCGGCCGGACGGTCACCGCGCCCACCTCGCCCGCGCGCGCGAGCCGGCGCCCCGCCTTCACGGCGGTGGCCTCCAGTGCCGCGTCCTCCAGCGCCGCCAGCCAGGCGCCGCCCCACCAGGTCCGCGCGAACCCCCGCCCGCGCGCGGGCGGCAACGCGGCGAACGTGCGCTCCGGGCCGCCTTCGTGCCCGTGCTCGTAACGGCTCACCACGCCTCCCCGCGCAGTTCCACCAGCGCGGTGAGTTCCGCGTCCGTCAGCTCCGTCGGTTCCGCCGGCGCGGCCCCGCCGGTGCCGAGCACCGCGTCCGCCAGTGCGCGCTTGCGCCCGAGCATCTCCGCGATGCGGTCCTCGACGGTTCCCTCGGCGATCAGCCGGTGCACCTGCACCGGGCGGGTCTGCCCGATGCGGTACGCCCGATCGGTGGCCTGGGCCTCGACCGCCGGGTTCCACCAGCGGTCGTAGTGCACCACATGATCGGCCCGAGTGAGGTTCAGGCCCGTCCCCGCCGCCTTCAGCGACAGGAGGAAGACCGGCACCTCGCCGTCCTGGAAGCGGCGCACCAGCGTCTCGCGCTCTGCGACGGGGGTACCGCCGTGCAGTAGCTGCGAGGGGACTCCACGGGCCGTGAGGTGCCGTTCGAGCAGACGGGCCATGCGCACGTACTGCGTGAAGACCAGCACCCCCGAGCGCTCGGCCAGGATGGTGTCGAGGAGTTCGTCCAGCAGCTCCAGCTTGCCGGAGCGTCCCGCGCGTCCCGGATCGTCCTCCTTGAGAAACTGTGCCGGGTGGTTGCAGATCTGCTTCAGCCCGGTCAGCAGCTTCACGATGAGGCCCCGGCGGGCCATGCCGTCGGCGTCCGCGATCAGGCCGAGGGTCTCGCGGACGAGCGCCTCGTAGAGGCCGGTCTGCTCGTGCGTCAGTGCCACCGGATGGTCGGTCTCGGTCTTCGGCGGCAGTTCCGGCGCGATGCCCGGGTCGGACTTGCGGCGCCGCAGCAGGAACGGCCGCACGAGCCGTGCCAGACGCTCCGCCGCGGCGGGGTCCCCGCCGCCCTCGACGGGCCGCGCGTACCGCGCGCGGAAGGTGCCGAGGCGGCCGAGCAGCCCCGGGGTGGTCCAGTCGAGGATCGCCCACAGTTCCGTGAGGTCGTTCTCCACCGGTGTGCCGGTCAGCGCCACGCGCGCGCGTGTGCCGATGGAGCGCAGTGCGCGCGCGGTCGCCGCGTAGGGGTTCTTCACGTGCTGTGCCTCGTCGGCGACGACCACGCCCCAGGGCACCCCGGCGAGCCGTTCGGTGTCCAGGCGCATCGTGCCGTAGGTGGTGAGCACGAACTCGCCGTTCGCCACGGATCCGAGACCGCGCCCGGGGCCGTGGAACCGGCGCACCGGGACACCGGGCGCGAACCTCTCGATCTCGCGCTGCCAGTTGCCGAGCAGGGAGGCCGGGCAGATCACCAGCGTGGGACCGGCCGAAGAGGGGTCCGCCTGCCGGTGCAGATGGAGCGCGATCAGCGTGACCGTCTTTCCCAGCCCCATGTCGTCGGCCAGACAGCAGCCCAGTCCGAGGGCCGTCGTCCGGGCGAGCCAGCCCAGGCCGCGCAGCTGGTAGTCGCGCAGGGTGGCGGCGAGCCCCGGCGGCGCGGCGACCGGCTCGGCGGCCTCCGGGTCCGCGAGCCGCTCCCGGAGCTGCGCCAGCCACCCCGTGGGCCGTACGTCGACCCGGAGGCCGTCGGCCTCGGCGGAGCCCGTCAGGGCGGCGGCCAGGGCTTCGACCGGGGTGACGGAACGATCCTCGCGGCCGCGCGCGCGGTCCGCCTCGCGGGGGTCGACGAGCACCCAGCGGTCGCGCAGCCGGACCAGGGGACGTTTGGCCTCCGCCAGCAGGTCCAGTTCCTCCCGCGACAGCTCGCGCCCGCCCAGCGCGAACGACCACCGGAACACCGACCGGGCATCCGCCAGGAGCGACGACGGCCGCGCCTCGGCCTGCCCGTCCGGCGGGCCGACGGAGGCGTGCGCGGTCAGCCCGCGGGACAGGTCCTTCGGCCAGTGCACGTCGACGCCGGCGGCGGCCAGAGCCGGGGCACCCCCACCCAGGAGGTCGGCGATCTCGTCGTCGGCGAGGTGCACCACGTCGGGAACGGCGGCGGTGAGCAGCGGAGTCAGCGGCGGCCATGCCCGGACCGCCCTGCGCAGGGCCAGCAGAGTGTCCGCTCGCGCGCGCGGTCCCAACGCCTCCCGAGTGGCCGCCGGGCCGGACCAGAGCTCGGCGGCGTCCGCGACATCCACCGTCCCGCTCGCGCTGTGCACCTGGAGCACCGCACGGAACCGCACGGGAGCGTGGCCCTCGCCGGTGGCGTCGTGGAGGCCGGGCGCCTCCACCCGCAACGAAAGCCGAACACCCGTGTCGTGGCCGGCGGCGATGTCGTCGGCCCACCCGCGGAGGCCGGGCAGGTGCTGGGGCTCCGGCGCGGCGAACGCGGCGCCGCCCGTCACGAGCGCGGCGGCGGGGGAGCGGGGGAGGGTGTCGGCGACCGCGTCCAGGAAGGAGCGCAACAGCCGTTCCGGGTCCGGCAGCCGTGGCCGGCCGTCCAGCGCGAGAGGCGTGGCGTGGGCCTCCGGGGGCATGGCGGCGGCGAGTTCACGGACCAGCTCGGCATCGCGCGCGGACAGCGGTCCTACCCGCCAGGTGTCGTGATCGGTCGGCGACAGGCCGGGCAGGAGCAGACCGCGCGCAAGGAACCGCAGGGCGAGCAGGCCTGCCGTGCCCCAGAACTCGACGGCCCGGTGTCGCCCGTCCTGCATCGGCCGGGCGAGCACCGGGAGGGCCGCCCGGACCGGCAGCAGTACGGCGGGCAGCCGCACCCGCTGTACGTAGCCGTCCGGTGCGGGCAGCACCAGGTCCAGCTCCGCGACGGATCCTTGGGCGACGGCGGGGAGAGCTTCGCCGTCAGGCCGCCAGAAGGCCATCGTCCCGGTGCGGGGCGGGTCGGACGGGACGAAGACCGCGCAGCAGCGGTTCAGCTCGGAGGGGCCGGGGAGCGCGGACGGCTCGGTCGCATCGGACGGTTCGGGCTGCTCGGACGGTTCGGGGGGTGGTGCGGTGGAGATCCTCTGCACGACTCTGCCCGCGCTCCTCAAATTTGACTACCGATTCGAAGTCGCCGAGGGTACAGCACGCCCAAGGGTTGGTCCGAGCGCCCGGCCTGTGATGCGGGCCACTAAGGGATGGGTCTCGGGGAAGTCTCAGGGTCGGGCTTCGGAACCGCGGGAAGCGTGCGGCCGTTCTCAGGGCAGAGAGCGGCAAGGGCTGCCGCGGAGGAGGCGACGCTCATGTCCAAGAACGCGAAGATCGCCGCAGGAGGCGTGGCGGTCGGTCTGCTCCTGCTGATCTGGCTGCCCTGGTGGGTGGCGTTCCTCATCGTGGTGGGAGTCCCGGTCGCCGCTTACCTGGCCCTGGACCCCTCGCAGCGGCGCAGGCTCCGTCGTGTCACACGCAAGGAACTAGGCCGCTGAAAGGCCGCTGAAGGGTCGGTGACCGGCCCGGACGGACACGGACGGGTTCACCGGCGGGCCGGAAGCCGGTCGATGGGGAGCCACGCCGCTATGGTCGCGGCGCGGCTCCATCGACTCACAGGGGCCGTACGGCCATCTTGTCGAGCGCCTCCAGCAGGCCGGGCAGCTCGGGGCCCCGGCCCACCGGCAGTACCTCACCCGGCTCCTCGTCCAGCAGGACGAAGGCGATGTCGTCGGTGCGGGCCACGATCGACCAGCCGGGGCCGTCGGCCCGCAGCGTACGGGCGTCGCCCGGGGCGAACGAGGAGCGGACCCGGCCGAGCGGCGGCGGTGAGTCGACGTAGGCGCGCGCCTCCGCCAGTACGCGCCGGACGCCCTGGTGCCCGGACGTGGGCTTACCCTCGGCGTCGTCCGCCAGGGACTCCACCGCATCGGGCCGCGTGTCGGGGGAGGGCGAGTAGCCGTCGCCGATCTGCTCCCGCCAGACCGCCCACTGCAGGGCGATCTCGTCGGCGCCCAGGCGGCGCTGGGCCGGCCCCCAGGAGCTGGTGTCCGGCGGGGTCAGCGCGGGCCCGTCCGCGGCGTCCGGGGTGGGATCGTGGGGTGCGGGCACCCCCGGTGCTGCTACGGCGACTGCCAGCGGCCAGCCCGGCAGGGCGGCCACCACCGTGTTCTCGTCCGGCGACAGTTCGTACTCCATGCCGCAGTCCCAGGACGCGATCGCCACGGCGACCAGGGACACGTCGTCGATGGCGACCGTCCAGCGGGCGCCGTCACCGTCCTGCCCCAGCACCAGGCCGTACCCGTCGGCGTACGGCGCCAGACCCAGCGCCGCGCAGGCCTCCGGATAGTCGTCGCCCAGCACGCTCGGGAACTGTGCGGGCGTCAGCAGCACCGCCGTGAGCACATACAGCGCCTCGTCCGCGGCGGCGACGGCCTGCTCGTCCGTCCCGGCCATCACAGCCCTCCCAGTGGTTCGTCCATCGGCGCGCACCCTAGTGCGAGTGGAAGGTGCTTGTCACGACTCCACACACCACTCGGAGCTGCAGGTTTCCACCTGGACGTGGGCGAAACGGCCGCCTGGCGGAAGGCCGTGATCCGGCATTGGTCCGTTCCGGCTCAGGCGGCCGGCAGACCGAGGAGGTCACGGGCGACCGTCCGGGGCGACTCGTTGCGTTCCCGGGCCAGCGCGATGACCGCCCGGCACGCCAGTTCGCTCACCCCGAAGGACAGCGCCTCCGGCGACACCCATGCCGCCGCCTCGTCGATACCGTCCTGATCGTCCTCCGCGCGGGCCGCCACATAGGCCGCCGCGGCCTCGAACAAGTTGTGTGGACGCCGTTCCCGGCCGCCCGTGGTCTCCCCGCGCGGGAAGGTGCGGAACCTGGCGGCGTACTTGCGCATCGCGTCGAACACGTGACCCGCCTTCCTCTCAACGGGGTCGTCACCGACCACCCATCCGGCACTGTTCAACGTAGAGTTGAAGCTCCGGCGGTAAAAGGGGGCAGCGACGGTGCGCTTCGACCGGCTCAGGCGGATCCAGCGGATGGACCCGGTGGCGGACGCTCACGAAATCTACCGGCTCAGCACGGCGTTCGAATTCCCGTGGGACTACACACGGGCCCTGGAGCTGGCTCTGTACCGCACCTACGCCGTCCCCTCGATCGGCCGGCTGCTCGCACAAACGGGGGAGCTGACGGAGCGCGCGCAGAAGCGGTACGACGACACCGCACTGCTCCTGGACACCGTCGTGGAGCACGGTTTCGCCGCCCCCGAGGGCCGCACCGCGATCCGCCGCATCAACCAGATGCACCGCAGCTACGAGATCAGCGACGACGACATGCGGTACGTGCTGTCCACGTTCGTGGTGGTGCCCCGGCGCTGGATCGACAGCTACGGCTGGCGTCGGCTGTCCCGGCACGAGATCGTCGCCGCCACCGAGTACTACCGCACCCTCGGCCGGCACCTGGGCATCCCCGGTGTACCGGAGACCTACGAGGAGTTCGAGGCGCTGCTCGACGCCTACGAGCAGGCCCACTTCGCCTGGGACGAGCAGGGGCGGCGGGTCTCCGACGCCACGCTCGACCTGATGGCGTCCTGGTATCCGCGCCCGCTGGCACCCCTGCTGCGCACGGCCACTCTCGCCCTGCTCGACGAGCCCCTGCTGCGCGCCTTCCACTACGAGCCGCCGGGTCCCGTCTCCTGCGCACTCGTGCGCCGCGCGGTCCGGACGCGCGGCCGGCTGGTCCGCCTGCTCCCGCCCCGCCGCGCACCGCACTTCGCGCGGCAGAACCGGGAGATCAAGAGCTACCCGAACGGCTACCGTCCGGCCGATCTGGGCACCCGTCCGGTTCCGGGGATGGGTGGCTGCCCGGTACGGAACCTGGACGCCTCAGCGGGCGACGTCCCCGAGTGAGGCCAGGGTGTCGCGCAGCCAGGCGAGTTCGGCCCGGCTCGTGGCACGCGCGATGGTGAGGACGCCGCGCCGGAACGGATCGTCCAGTTCCTCGGCGCGTAGTGGCCTGTCGCCCTCGTAGAAGAAGCTCGCCGGCTCCTCCAGGAAGGCCAGCCGGCGCCGCAGCACGGTCGCCTGGGCGGCCGGATCGTCGAGGTGCCGCAGGAACGCGAGCACGGTGAACCAGTGGTTCTCGTCGGTGATCTCGCGCTGTCCGGGCTCGGCCAGGCGGCGGCGCAGCTCCTGCCCGCCCTCCTCGGTGAGCGTCAGGACGTGACGCGGCGCGGCCACGGCGCCGGGCTCGGTGTTCCGCGCCAGCAGCCCCGCCTTCTCCAGCCGCTTGATCGCGGGGTACAGCGTGCTCTCGGCCACGGGCCGCACGTGCCCGGTGAGCGCGGCGATGTGCCTGCGTAGGACGTAGCCGTGCAGCGGGACGTCGTAGAGGAAGCCGAGGATGGCGAGTTCCAGCATGGCCGCATTCTCCCGCATGGGCGCTGTACCTCAAGACGCGAATATTCTTGTGGCGCAATACATCGGCACCGAAGTATGTTGTGCTCAGTACAGCCGAGTCGCAGTGACGCAGGAGGGGTGACGTGGAGCAGGCCGTGTTCGACGACAGGGGAAGCCGGATCCGGTGGACGGAGATGTCGGGTGAGGAGCCCGCGCGCGTGTATCTGCACGGCCTCGGATCGATCTCCTCCGTGTACCACGCGCATGTCGCGGCCCGTCCCGAGCTGGTCGGCAGGCGCAGCCTGTTCGTGGACCTGCCCGGGCACGGCATCAGCGACCGGCCCGAACACTTCGGTTACACGCTGGAGGAGAACGCCGACGCCCTGGCGGTCGCGATGGACCAGGCGGGTGTCACCGGTGCCGAGCTGATCGCGCACAGCATGGGCGGAGCCGTCGCCATCGTGCTCGCCCACCGGCGGCCCGACCTGGTCTCACGGCTGGTCCTCACCGAGGCCAACCTCGACGCCTTCCCACCGCCCACGGCCGGCAGCAGCTCCATCGCCGCCTACGGGGAGGACGAGTTCGTCGAAAGGCGGTACGCGCGCGTGCTGGACGCCGTCGGCCCGCTGTGGGCGGCCACGATGCGGCTGGCCGACCCCCGGGCGCTGCACCGCAGCGCCGTCGGCCTCCGCCGCGGCTCGGAACCTGTCATGCGCACGATCCTCGAGGACCTCGAGGTCGACCGCGTCTACCTCCAGGGCGAACACAGCGGCGAACTCCCCGGCCGGAAGGACCTGGAAGCCGCGGGGGTCCGCGTTCTCACGGTGCCGGGCGCCGGGCACAACGTCATGTTCGACAACCCCGACGCCTTCGTGGCGGCCGTGGCCGGACTGGGCTGACACGTCCTCGCGGTCAGTCCTCGCGTGTCGCCAGCGCGAGGAAGCGGGCGTCCTCGTCCACGTACGAGGTCATGCGCCACCCCGCGCGGTCCAGCAGCGGGCGGAGGTTGGCCTCGGCACGGAGGTCGTCCGGGGTGATCAGCCGCCCCTGACGCGCCGCCAGGGCCGCCCGGCCGATGGGATGGAACAGCGCGAGCCTGCCGCCCGGCCGCACCACACGGGCCAGTTCCCGCAGGTTCTCGACGGGCCGCGGCAGGTGCGCGATCAGGCCGGCCGCGAAAACCGCGTCCAGGGCACCCCGGCGCAGCGGCAGCGCGGCGACGTCCGCGAGCAGCAGGCGGCCCTCCTGGTCCCTGCCGGCCCGTACGGCGGTCTGGAGCATCGCCGGGGTCAGATCGACGCCGACCACCACCCCGGCAGGCCCGACCGCGGCACGCAGAGGCGGCAGAGCGCGGCCCGTGCCGCATCCGGCGTCGAGCACGCGGTCGCCCGGACGCAGTCCCATCTCCGCCACGGCGGCCGCGTAGGCGGGGCCGTCATCGGGGAACCTGCTGTCCCACCCGGCCGCACGGGCGGTGAAGAAATCCTGGACGTGTGTGTGGTCGTTGCTCATGCTCGGCATGATTCCTCACCGACAGGAGGGGCACTGCTGCGCGCACGTTCGAGCGCGACCCGATCGTTCCGCCGCCTCTCTGCGTCATATTCCAGCACCTTTCGAAATGCGCCCCCTTCGTGCGCCTCTGCCCCGGCTAGCGTCCCGGGGCCATGGGACACCTGGACCACGCCGCCTTCGGCTGGCTGACCCCCGTGCTGTCGTATCTGATGGCCTGCACGGGCGCCGCACTGGGACTGCGCTGCACCGTCCGCGCACTCGCCGCGACCGGCCGGTCGCGCCGCAACTGGCTCCTCACCGCGGCCTCCGCGATCGGCACGGGCATCTGGACCATGCACTTCGTGGCCATGCTCGGCTTCCGCGTCAGCGGCACCGACATCCGCTACGACGTACCGCTGACCATCCTCAGCCTGGTCGTCGCCATGGCCGTCGTCTGCGCCGGCGTCTTCGCCGTCGGCTACAGCCGGGACCGCAACCGCGCCCTCCTGCTCGGCGGGCTCACCACCGGGCTGGGCGTCGCCAGCATGCACTACCTGGGCATGGCGGCCGTACGGCTGCACGGCGACGTGACCTACCGACCCGTCCTCGTAGGCCTCTCGGTGCTGATCGCCGTCGTGGCGGCGACCGCGGCGCTGTGGGCGGGGCTCAACATCAAGTCGCCCCTCGCGGTCACCCTCGCCTCCCTCGTCATGGGAGCGGCCGTCAGCAGCATGCACTACACCGGAATGTTCGCGGTGAGGGTGCGGGTCACCCCCTCCGGCCACATCCTGCCCGGGGCCACGGCGATGCAGTTCATCTTCCCCCTCGCCGTCGGCCTCGGGTCCTACCTGTTCCTCACCTCGGCCTTCGTCGCCCTCTCGCCCACGGCCGGCGAACGTGAGGCGTCCGCCTCCGCCCAGCGGCCCGTCCAGAGCGCCGCCCGCTGACGGGATCCCGTCCCGTCCCCGGACCCCCGTCCCACGTCCCGAGCGAGGAGGCCATGCGCCCACCCCGTGACACCCCGCATGCCGGTTCACCCGGACGGATTCCGCCCCCGCCGCGCGGACGCCGCGCGCACGCCGGACCACCGGCCGACGAGGGCACGGACCGGCCCCTCGACCTTCCTCCGTTCAACCCGCCCGAGCGCGTGGGACGCCGGCGCGTCCGACCCCGTACGGTGCGCGCCAAGGTGATCTGCCTGCTGATGGTGCCCGTCGTCTCCCTGCTGGCTCTGTGGGCCTACGCCACCGTCAGCACCGCCCAGGACATCGCCCGGCTGCGCCAGTCCCAGCGCGTCGACACCGAACTGCGCGCCCCGGTGGCCGCCGCCGTCACCGCGCTGCAGAACGAGCGGGCGGCGGCCGTTCGCTACGCCGCCGAGCCCGGCGCGGCGCGCGGCGACGACCTGCGGAGTATGGCCGCCCGCACCGACCGCGCGCTGACCGGGCTGCGGCTCGGCGACGACAGCACGGTCGCCGACAGCCAGGAACTCCCGGGCCGGGTCGCCGGGCGGCTCGAGACGTTCGTGACCGGCGCCGAGCACCTGCGCGCGCTGCGGACCGCCGTGCTCGACCGCAGAACCGGCTGGAGTCAGGCCTACGACCGGTACACGAAGACCATCGGTACGGCCTTCACGGTGGACGGCGCCCTCACCGGCATCCAGCAGGCCGACGTCGGCTCGGACGCGCGCGTGCTGCTCGAGTTCTCCCGGGCCGCCGAGGCACTGGCCCAGGAGGACGCCGTCCTCGGCAGCACCCGCGCGGACACCCGACCGCAGGGTGAACGGCTGCGGCTGTTCGCCGCCGCCGTCGCCACGCGCCGTGCGCTCACCGAGGCCGCCGTCGCCGACCTGCCCGGCGCCCAGCGTGCCGCCTGGCACGACCTGGCCGGCAGCGGCGCCCACACCGCCCTCACCGCCACCGAGGACAGGATCCTCGCCGCCGGCCCCGGAGCCAGGGCGGCCGGCACGGCACCGGGGACCGCCTGGAACAGCGCCCACGCGCGCGTACGGGACGACATGCGGACCCTGGCGGCGGACACCGGTCGTGCCGTGGCGGGCCGATCCGATCCCTACAAGCGCGGACTGCTCAGTCCGGCGGGCGCCGCCGTGCTCTTCGGTCTCGTCGCCGTCGGCGCCTCGCTCGTCATCTCCGTCCGCATCGGCCGGGCCCTCGTGATCGAACTGGTCAGCCTGCGCAACGACGCCCTGGAGATCGCCCGCCGCAAACTCCCCGCGGCGATGACGAAACTGCGAACGGGCGAGGAGATCGACGTCGAGGCCGAGGCGCCCGCCGGGCCGCCGGCGGAGGACGAGACCGGTCAGGTCGCCGAGGCCCTGACGGTCGTGCACCGCGCCGCCCTGCGTGCGGCGGCGGAACGCGCCGAACTCGCCGGCGGCATCTCCGGGGTCTTCGTGAACCTGGCCCGGCGCAGCCAGGTGCTGGTCCACCGTCAGCTCAGCCTCCTGGACAGCATGGAGCGGCGCTCCGACGACCCCGACGAGCTGAGCGACCTGTTCCGGCTCGATCACCTCACCACCCGCATGCGGCGGCACGCCGAGAGCCTGATCATCCTCTCCGGAGCGGCACCCGGCCGGGCCTGGCGCACGCCGGTGCCCCTCACGAACGTCGTGCGCGCGGCGGTGTCCGAGGTCGAGGACTACGCGCGCGTGGAGGTGCGCGGGCTCCCGGGGGCGTCCGTCGTCGGAGCGGCGGTCGCCGACCTCACCCATCTGCTGGCCGAACTCGTCGAGAACGCGGCCCAGTTCTCACCGCCCCACACGCGCGTGCGGGTCACCGGTGAGCCCGTCGGCAACGGCTATGTCCTGGAGGTCGAGGACCGGGGCCTCGGCATGGGGCCCGAGATCCTCGCGGAGGCGAACCGGCGGATCGAGCAGTCCGAGGCCCTCGATCTGTTCGACAGCGACCGCCTCGGACTCTTCGTGGTCAGCAGACTCGCCTCCCGGCACGGCATCAAGGTGCACCTGCGCGCCTCCCCCTACGGAGGCACCACCGCGGTGGTCCTGCTGCCCACCGCCCTTCTGCACGGATCCCCGGAACACTCCGCGCGGGAGGAGGCGCCGGAGGCCCCGCAGCGCCGGCCCGAGTACGCGCGCGTGCCGGACGAGTCCCCGGCTCCTTCCGAGGTCACCGCCCGGACAGGCCGGCCCGCCCTCGCGGCCACCGCCCCCGCACACGAGCCCTCGACCCCTGAACGCCGGCCGTCGCCCCCCGCGCACCTGGCCTCGACTCCCGCACCCCCACCCTCGGCCCCCGCACACGAACCGCCGCCCGCCGGAGTCACCGCCTTGAGGCCGCACCGTCCGCCGCACGACTCCGAGCCCTCCGATGTCCTCCCGCGCCGCGTGCGCCAGGCGAACCTCGTCCCTCAACTCCGGCGGCAGCGCCCCGAGGGGCCGACGCCGGAACCCGTCCCGCGCGGTGACGACGGACGCACCCCCGAACTCGTGCGGGACCGCATGACGGCCTACCGCGACGGCTGGGTCCGAGGCGGCGCCGGACAAGCCGGCCGCGGTGCCGTCCCCGGAACCGGAACAGGCAGTGAGAGCAGTGAAGGAGACCCGGCATGATCCAGGACCCGAACATGAGGGCCGCCCAGCGATCCGGTGAACTCGACTGGCTGCTGGACGACCTGGTGATGCGGGTGAGCGAGGTGCGGCACGCGGTCGTGCTGTCCAACGACGGCCTCGCCGTAGGCGCCTCCACCGGCCTCGGGCGGGAGGACGCGGAGCATCTGGCCGCTGTGGCATCGGGTTTCAACAGCCTTGCCAAGGGCGCCGGACGCCACTTCGGAGCGGGCGGCGTACGCCAGACCATGGTGGAGATGGACGATGCCTACCTCTTCGTCGCGGCCGCCGGAGAAGGCTCCTGCCTCACCGTGCTCACCGCCGTCACCGCGGACATCGGCCTGGTCGCCTACGAGATGGCACGACTGGTCAGGCGCGTCGGCGAGCACCTGTACACCGCGCCGCGCATCACCGCCCGGCCGCCCGCCGGCGGATGAGCCGGAAGGGCGGCAGCGATGACCGACACCCCGACCGGCGGCCCGCGCGAACCGGGCATCCAGTGGTACGACGGAGAGGCCGGCCCCCTGGTCCGCCCCTACGCCATGACCGGCGGACGCACCCAGCCGGGACCCTCCGGAGTGAGCTTCGACCTGATCGCCCTCGTCACCCTCGACCCAGCCGCACCGGCGATGGACGACGACACCGTGCTCGGACCCGAACACCGTGCCCTGATCGGCCTGTGCCGTCTGGAGACACAGTCCGTCGCCGAACTCGCGGCCGGTGCGGACCTGCCGGTGGGCGTCGTCAGAGTGCTCCTCGGCGACCTGCTCGAACTGGGCCGTGTCACCGTCAGCCGTCCGGTGCCCCCGGCCCACCTGCCGGACGAACGCGTTCTGCGCGAAGTCATCGAAGGGCTGCGGGCGCTGTAGATGAACCCTGTGGAACCCAACTCACGCCGAGAGAAGTGATCATGGTCTCCGAGTCCGACGCAGCAGCCGACACGTCCGCCCTGGCGCTGAAGATCCTGGTCGCCGGCGGCTTCGGGGTCGGCAAGACGACCCTCGTCGGCGCCGTCAGCGAGATCCGTCCGCTGCGCACCGAGGAACTGCTCAGTGAGGCCGGTCAGTCGGTGGACGACACCGACGGCGTGGACCGCAAGGTCACCACGACCGTCGCCATGGACTTCGGGCGCATCACCATACGGTCCGGCCTCTCCCTGTACCTCTTCGGGACGCCGGGGCAGGACCGCTTCTGGTTCCTGTGGGACGAACTCTCCCAGGGGGCGCTCGGCGCCGTGGTCCTCGCCGACACCCGGCGCCTGGAGGACTGCTTCCCGGCGGTCGACTACTTCGAGCACCGGCGCATTCCGTTCGTGGTGGCCGTCAACTGCTTCCCCGGCGCACGCGGCTACGGCGCCCACGACGTCTCCCGGGCCCTCGACCTGGACCACGGAACACCGGTCGTGCTGTGCGACGCGCGCGAGCGGGACTCCGGCAAGGAGGTACTGATCCGGCTCGTCGAGTACGCCGGGCGGATGCACACCGCCCGGCTCCTCGACTCCGTGAGCTGAGCGCGTCTGCTCAGGCGGCCAGGTCCTTGACCGCCACCACCTTGTCGATGGTGACCCTGACCAGCAACTCGCCCGGGACGCCGTTGCGGGCACCGTACTCCTCGGCGCGCTCCTCACCCATGTACCGGGCGGCGATGCGGGTGGCCCACAGCCGCACGTCGTCCAGTTCCTCCGACAACCGGGCCCGGCCGCTCAGCACCACGAAATGAAAGGGCGGCCGGTCGTCGTCCACGCACAGTGCGATCCGTCCGTCACGGGTGAGATTGCGCCCTTTCACGGTTTCCCTGCCGGTGTTGAACACCAGATCGTCCCCGTCCAGCAGAAACCAGATGGGGGCCACATGCGGGCTCCCATCGGCGCTGACGGTGGACAACTTGCCGGTTCGGGTGCCGTTCGAGACGAACGCCCGCCATTCCTCATCGGTCATCTTCTGTGCCATACGCCCATCCTGCTTGCCCGGACGCCGGTCGTGGGGAAGGCTGGCGGGCAGGTCCTCCGGCCAGGAGGAGACGTCACACGGGGAGACGGAACATGGCGCAGAACCAGGGACTCGGCTGGCTCCTGGACGATCTGACCGAGCGAGTGGACCATGTGCGGCACGCGTTGGTCCTGTCCAACGACGGGCTGGTCACCGGAGCGAGCACCGGGCTGCGACGGGAGGACGCCGAGCATCTGGCCGCGGTCGCCTCCGGGTTGCACAGCCTGGCGAAGGGTTCCGGACGCCACTTCGGCGCGGGCACGGTCCGCCAGACGATGATCGAGTACGACGACGCCGTGCTGTTCGTGACCGCGGCCGGCACCGGCAGCTGCCTGTGCGTGCTCAGCGGCGCCGAAGTCGACATCGGCCAGATCGCCTACGAGATGACCCTGCTCGTCAACCGCGTCGGCGAACACCTCGGCGTGGACGCCCGGCAGCCCGACCGCCCCCTGACGGACCTCTGACCTGCGTGCTCTCCTGAACCCCGGAGTTATCCACAGGCTCACCGCGCCTCGCGCGGTTCCGGCTACGGTGTGTGCACAGGCAACGCACAGGGCGTGAGCCATCCACTCCACGGGGGAGTACACCATGCCGGACAGCACCCTTGTCCCCACCGTCCCCGCCACCTGCTCGCCGAGCCGAGCCGCGCGCGAACTGGGAATCAGGCGGGCGGAGTTCGACCTCGCCGTCCATCTCGGCCGGATCCGGACGGTGCCCGACGAAGGCGGCGGCGGAGGCCGCGGGGTCGAGCGGGCCGAGATCGACCGGCTGCGCGCCCAGTACGGCTTTCCCAGCACCCTCCGCGAGCGCGTGCGGGTGGTGGGTACGGCGGAGGGCGCCGCGCTGATGAGGATTCCCGCGGGCAGGTTCACCCGGCTCGCCCGTCTGGGCCTGCTGGTCCCGGTCCGGTTCTATCTGAACCGCTATCGCGCCGTGGTCTGGCTGTATCTGGCCGAGGAACTCGAGCAGTTCGCGAGCGGCGCGGAGAACGCGCGCCTGCTCAAGGGGCGTACGCCCGAGACCCTCAGGGGGCAGCTGGCGAGCGGGGCCGATCTGAGGGCCCGCAACTGGCGGGGCCGGCACTTCGGGTTCCTGCTGCGGCAGGTCGGAGATCCCTGGGCCCGGGCGGCGGCGGTGGCCGCGTTCCTGGCGCCCACCGAGGTCGCGGACGTCGTCCGGGACCCCCATGAGCGCGCTCTGCTGGAGCGACTCCGGCCCGCTCCACCGGCCCATGGCGCACCGGGCTCCTCTGTCGCCCACCTCGCCGAGCACCTCATGACCGCGCAGGACCCCGACGAGGTCGGCTGGCTGCGCAGCGATCTGGCGCGGGCGATGCGGGAGGCGCGCACCCATTCACCCGCTCCGCGCCCGCCGGTTCGGCTCCCGGAGGCCGCGGAGCACACTCCTGCGGGGTACGGCGAGGCCGAGCGACGTGGGCCGGCAAGGCCCCGCGGGGCCACGGAAAGCAGGCCCGCCCGGCACCATCGGGCGGTGGCACACACCGTGGTCGCGGCGCCGCCGGACCCGACGGGGCCGCGCCAGGCCCAAGAGGCCCGGCCAGAGGTGCACCGGTCCACCCGCGGCCTTCGGGCGTGGTGGTTCCGCGCGAACTTCCGGCCCACGGAGGTCGCACCGCGCTACAGGGCCCGGAACAGACCCTCCTGCACGACAGAGACGAGCAGCCGGCCGCGCACGTCGTAGATGCGGCCGCGGGCCAGCCCGCGCCCGCCGGTGGCGACCGGGGACTCCTGGTCGTACAGGAACCACTCGTCCGCGCGGAACGGCCGGTGGAACCACATGGCGTGATCCAGCGAGGCCATGTCGAAGTTCCGCGGACCCCACAGCGGTTCGATCGGAATGCGGACCGCGTCCAGCAGAGTCATGTCACTGGCGTAGGTCAGTGCGCAGGTGTGCACCAGCGGGTCGTCCCCGAGCGGGCCGACCGCCCGCATCCACACGGCGCTGCGCGGATCGGCCCCCTGGATCTCCTCGGTGTTCCAGCGCAGCCGGTCCACGTAACGGATGTCGAACGGCTGGCGGCGCGCCATCCGCTCCAACTGCTCCGGCAGCGCGCCCAGATGTTTGCGGATCTCCTCGGTCACCGTCGGCAGGGACTCCGGGTCGGGCACCTCGCGGGCGGGCGGCAGCTGGTGCTCGAAGGGCCCTTCCTCAGGCTTGTGAAAGGAGGCGGTGAGATTGAAGATCGTGCGGCCCTGCTGCACGGCCGTGACCCGTCGGGTGGTGAACGACCGGCCGTCGCGCACCCGTTCCACCTGGTACACGATGGGCACACCCGGCCGGCCCGGGCGCAGGAAGTACGCGTGCAGCGAGTGCACCGGGCGCTCGCCGTCCGTGGTGCGTCCGGCGGCGACCAGCGCCTGGCCCGCCACCTGGCCGCCGAAGACCCGCTGCAGGGACTCCTGCGGGCTTCGGCCGCGGAAGATGTTGACCTCGATCTGCTCCAGGTCGAGCAGGTCGACCAGCCTCTCGGCGGGATTCGTCGTCATCGGTGGAGTTCTCCTGTGCTCACAGCTGGCCGACATCGGTGACGCGGACGACCGCACGGCCCTCGGCGTCGGAGGCGGCGAGATCGATCTCCGCGCTGATGCCCCAGTCGTGGTCGCCGTTCGGGTCGTCGAAGATCTGGCGGACCCGCCACAGGCCGTTCTCCGGCTCCTCCTTGATGACCAGCAGCTTGGGGCCGCGCGCGTCCGGACCGGTGCCGAGGTCCTCGTACTCGTCCCAGTACTTGTCCATCGCGTCGCCCCACGCCTCGGCGTCCCAGCCGGACTCGGCGTCCAGCTCGCCGAGTTCGCCGACCTGGTCGAGCGCGGCGAGCTCAACCCGGCGGAACATGGCGTTGCGGACCAGGACCCGGAAGGCGCGCGCGTTGGCGGTGACCGGCTTGACCTCGTCGGCCTTCTCCTGGGCCTCCTCGGCGGTCATCTCCTCGGGGTTGGCCAGCTGCTCCCACTCGTCCAGCAGACTGGAGTCCACCTGGCGCACCATCTCGCCGAGCCACTCGATCAGGTCCTGCAGGTCCTCGGACTTCAGGTCGTCCGGGATCGTGTGGTCCAGGGTCTTGTAGGCACTGGCGAGGTAGCGCAGCACGATGCCCTCGGTGCGGGCCAGCTCGTAGAAGGACACCAGTTCCGTGAAGGACATCGCGCGTTCGTACATGTCGCGGATCACGGACTTCGGCGACAGCGGATGGTCGCCGACCCACGGGTGGCTCTTGCGGTAGGTGTCGTACGCGTGGAAGAGCAGCTCCTCCAGCGGCTTCGGGTACGTGACGTCCTGGAGGCGCTCCATGCGCTCCTCGTACTCGACACCGTCGGCCTTCATCGCGGCGACGGCCTCGCCGCGGGCCTTGTTCTGCTGGGCGGCGAGGATCTGCCGGGGGTCGTCCAGCGTGGACTCGACTACGGACACCATGTCGAGGGCGTAGGAGGGCGACTCGGGGTCGAGGAGCTCGAACGCGGCGAGCGCGAACGTCGACAGCGGCTGGCTCAGGGCGAAGTCCTGCTGCAGGTCGACCGTGAGCCGGACGATGCGGCCCTCGGCGTCCGGCTTGTCGAGCTTCTCCACGATCCCGCCGTCCAGCAGCGAACGGTAGATCGCGATGGCCCGCCGGATGTGCCTGAGCTGCTGCCGGCGCGGCTCGTGGTTGTCCTCGAGGAGATGGCGCATCGCCTCGAAGGCGTTGCCGGGCCGGGCGATCACCGACAGCAGCATCGTGTGTGTCACCCGGAACCGCGAGGTCAGCGGCTCGGGTTCGGATCCGATCAGCTTCTCGAAGGTGTTGTCCGTCCAGCCGACGAAGCCCTCCGGTGCCTTCTTGCGCACCACCTTGCGGCGCTTCTTGGGATCGTCGCCCGCCTTGGCGAGGGCCTTCTCGTTCTCGATGACGTGCTCGGGCGCCTGGGCCACGACGAGTCCGGCGGTGTCGAAACCGGCCCGGCCGGCGCGGCCCGCGATCTGGTGGAACTCGCGGGCGCGCAGCGTACGCACCCGGGTGCCGTCGTACTTGGTGAGGGCCGTGAAGAGCACGGTGCGGATCGGCACGTTGACGCCCACGCCGAGCGTGTCCGTACCGCAGATGACCTTCAGCAGACCGGCCTGCGCGAGCTTCTCCACCAGGCGCCGGTACTTGGGCAGCATGCCGGCGTGGTGGACGCCGATGCCGTGCCGGACGTAACGGGAGAGGTTGCGGCCGAACTTGGTGGTGAAGCGGAAGTTGCCGATCAGCTCGGCGATCCGGTCCTTCTCCTCGCGCGTGCACATGTTGATGCTCATCAGCGCCTGCGCCCGCTCCACGGCCTGCGCCTGGGTGAAGTGCACGATGTACACCGGCGCCTGCTTGCTCTCCAGCAGATCGGTGAGCGTCTCGGTGAGCGGGGTGCGCTCGTACTCGTAGGAGAGGGGCACCGGGCGGGTGGCCGAGCGGACCAGCGAGGTCGGGCGGCCGGTGCGGCGGGTGAGGTCCTTCTCGAAGAAGGATACATCGCCCAAAGTGGCGGACATCAGAATGAACTGCGCCTGCGGGAGCTCCAGCAGCGGGATCTGCCACGCCCAGCCGCGGTCGCCCTCCGCGTAGAAGTGGAACTCGTCCATGACGACCTGGCCGACGTCCGCGTTCTTGCCGTCGCGCAGCGCGATGGAGGCCAGCACCTCGGCGGTGCAGCAGATCACCGGCGCGTCGGCGTTCACGGAGGCGTCACCGGTCAGCATGCCGACGTTCTCGGTGCCGAACAGCTTGCACAGCTCGAAGAACTTCTCGGACACCAGCGCCTTGATCGGGGCGGTGTAGAAGGTGACCTCGTCCCGGGCCAGCGCCGCGAAGTGGGCGCCCGCGGCGATCATGCTCTTGCCGGAGCCGGTGGGCGTCGAGACGATCACGTTCGCCCCGGACACCACCTCGATCAGCGCCTCCTCCTGATGGGAGTAGAGGGTGAGGCCGCGCTCCTGCGCCCACGACTCGAAGGCTTCGTACAGGGCGTCGGGGTCGGCGGTCGGCGGGAGCTGATCGATGAGGGTCACGCACCCATCTTGCCTGGCCTCGTGCCCGAGGGGGGAATCGGCTGCGGATACGAAGATCACTGCGGCTACGCTGTGTCGCCGACGACGCGTCAGCGCTCCAGGTCAACTGGACAGCGGCACATGAGGAATGGGGCGGGAAGCGGCCATGATGGGACCAGCACACTCACTGTCGGGGGCCGCGGCCTGGCTCGGCGTCGGGGCGGCCGCCGCCGCGGCCGGACACCCGATGCCCTGGCCCGTCCTTCTCGTCGGAGCGCTGATCTGCGCCGGCGCCGCGCTCGCCCCGGACCTCGACCACAAGGCGGCCACCATCTCCCGGGCCTTCGGGCCGATCTCCCGTTGGATCTGCGAGATCGTGGACAAGCTCTCCTACGCCGTCTACAAGGCGACCAGGAAGAAGGGCGACGCCCGTCGCTCGGGCGGCCACCGCACGCTCACGCACACCTGGCTGTGGGCGGTCCTCATCGGTGCGAGCAGCTCCGGGGCGGCGATCGCCGGGGGCCGCTGGGCGGTGCTGGCCATCCTCTTCGTGCACATGGTGCTGGCGATCGAGGGCCTGCTGTGGCGGGCGGCCCGCGGGTCGAGCAGCGACGTCCTGGTCTGGCTGCTCGCGGCGACCAGCGCGTGGATCCTCGCGGGAATACTGGACAAGCCGGGCAACGGGTCCGACTGGCTGTTCACCGCGCCCGGGCAGGAGTACCTGTGGCTGGGCCTGCCGATCGTGCTGGGCGCCCTGGTCCACGACATCGGGGACGCGCTGACGGTGTCCGGCTGCCCGATCCTGTGGCCGATCCCGGTGGGCCGCAAGCGCTGGTATCCGCTGGGGCCGCCGAAGGTGCTGCGCTTCCGGGCCGGCAGCTGGGTCGAGCTGAAGGTGCTGATGCCCGTGTTCATGCTGCTGGGCGGAGCAGGCTGCGCGGCGGCGCTCAATGTGATCTGACGCGCCGCGGGCCCTCAGGCCTCCCCGCCGGCCTCGCCCCCGCCGTAGCGGCGTTCGAACCGGGCGATGCGGCCCTCGGTGTCCACCGTGCGGGCCTTGCCCGTGTGGAAGGGGTGGCTCTCGGAAGAGATCTCCACGTCGATGACCGGGTAGGTCTCGCCGTCGTCCCATTCGATGGTCTGCTCGCTGTTCGCGGTGGACCGGGTGAGGAAGGCGTATCCGGCGGCGCGGTCCCGGAAGACCACGGAGTGGTAGTCGGGGTGCTTGTCCTTCTGCATGGCGGCTCCTCGCGCGCGGCGGTCGGGCAGGGGGCGTCCGGGTCAGCCGGAGAGGGTGTCCTCGTCGACGATGTGCATCGCGGCCTCCTCGGCCGAGGCGGCGGCGCCGTCGATGCCGACGTCCGTGGCGACGAGGGCGCTCTCCTCGTCCTCGTGCGCACCCTCGTCCGGGGCGACCAGGCGCCCGGAGCGGGAGGCGCCGACCTCGTTGTCGAGGAGTTCCCCGTCCGTGCCGTCGCAGTCACCGATGCCGTCCCCGTCGGGGGCGGCGGATTCGGGCAGCTCCTCGGCGAGCCGCTGGTCCAGGGTCTCCCCGGTCTGGCGTTCGCCGGCCGTCACCCCGGTGTGCTCCACTGCCCACGGCCGCTCGGGAGGGGACCAGCCCCGGTCGAGGGGATCGTCGACACCGTCGAAGTCCAGAGTGTCCTCGGCGTCGAGGACGCCCGAGTCCTCCCGGATCTCCGAGGGATCGGGCTGGTAGACGTCATCCCCCCATCCGTCGGCGCTGTCCACGGGTACCTCCATGTGGTGAGGACGGCCTTGTGCCCCCAGAAGGGGCAGTGCGCCGTCGGCACGCTCGGTACCGGTTGCGTACGCCGGGACCCGACGGGTTCCCGGCCGTCCCCCGAGCCGGTGCCGCTATCCAGCCTTCCACCCCTGTTCGCTCCCGCGCAACGGCACGGGTGGTGGCCTGGGGCCGCGTACCCCGGCCGGACCGTACGGAACCGCCGTCCGGCCCCGCCTTCGCACGCCGGCCTGGACGCGACCGCGTTCCCGGCCGCCGACCGGCCCGCTCGTCCGGACGCGCCCGCGAGCCAGGACGGCGCCAGGCCCGACTGCCCGGCCACCGTCAGGCCCGACTGCCCGGCCACCGCCCGGCCCGGCCGCGCGGCACCGTGCGGCCGGACACGCGATCTCGTCGCCGCGGGCTCGCCCGAGTCGGCCACAGGCTGGGCGCCCGGCCTCAGCGCCGTGCGCTCACCCGTGCCACGACCGCCACAGCGCCGCGTACGCCCCGCCCGCGGCGACCAGCTCCGCATGGCTGCCCAGCTCGCTGATCCGGCCGTTCTCCACGACGGCGATCACATCGGCGTCGTGGGCGGTGTGCAGCCGGTGGGCGATAGCGACCACCGTGCGGCCGTCCAGCACACGGGCCAGCGAGCGTTCCAGGTGCCGGGCCGCCCGCGGGTCGAGCAGCGAGGTCGCCTCGTCCAGGACCAGCGTGTGCGGGTCGGCCAGCACCAGCCGGGCCAGCGCGATCTGCTGGGCCTGCGCCGGGGTCAGGGCCAGCCCGCCGGATCCCACCTCGGTGTCCAGTCCGTCGTCCAGCGCCCGGGCCCAGCCGTCCGCGTCGACCGCGCCCAGCGCCGCCCAGAGCTCGGCGTCGGCGGCACCGGTACGGGCCAGCAGCAGGTTGTCCCGCAGGGAACCCACGAAGACGTGATGCTCCTGGTTGACCAGGGCGACGTGCGAGCGGACGCGTTCCGCCGGCATCCGGGACAGTTCGGCACCGCCCAGGGTGACGCGGCCGTCCCGGGGCGCGTAGATCCCGGCGAGCAGCCTGCCCAGCGTGGACTTGCCCGCGCCGGACGGACCGACCAGGGCCAGCCGGGTGCCCGGGGCGACCTCCAGGGACACCCGGCGCAGCACGTCGACGCCCTCGCGGTAGCCGAAACGCACCCGGTCGGCGTGCACGTCACGGCCACCGGGGGCCAGCGAGGCGTCCCCGGCCTCCGGCTCGATGTCCCGGACGCCGACCAGCCGGGCCAGCGACACCTGGGCCACCTGCACCTCGTCGTACCAGCGCAGGATCAGATTGACGGGATCGACGAGCATCTGCGCGACGAGCGCGCCCGTCGTCAGCTGACCGACCCCGATCCAGCCGCGCAGCACGAAGAAGCCGCCCACCATCAACACCGAGCCGAGCACGGTGACATGGACGGCGTTGATGACGGGAAAGAGCACGGACCGCAGCCAGAGGGTGTAGCGCTCCCAAGCGGTCCACTGCTTGATCCGCCGCTCCGACAGGGCGATGCGCCGGTCGCCCAGACGGTGCGCCTCGACCGTGCGGCCCGCGTCCACGGTCTCGGCGAGCGCGGCGGCGACGGCGGCGTACCCCGCCGCCTCCGAGCGGTAGCCGGAGGGCGCCCTTCTGAAGTACCAGCGGCACCCCGCCACCAGCACCGGCACCGCGAGCAGCACGGCGGCCGCGAGCGGCGGGGCCGTCACCACCAGGCCGCCGAGCAGCAGCAGGGCCCACACCACGCCGATGGCCAGCTGCGGCACCGCCTCCCGCATGGCGTTGGCGAGGCGGTCGATGTCGGTGGTGATGCGGGACAGCAGGTCACCGGTGCCCGCACGCTCCAGCACGCCCGGCGGCAGTCCCACCGAGCGGACGAGGAAGTCCTCGCGCAGGTCGGCCAGCATCCGCTCGCCGAGCATCGCGCCCCGCAGCCGCACCTGCCGCACGAACAGGGCCTGCACGAGCAGCGCGAGCACGAACAGCCCGACGGTCAGGCCCAGGTGCAGCTCCCGCGCTCCGTCCGACACCCGCTCGACGAGGCCGCCGAGCAGGTACGGGCCCACCATGGAGGCGACCACGGCCACGGTGTTGACGGCGACGAGGAGGAGGAAGGCCCGGCGGTGCCGGTGGAACAGTTCGGCCACGTAGGCGCGCACGGTCGCGGCCGCACCGACGGGCAGGGTGGTGGCGGTCGTCGGGGCCGCCGGGTTGTACGCCGGTGGCGCAACGCCGATCATGCGCTCTCCTCGATCTCTTCCAGCGTGTCGAAGGCGCCCAGGAGGGCGCCCTGTCCGGGCACGTCCGCATCCGCCTCGGCGGCGGCCCGCTCGTCGTCGGTCTCCCGCGTCACCACGGCCCGGTACCGCGGCTCCGCTTCGACCAGTTCACGGTGCACGCCGACCGCCACGACCTCGCCGCCGTGGACGAGGACGACCCGGTCCGCGTGGTCGAGCAGCAGGGGGGAGGAGGTGAACACCACCGTCGTCCGCCCCGAGCGCAGCCGCCGCAGACCCCGCGCGATCCACGCCTCGGTGTGCGAGTCGACGGCGGAGGTCGGCTCGTCCAGGACCAGCACCTCGGGGTCGGTGATGAGCGACCGGGCCAGTGCGAGCCGCTGGCGCTGGCCGCCCGAGAGGGAGCGGCCCCGCTCCGTGATACGGGAGTCCAGTGGGTCGGCGGCGTCCAGCGACCCCTGCACCAGCGCGTCCAGCACGTCCTCGCACCGGGCGGCCGCCAGCGCGTCCTCGGCCCGTACGGCACCGGACGCGGGCACGTCGAGCAGCTCGCGCAGCGTTCCGGACAGCAGCACCGGGTCCTTGTCCTGGACGAGGACGGCGGCGCGGGCGCTGTCGATCGGGAGCTCGTCGAGCGGCACGCCGCCGAGCAGCACCGACGTACCCGCCTCCGCGGGGTGGCCGCCCAGGCGTTCCGCGAGCCGTCCGGCCGCGTCGGGGTCGCCGCACACCACCGCGGTGAGCAGACCGGCGGGCGCGAGGAGGCCGGTGACCGGGTCGTACAGATCACCGCCCGGCACCTCGGCACCGCGCGCTCCGCCGGCGTCCGTGGACCGCTGCAGCGACAGCACGCGCGCGGCCCGTCTGGCCGAGGGGCGCGAGAAGGAGTACGCCATCGCGATCTCCTCGAAGTGCCGCAAGGGGTAGTTGAGCACCATCACCGCGCTGTAGACGGTGACGAGTTCGCCGACCGTGATCCGGCCCTGGCGGGCCAGGTGGGTGCCGTGCCAGACCACCGCGATCAGCAGCAGCCCCGGAAGCAGCACCTGGATCGCGGAGATCAGCGACCACATCCGGGCGCTGCGCACGGCCGCGTGCCGTACCTCCTGGGAGGCGCGGCGGTAGCGGTCGAGGAAGAGTTCCTCGCCGCCGATCCCGCGCAGCACCCGCAGGCCGGCCACCGTGTCCGAGGCCAGCTCGGTGGCCCGGCCGGCCTTCTCGCGCTGCACGTCGGCGCGCCGGGTGGCCCGGGGCAGCAGGGGCAGCACGGCGAGCCCGACGACCGGCAGTCCCGCGGCGACGACCACGCCGAGAGCGGGCTGGTAGACGACCAGGCCGACGCAGACCACGACGACGGTGAGCGCGGCGGCGGTGAACCGGGAGACGGCTTCGACGAACCAGCCGATCTTCTCCACGTCGCCGGTGGACACGGCCACCACCTCGCCGGCCGCGACCCGCCGGGTCAGCGCGGAGCCCAGCCGGGCCGCCTTGCGGGCCAGCAGCTGCTGGACCCGGGCGGCGGCGGTGATCCAGTTGGTGACGGCGGACCGGTGCAGGAAGGTGTCGCCGACCGCGATGGCCGTGCCGCACAACGCCATCAGGCCCCCTGTCAGGGCCAGCCGGCCGCCGGAGCGTTCCACGACGGCCTGGACGGCGAGACCGACGCAGAAGGGCAGCGCGGAGACGGCGACGAAGTGCAGCAGCCCCCAGGCCAGCGCCTTGAGCTGGCCGCCCAGCTGGTTGCGCCAGAGCCACCACAGGAAGTGAGGACCCGAACGCGCGTCCGGTACGCCCGGATCGGGATACGGAAGGTCTTGGATTCGCATGACGTCCCAGTGGCTCGTGTCAGGGAGGGTGGGGGAGCGGCGGCAAGCCGTGAAAGCGTCGCGTCGCGGACCGGGTAATTTCAACCGGTTTTCCCCGGGCGGCCGGCGCGATCAGCCGGGTTCCGGCCAGGTGCGGGCCGGCGACGGGCGGCAGCCGTAACCCGGCAGGGTGAATGTCCGGAAGATCGCACGATGAACCGGTGGCCGATGTCAGCATGGGCCGCGTGCGGAGCGACAGTGCGCGGTGTACGGCGTGGTTGGTGACGGCCGCTGGGACCCTGCTCGCTGCCCTGGCGGCGTGTGGCTCCCCGGGCGGCGCCACCCGCGCCCCGGAACCGGAGGGCCGGGCCGGGCAGTCCGGCAGGGACGGGCGCGAACCGCATCGCGTCCCGGGCATCGGCCCCGAACTGCGGCGGCGCATCCCGGCCGGTTCCGGACAGGTGGTGGTCGTCTACGGCGACGGCAGGAACTCGGCGGACTCCACGGTCGTGCTCTACGCCAGGCACGGCGGGGCCTGGCGGCGCGTCCGCGATTGGCCGGCGCACAACGGCAGGAAGGGGTGGACCACGGACCACCGCTCCGGCGACCGGCGCAGCCCCGTCGGTGTGTACACCCTCACCGACGCGGGCGGCGTACTCGGCGATCCGGGCACCGAACTGCCCTACGCGCGGGACCGGTCCCTCGCCGCCCCGCGCTGGTGGGCCAAGCCGTACTGGCACGACTTCGACTACGTCATCGCCATCGACTACAACCGAGTCCGGGGCGCCCCGCCGAACGACCCCAGGCGGCCCGAGGGGGAGGGGAAGGGCGGGAGCATCTGGCTGCACATGGACCACGGCGGCGGCACTTCGGGCTGCGTCAGCGTGTCCAGGCAGGCCATGGAGTTCCTGCTGCGCGAGCTGGATCCGGACCGGCATCCCGTGGTGGTGATGGGGGACAGGGCGGATCTGATGGGCCGGTGAGGATGGCGCCACGCCTCATTGCGGGCCGGCCCCGAATCCCCGTAGAACCGGGCCCATGAGTAGACGGATAGTCATGTCCATGCTCGCCGGAGCGACCCTCCTGGCGAGCACGTTCTTCGGCACCGGCGCGGCGGCCGCCGCGCCGGCGACGCAGGCCGCCGACGCCCCCGCCGAGTTCGGCACCGACTGGCACGATCCGGTGACCGCCGCCCCGCCCGTCACCAGGCCGGACACCAAGTCCTGCCAGGTCACCCTGGCCGAGACGCAGTTCCGTGACTTCACCCCGTACCGGGGCGCGTACACGCCGCCGCGGGGCTGCGGCGACCGCTGGAGCAAGGTCGTCCTGCGTCTCGACGGCAAGGTGAAGGGCCGTCAGTTCGACCGTCTCGGCTACCTGCACGTCGGCGGTGCCGAGATCCTGCGCACCTCGACACCGGAGCCGTCGCCCGACGGCGTCGAATGGCACGTGGAGAAGGACGTCACCCGGTACAGCGACATCTTCCGCGGCCCGCAGGACGTAGAGATGCTCATCGGGAACGTCGTGGACGACACCTACACCGGCGTCATCGACGTCAAGGTGACGCTCACCTTCTACCGGGGCCGCCCCGACGCGCCGGCGCCCGACCGCGTCCTCACCCTCGCCGGCGCACCCGACGCCACCACCCTCACCACGCCACGCAACAGCGAACGCATCGTCGCGGAGGTGTACGCCACCGGATCCGGCGGCGGCTGCGAGGAGTTCTGGTACCTGACCGTGGCCGACCCGGCCGCGTACTCCTGCAAGGCCGACCACGGACCGTACCGCGAGGTGCAGATCAAGGTCGACGGACAACTCGCCGGGATCGCCGCACCGTTCCCCCATGTGTGGACCGGCGGCTGGTCCAACCCCTTCCTCTGGTACGTCCTCCCGGCGCCGCGCGCCTTCGACGTCCGGCCCGTCGAGTACGACCTCACGCCGTTCGCCGGGCTCCTCAACGACGGCCGCCCGCACCGCGTCGAGGTCACCGTGGTGGGCGTGCCCGCCGGTCGGCCCGGGTGGAGTGTCCCCGTGAACGTGCTGGTGTGGCAGGACGCGCACCGCGCCCACGTCACCGGGGCGCTCACCCGTTCCGAGGGGACCGGCGTCGCCAACTCCTCGGTCTACACTCCAGGTGCGGAGAACCGTGTCGACACCGAGGCCGGACACCGGCTCACCGTCTCCGGATTTCTGAACACCTCGCACGGCCGCGTGACCACCACCGTCACCCGCACCCTCGCCAACACCTCCGCACACCGCTGGACCGACGGTGAGAACACGGACGGACTCGACGCGGCCTGGTCGGACGACGAGACCGTCGCCGTCGAGGGAACCGGCCCCGCACGGACGACGCACACCCACCGGACGTACACGATGAACGGCGCCACCACCCTCGGCACGGACGACCGGCTGCGCACCGTGCTCACCCTGGGCGACCGGGCCACGGTCGTGCGGCGCGAGGGCGGCCGGCGCACCGCGTGGTCGCGGCTCGACGACACCTACAGCGGCGACGCCGCGTACACGGTCGACGTCCCCCGTGACCAGCGGCACGCGGTCGGCACGTCCGGCGAGCGCTACCGCGTGGACGGCTCGGCGGGGTGCTACGACCGTTCGCTGAGCACGGCGCAGGGCGCGCTCACGGAGGACCGCCGCCGCTGCTGAGGCCGACGGCCGTCCCCGCTCCCGCGGCACGAGGCGGAGCGGGGGCGGCCGCGTGCGTTCAGCAGGGCTTGGCGGTCTCCGAGTCGATCAGTGTGTCCAGGAGCACGCCGAGCACCGCGCGCTCCTTCTCCGTCAGCGGGGCGAGTATCTCCTCGGCGGCCGACCGGCGCGCTCCGCGCAGCTCACTCAGGGTCTCCCGGCCCTCGTCCGTCAGCTCGATCCGGGTCACCCGCCGGTTCGACGGGTCCGCCATCCGGCGCACCTTGCCGCTCGCCTCGAGACCGTCGACCAGTGTCGTCACGGCGCGTGGCACCACCTCGAGGCGCTCGGCGAGGTCCGCCATGCGCGGGGGCGAGCCGTAGTGCGCGAGGGTCCGCAGCAGCCGGGACTGGGCCGGGGTGACGCCCAGCTCCCGTCGCTCCAGATGGCGCTTCTGGATGCGGTGCACCCGGCGGGTGAGCCGCAGCAACTGCTCGGCGAGCAGGCCGTCGGGATCGGGGGAGGTCATGCGGGAACAATATCAGGATGCCGTTCATTGTGAGTATAGGTAACAATGAGCTACGATCCGTCAGTCGCCGGCGGCCGGTCCCGGCCGCCGCCCGCCACCTCCGTAGGAGCCCATGCATCCCGAACGAGAACCCTCCTGGACCCCGCCCGCCGACGCCGGTGAGCAGCCCCGGCAGGTGCGCCGCATCCTGAAGCTCTTCCGTCCCTACCGCGGGCGCCTCGCGATCGTCGGCCTGCTGGTCGGCGCCTCGTCGCTGGTCTCGGTGGCCACGCCGTTCCTCCTCAAGGAGATCCTCGACGTGGCGCTCCCCGAGCGCCGCACCGGCCTGCTGAGCCTGCTCGCGTTCGGCATGATCCTGAGCGCGGTCCTCTCCAGCGTCTTCGGCGTCCTGCAGACCCTGATCTCGACCACCGTCGGCCAGCGCGTCATGCACGACCTGCGCACGGCCGTCTACGGCCGCCTGCAGCGCATGTCGCTCGCCTTCTTCACCCGCACCCGCACCGGCGAGGTGCAGTCCCGCATCGCCAACGACATCGGC
The DNA here is from genome assembly GCF_042884245.1 of Streptomyces sp. NPDC058145. Lineage (NCBI taxonomy): Bacteria > Bacillati > Actinomycetota > Actinomycetes > Kitasatosporales > Streptomycetaceae > Streptomyces > Streptomyces sp. NPDC058145. Next base: position 384,368 of record NZ_JBHVUH010000003.1, on the reverse strand, counting down.
GGCATGCAGGCCACCGTCACCTCCACCGCCACCTCGCTGGTCTCCAACGCCACCAGCGTCGTCGCCACCATCGTCGCGATGGTGGCCCTCGACTGGCGGCTCACCATCGTCTCGCTGCTCCTGCTGCCGGTGTTCGTGTGGATCAGCCGCCGCGTCGGCAACGAGCGCAAGAAGATCACCACCCAGCGCCAGAAGCAGATGGCCGTGATGGCCGCCACGGTCACCGAGTCGCTCTCCGTCAGCGGCATCCTGCTCGGCCGCACCATGGGGCGCTCCGACTCGCTCACCGCGTCCTTCGCCGCGGAGTCCGAGCAGCTGGTCGACCTCGAGGTCAGGTCCAACATGGCGGGCCGCTGGCGGATGGCCGTGATCACGATCGTCATGGCCGCCATGCCCGCCGTCATCTACTGGACCGCGGGACTCGCCCTCCAGTTCGGCGGCCCGCAGGTCTCGCTGGGCACCATCGTCGCCTTCGTCTCGCTCCAGCAGGGCCTGTTCCGCCCGGCGGTGAGCCTGCTGGCTACCGGCGTCCAGGTGCAGACCTCCCTCGCGCTCTTCCAGCGCATCTTCGAGTACCTGGACCTGCCCGTCGACATCACCGAGCGCGAGCAGTCGGTCCATCTCGACGAGGTCAAGGGCGAAGTGCGCTTCGAGGACGTCGAGTTCCGCTACGAGGGCAAGGGCGCCCCGGTCCTCGACGGCCTCGACATCACCGTGCCCGCCGGCGGCAGCCTCGCCGTCGTCGGTCCCACCGGCGCCGGCAAGTCCACCCTCGGCTGCCTGGTGCCCCGGCTCTACGACGTCACCGGCGGCCGCGTCACCCTCGACGGCGTGGACGTGCGCGACCTCGACTTCGACACCCTCGCGCGCGCCGTCGGCGTCGTCTCGCAGGAGACCTACCTCTTCCACGCCTCGGTCGCCGACAACCTGCGCTTCGCCAAGCCGGACGCCACCGACGAGGAACTGCACGCGGCGGCGCGGGCCGCCCAGATCCACGACCACATCTCCGCGCTGCCCGACGGCTACGAAACCGTCGTCGGCGAACGCGGCCACCGCTTCTCCGGCGGCGAGAAGCAACGTCTGGCGATAGCCCGCACCATCCTGCGCGATCCGCCGGTGCTCATCCTGGACGAGGCGACCAGCGCCCTGGACACCCGTACGGAAGCCGCCGTGCAGCAGGCCATCGACGCCCTGTCGGCCGACCGGACGACCCTCACCATCGCCCACCGTCTGTCCACCGTCCGCGGTGCCGACCAGATCGTCGTCCTGGACTCCGGCCGGGTCGCCGAACGGGGCACGCACGAGGAACTGCTGGAACTGGACGGACGGTACGCGGCCCTGGTGCGCAGGGACGCCCGGCTGGCACCGACGGGCTGACGTACGGCGGCCCTCGCCGACAAGCTGACGATATGTCGGGTTTGTGACCTTACGCGTATTACCGTGCCCGCATGCAGATGAACACTCCACCACGGAGCACGATGCGACTGACGCGCCGGGGCAAGCTCGGCCTCGTCGTGACCGGCGCCGTCCTGGCCGGCACCGCCGTGGCGGTGCCGCTGCTGAGCCTGGCGAGCGATCGTACGGAGCAGGCCAGGCCCCGCACGCTGGCCATCCCGGAGGGCCGGCGGGCGAGCCAGGTGTACGAGGCCGTCGACAAGGCCCTCGAACTGCCCCCGGGCAGCACCCGCAAGTCACTCGGCAAGGCCGCCCTCAAGCTGCCCAAGGAGGCGGCGGGCAACCCGGAAGGCTACCTCTTCCCGGCGGTCTATCCCCTGGCGAAGGGCACCACCCCCGAGTCGCTGCTGCGGCTCATGGTCGACACGGCCAACAAGAAGTTCGACACGACACCCGTCGCCGCCGGGGCGCAACGCAACACGCTGAACGTCTACCAGACGGTCATCGTCGCCAGCATCGTCCAGGCCGAGTCGACCGCCAAGGCCGACATGGGGAAGGTGGCGCGGGTCATCCTCAACCGGCTGCAGCGGGGCATGCCGCTGCAGGTGGGCACCACGCTCAACTACGCGCTGAACCGCACCGGCGGCAACGCCGGCGACCACGCCGACTCGGACAGCCCGTACAACTCCTACCAGCGCATGGGACTACCGCCCACCCCGATCGGCAACCCCGGCCCGGAGGCGATGCGCGCCGTCACCAATCCGCCGTCAGGCGACTGGCTGTACTACGTCACGGTCAAGCCCGGAGACACCCGCTTCACCGCCGACTACGCCGAACACGTGCGCAACGTCGCCGAGTTCAGCGCCCGCCACCAGAGCCCGGCACAGTCGCAGCAGCCCAGTGGCAGCCCCCGGCAGCCCCCGGCCACACAGCCGCCGCGCTGAACCCGCGGAACGTCACGCGGCGACCGGCCGGACCGGCTCCCCGGCCAGCAGCCGCCCGATGTCCCGTACGGCCGCGCGTCCGGCCCGGTTCGCGCCGACGGTACTGGCCGAGGGGCCGTAGCCGACGAGATGGACGCGTGGATCGGCGACCGCCCGGGTCCCCTCGAGCCTGATCCCGCCGCCCGGCTCCCGCAGCCGCAGCGGTGCGAGGTGATCCAGGGCAGCCCGGAACCCGGTGGCCCAGAGGATGACATCGGCCTCCACCCGCCGTCCGTCGTCCCACTCCACCCCGTCCGGGGTGATCCGGTCGAACATCGGCCGGCGCTCCAGGACCCCGTCGGCAAGGCCCCGCCGGATGGCGTCGTTCAGAGGCAGCCCGGTGACGGAGACGACACTCCTCGGCACCAGGCCCTGCCGTACCCGCTCAGCCACCAGCGCCACGGCCGCCCGGCCCGCCTCCTGGTCGAACGGGCCCTCGCGGAAGACCGGGGGCCGCCGGGTGACCCAGGTGGTGGCGGCCGCGTAGGGGGCGAGTTCCAGCAGGTGCTGGGTGCCGGAGGCGCCGCCGCCCACCACCACGACCCGACGGCCGGTGAACTCCTCCGGCCCGGCGTACCGCGCGGTGTGCAACTGCCGTCCCCGGAAGGTCTCCTGGCCCGGACAGCGCGGCCAGAACGGTCGGTCCCAGGTTCCGGTCGCGTTGATCAGCGCCCGCGTGGCCCAGCCGCCGTCCGAGGTCTCCACGGCCAGCCGCCCGTCCTGTCCCTCGCTCCCCGCTCGTACGGCCGTCACGTCCACAGGACGGCGTACGCGCAGGTCGAAGGTCCGCTCGTAGCGGTCGAAGTAGGCGCCGACGACCTCCGCCGACGGCCGCGCCGGATCGGCGTCCGTCAGCTCCATACCCGGCAGGGAGTGCATCCCGTGCACCTTGCCGTACGTCAGCGACGGCCAGCGGAACTGCCAGGCGCCGCCCGGCCCGGGGGAGTGGTCCAGGACCACGAAGTCGCGGTCCGGTTCGAAACCGTTGCGCCGCAGGTGATAGGCGCTGGACAGGCCCGCCTGGCCGGCGCCTATGACGACCACGTCGACCTCGCGCGTCTCGCTCACGCCCCTCCCAACAGCGGGGCGGTCACGGATCTTCCCGTCCGCTCGGCAGCCGCCCGAGCCCGGCCGGCGCCGTCCCATCCCGGCGTGTGAAACCCGGCACATGGGTCAGGATGGAGGGCATGTCAGATGCCTTCACCACGCGAATGCTGAACGTCGCCACCGGTTCCCGGGAGCGGGTCGTCGATCTCACCGGCGAGTGCGAGGACTTCCTGCGGGAGGCCGCGGCCGGCCGCGACGGTCTGCTCAACATCTTCGTCCCGCACGCCACGGCCGGCGTCGCGATCATCGAGACGGGCGCCGGCAGCGACGACGACCTCCTCGCCGCCCTGCACTCCCTGCTGCCCGCCGACGACCGCTGGCAGCACCGGCACGGCAGCCCGGGCCACGGCCGCGATCACGTCCTCCCCGCGCTCGTGCCGCCGTACGCGACGCTTCCGGTCATCGGCGGGCACCTGGAGCTGGGGACCTGGCAGTCGGTCTGCCTGGTCGACACGAACAAGGACAACCGCGACCGTCAGGTGCGGCTGAGCTTCCTGGGCTGAGGGCGGCAACGGAGCTCCGTCCGCCTCCGGCGACGCCGACGTGCGGGGCGCGACCCGCGGGTGAAAACTGAAGACCGGGCGCGCGGCCCAGGTGGCGCGTCCGCGCAGGTCCACGCTCCCCACAGAGGTCCCCAACCATGGGCGCTATCGACGAAACGGCTGCCAGCAGTCTGCGCGAGGCACTGCGGGGGCCGGTGATCGCCCCGCGTGACCCCGGCTACGACGAGGCCCGCAGCATCTACAACGCCATGATCGACCGGCGGCCCGCAGCCTTCGCGCAGTGCGTGGACGTGGCGGACGTGCAGGCGACGATCTCCTTCGCCCGGGACACCGGCGCCGAACTGGCGGTACGCGGCGGCGGCCACAGCGGTCCGGGTCTGTGCCTGGTCGACGACGGGCTCGTGCTCGACCTGTCGCCGATGCGCTGGGTCAGGGTGGACCCCGAGACGAAGACGGTCCAGGTGGGCGGCGGCAGCCAACTCGGGGATCTCGACCACGCGACCCACGCCTTCGGGCTCGCCGTGCCGGCGGGCATCATGTCGACCACCGGCGTCGGCGGCCTCACGCTCGGCGGCGGCCACGGCTACCTCACCCGCAGGTACGGCCTGACGATCGACAGCCTGCTTTCGGCCGACGTCGTCCTCGCCGACGGCAGCTGTGTCACCGCCTCGGCGGAGCGCCATCCCGACCTGTTCTGGGCGCTGCGCGGCGGCGGCGGCAACTTCGGCGTGGTCACGTCGTTCACGTTCCGGCTGCACCCGGCCGCCACGGTCGGGGTCGCGGTGACCGTGTGGCCGGTCGACCGCATCCAGGAGGTGCTGCGCTGGTACCGCGAGTTCCTGCCCGCCGCACCGGAGGAGCTCAGCGGGTTCTTCGCCGTGCTGGTCGTGCCGCCCGGACCGCCGTTCCCCGAGCCGATCCACGGGCAGAAGGTGTGCGGCGTCGTCTGGTGCTACACCGGCGGCCTCGCCGACGACCACCTGGCCCAGGTGCTCACCGTGGTCAACGACCCCGCGCCGCCGGCCTTCCACTTCACCACCCCCATGCCCTACCCCGGGCTGCAGAGCATGTTCGACACGCTGATCCCCAAGGGGCTGCAGTGGTACTGGCGCGGTGACTTCTTCGACTCCATCTCCGACGGCGCCGTCGATGTGCACCACAAGTACGCCGAGAACATCCCCACCGGCCTGTCGATCATGCACATGTACCCAGTGGACGGGGCGGCCCAGCGCGTCGGCCCCGACGACACGGCCTGGGCCTACCGGGACGCCGTCTGGTCCGGCGTGATCGGCGGCATCGACCCCGACCCCGCCAACGCCGAGCTGGTGCGGCAGTGGTGCGTCGACTACTGGACCGACCTGCACCCGCACTCCATGGGCGGCACCTACGTCAACTTCATCGGCGAACAGGAGAACCCGGACCGGGTTCGGGCGACCTACCGGGGACACTACGACCGCCTCGCCTCGGTCAAGCGCGCCTACGACCCGGAGAACCTGTTCCACGCCAACCAGAACATCCCGCCGGCCGCGGACTGACTCCGGCCCGCCCTCGGACGAACGGCTCCGGGAGGCTGGGAGACGGGCACCTGGCCGGACCTCTACCGGCAGCCCCTGACGGCGGACATCCCCGTACTGGCGGGCCCGATATGGCTGGGTGACAACAGTTCCGCCATGAAGCAGGTGACCGAGCGCCTCCAACTCCCGCACGAGCCTGCTCCTGCCGCACCTCGCCCGGGCGCTGAGGGACCTCGGCGGCATTCCCGCCCACGGCGACCAGCGCACCGCCTGGGACGCCGGATGCCGCCGTGACTTCGAGAACCCCGAGCACCGCTGGCGGCCCCCGGGCGCCGCGACAGCCCGAGCCGCTGAGCGCGCAGGAGGGTGCCGATCCGGTCGCGGGTGCCCGGCTCGCGGTAGACGTTCTCGACGTGCTCGTGCACCGTGCGGGCCGAGATGCCGCAGGCGCCGGCCGATGGCGTCGGCGGCCGGGGCCTCGGCGAGCAGGAGCAGTACCGTCGTCTCGCGCGGCGTCAGCGCGCAGTCCGCCGCCCGCTCGTCGGATGCCCCGGCCGGGGCCAGGGACCGCCGCCACTCCTCCAGCAGCCGCCGCTGCCGCTCCACGACGGCCGTCAGCGGCTGGGCGCGCTCGGCCATCGTGAGGTGGCCGTCGGTGAAGTCCGTGCCGGACCGGAGGACGAGGCAGCCGGTGACCGGAGCGGAGCCGCCGGGCAGCGGCACACCCGGCACGTGGTCGACGTCCAGCACCGCGCCGAGCAGCCCGGCCGTCGCACTGCCCCGCCGGACCCGGCCCGCCGCAGTGATCAACTGAGCGGAACCGCACGGGAGGCCACTGACAACGCCCCCGGGGCCGGGGGCGTCAGCCGTCTCAGGCGTCCGGCGTGTCCTTCTCCTTCTTGAGGCTCTTCAGCCGTGCGCCCTCCTTGCGGACCTCGGCCTGGGTGGCCCGCTCCTTCTCCAGCCACTCGGGCCGCTCCTGCTTGAGCGCCTCGATCTGCTCGGTGGTCAGCGCCTCGGTGATCCCGGCGCGCGCGAGGCCCGAGATGGACACGCCGAGCTTCGCTGCGACGACCGGACGCGGGTGCGGACCGTCCGCTCGCAGCACGCGCAGCCACTGGGGCGGATCGGCCTCCAGCTCCTGCAGCTCGGCGCGCGTGACCACACCCTCCTGGAACTCGGCGGGGGTGGCGGGGAGGTACACACCCAGCTTCTTCGCCGCGGTCGCGGGCTTCATCGTCTGGGTGCTCTGCTGCGAACTCATGAGGTCAAGGGTATCGGCCGGGTGCGGGACGGCCGACCACGGCCGGTAGCCTGGCCTGGTGACAGGCTCGGATGAATCACCGTCGTTCCGGCTCGCGTACGTCCCCGGAGTGACGCCGGCCAAGTGGGTGCGGATCTGGCAGGAGCGCCGGCCCGGCATCCCGCTCACCCTGCTCCAGGTCCCCGCCCCCGAGGCGCCCGGGCTGCTGCGCGCCGGGGAGGCGGACGCGGCCTTCGTACGGCTGCCGGTCGACCGTACGTTCTTCAGCGCGATCCCCCTGTACACGGAGACCTCGGTCGTCGTCGTGCCCAAGGATCACCTGATCACGGCGGTCGACGAGGTGACCCTGGCCGACCTCGCCGACGAGGTCATGTTCCACCCCCTGGACGACGTCTTCGACTGGGCCGCCCCGCCCGGCGAACCCGCCTTCGAGCGTCCCGCGACGACACCCGACGCCCTTGAGCTGGTGGCGGCCGGCGTCGGCCTGCTGATCGTCCCGCAGTCCCTGGCCCGGCTGTACCACCGCAGGGACCTCACCTACCGTCCCGTCACCGACGCGCCCCAGTCGAGCGTCGCCCTGTCCTGGCCCGAGGAGGCCACCACCGACCTGGTGGAGGACTTCATCGGCATCGTCCGCGGCCGCACCGTCAACAGCACGCGGGGCCGCACGGCGGAGAAGGCCGAGGCGGAGCAGCGGCGCGGGCGGGCGCAGCAGGGCGGCGGCCACCAGAAGCCGGCGGCCGGGAAGTCGACCGGCTCGAAGCCCGCGAGCCGTACCGCGCGGGGCCGCACCGGTTCCGGGGGCGGCGGTAAGGCCGCCAAGCGGGGCAAGCCGCGCCACAAGTCGTAGCCCGCCGTAGTCCCGTGCCCCCTGGCCTCCGGTCTCGGGGCGTACCGGCTCAGGACCCGGGCCGCACCGGTTCCTCCGCGCCGCCCTCCGCGGAGCCCCGCCGGACCCTCTCCCCGGCTCGTGCCGGTTCGGGGTGCGTCTGGCGCTCCCGCAGGTCCGCGACCGCGAGTGCCAGCGCGATCATGATGAGCCCGACGGCGGTGAGCAGCCCGAGCTGAATGGCCGTGACGGAGTACCCGGGGCCGGCCTGGTGCGCGAAGTACACCGCGCCCACCACGGCGATCCCGGCCGCCGACCCGACCCGCTGGCCCGTCTGGAGGACACCGCCGGCCGCTCCGGCCCGGTGCACGGGGACCCGGGTGAGGGTGAGGGTCGTGTTGGGGGAGACCGTCAGGCCGGAGCCGATCCCGCCGATCAGCAGCGGCAGCGCGGTCGCCCAGCCCACGTTCCGCCCGGGCACGAGCTGCACCGCCGCGACCGCCCCGAGCAGCCCCAGCGCCACCCCGCTCAGGCCGATGACGACCAGCTTGCGGCCGAAGCGCATCACCAGCCGCCCCCCGGCGGCCGCGCCGACCGCCGAGGCCGCCGCGAACGGCAGCACCGTCAGGCCCGCGGCCAGCGCGCTGTAGCCGACCGTGTTCTGCAGGAACAGCGTGTAGACGAAGAAGACCGTGGTGAAGCCCGCGAAGTAGGTGAGGCTGATCAGTGCGCCGAGCGTGAACGACCGCAGGGAGAACAGCTCCAGGTCGACCAGCGGGGCCCGCCCGCGCCGCCCCTGCCGTCTCTCCCACGCCCAGAACGCGGCCAGCAGCAGCGCCGCCACCGGCAGCAGCGCCCACTTCAGCCGCCCGGTCCACTGCTGCTCCTGGACCAGCGGCAGCATCAGCGCGAGCACACCGGAGCCGAGGAGCAGCACTCCGAACAGGTCGAACGTCTCCCGCTTCTCGGCGGCCACGGGAAACCGGGGGAGCAGCCGCAGCCCGGCGGTGAAGGCGGCCACCCCGATGGGCAGGTTGACGAAGAACACCCAGCGCCAGCCGTCGGCGGTGCCGACGGCGTCGATCAGCACGCCGCCCGCCAGCGGCCCCGCCGCCGTCGAGACCCCGATGACGCTGCCGAGCATGCCGAAGGCCTTGGCCCGCTCGGAGCCCTGGAACATCTGCTGGATCAGCCCCGAGGTCTGGGGCGCGACCATGCCCGCCGCGGTGCCCTGGATCAGCCGGAACACCACCAGCCAGGACGGCCCGGGAGCGAGCCCGCACGCCGCCGAGGCCAGCGTGAACAGGGCCAGCCCGAACAGGAAGGCCTGGCGCCGGCCGCGCATGTCGCCCAGCCGGCCCGCCGGGACGAGCGCGAGCCCGAAGGTCAGGGCGTATCCGGAGACCACCCAGGCCTGGGCGGCCTCGGAGGCGCCCAGCCCGTGCTCCATCGAGGGCAGTGCCACGTTCACGATCGAGGTGTCGAGCAGCGAGATGAACCCCGCCGTCAGACAGACCCCGAGCGCCTTCCACCGCCGGTCGTCGAGGGTGGGCCCTGCCTGGACTGTGGTCATGAGGTCACGCTAAGCAGCCGTTCGGCCAGGCGCACGCCGGGAGCGCCGCCGTGTGCCTCGGGAACATCCCGTCCGGTTCAGCGGGATCCGGACGTGTCCATGAGCCACGCGTACGCCGACTGCGCCGTGAACTCGGCCTGGCCGCCCCGCACCAGCAGTGCGGCCGTGGCGAACTCGGGGGCGTCCGTCTGCGAGGCCACGTACGGGACGGCGATGCAGCGCATCCCGGCCGCGTGCGCGGCCGCCGCGCCCGGCGCCGCGTCCTCGACGACCACGCAGCCGGCCGGATCCGCGCCGAGCCGGCGGGCCGCCTCGAGGAAGACGTCGGGGGCGGGCTTGCCGCGGGGAACCTCGTCGGCGGAGACGACGGTGCGCAGATGGGCGTCCAGGCCGGTGCCCGCGAGGATCGCCTCGATCGCGTCCAGGGAGGAGCCGGAGGCCACCGCCGTCGGCACGCCCTCGGCGGCCAGCAGTTCGACGAACTTCCGCATCTCCGGGTACGCGCGCGTGCCGGTGCGGGCCAGTTCCAGATAGCGCCGGTTCGTCGCGTCGAACAGCTCCTCCACCGAGGCGCGCAGGCCGTAGCGCTCCCGCCAGAGGACGACGGTCTCCAGGGTGCTGACGCCGACGTAGCTCTCGTGCTCCGTCCAGGTGAAGTCCGGGACGCCGTGCTCGGCCAGGGTCAGCCGGCCCGCCTCGTAGTAGTTCGGCTCGCTGTCCACCAGCGTTCCGTCGAGATCGAAGACGACCGCAAGGGTGCCTGGCTCGCTCATGCCGACCAGCATGCCCGGCGTCAGGCGCGGTCCGCCCGTCCTACCGCCTCCACCAGGGGGAGCAGCCGGTAGGGCACGCGCTCGCGCAGGGCCACCTCGGTGCGGGTGCGCACCACGCCCGGCAGGCTGATCAGCTTCTGGATCACGTCCTCCAGATGGGCGTTGTCCCGCCCCACCACCCGGGCCAGCAGATCACCGCCGCCCGTGATCGAGAAGGCCTCGACGATCTCCGGCACGGCGGCCAGCGCGTCGCCCACGTCGTCCAGGTGGCCCTGGGTGACCTCGATGTGCACGAAGGCCAGCACCGGGTGGCCCAGCGCGGCGGGGGACAGCGAGGGGCCCGTACCGGTGATCACGCCGTCGCGTTCCATGCGGTCCAGGCGGGCCTGCAGGGTGCCCCGGGCCACGCCGAGGATGCGGGCGTACTCGCGCACGCTGGTGCGCGGCTGCTCCAGCAGCAGCCGCAGGATGCGGGTGTCGAGTGCGTCCACGCTCATGAGGTACGACTGTACCAATGGCTCACCGGTGAGCTGACGGCGTGTGCCGCCCGACCTGGTCCGTTGGCATTCCGGCGACCGCTCCTCCGGGCGGCGGACCGGGCCATTGGATCAGTGACGCAGTCGACACTTGAGCCAGTGACCTCTGTGATGCTCTCATGGAGACGTCGATGGCGCTGCGGATCCCCGCGGCGCCTTTTGTGTGCCGGTCTGCCATCCGGCGTTCCAGGTGTTCCGGGCGTCCCGGGGTTCCAAGGGGAGGGGCTCAGTGCTGAAGAGGGTGTTCGTGGCCGCGGACCCGGGGCGGACGCGGCTGCGTTTCGCAGCGCGGGCCGTGCTCGGCATCGGGCTGGCGGTCGCCGTGTGCGGGGCGGCGGGGCAGCCCCTGGCCGGCGCGGTCACCGGTGGTCTCGCCGCGCTGCTCGCCCTGTTCACCGTCACCGACGCCACCGTGCGCGGGCAGGCGGTCACGACCGCGCTCCTGCCCGCCGTCGGCCTGCCCGTGCTCGCCGCCGCGGCCGAGCTGCACGACTTCCCCGTGGCGCGGGACCTGGTGTTCCTCGCCGTGGTCGGTGCCGGCGTGTACGCCCGCCGCTGGGGCCCGCGCGGCCACAGCCTCGGCGTCTTCGCCTTCATGACCTTCTTCATGGCCCAGTTCCTGCACACCACGCCGGGACAGCTGCCCGCGCTGTACGCCGCCGTCCTGCTGTCCGTGCTGAGCGCGGCCGTCGTGCGCTTCGGCCTGTGGTGCTACGAGCGCCGGCTGCCCCCGGCCGCGGTGCCCGCGCCGCCCGCCGGCACCGGCCTGGCCCGGGTGACCACACGGCAGGCCGTGCAGGCGACCGCGGGCGCGGGCTTCGCGCTCGTCGCCGGCCAGCTGATGTCCGGGCAGCGCTGGTACTGGGCGGTGGGCGCCACCTGGTGGGTCTTCGTGAACACCGCCTCGCGCGGCGAGACACTGGTCCGCGGCTTCCGGCGGGTCCTCGGCACCGTCATCGGCATCGGCCTGGGCTTCCTCGTCGCCGTGCCGGTCCACGGCGCGGCCGTGCCCACCGCCGTCCTCGTAGCCGCCGCCGTCTTCGGCATCTTCTACACGGCCGCCGTCTCCTACACCTGGATGATGCTCTGGGTGACCGTGCTCGCCGCCTCGCTCTACGGCCTCCTCGGCGTCCTCAGCCCCGGCCTGCTCGCCCTGCGCCTGGCCGAGACCGGTGTCGGCGCCCTCGGCGCCGCGCTCGCCGTGCTCTTCGTGCTGCCCGTCACCACGCACGCCACCACCGAGGCCTGGATCCAGCGCGCCCTGCGCTGCGTGCACGCCTGCACCGCCGAGGCCGCCGCACGGCTCGCCGGATCGGCGACGGCCGACCCGGCGCCGCGCGTGGCCGAGCTGGAGCAGCTCCTCGGCCGGGTACGGCTCTCGGTCGCCCCGCTCGTGCACCCGCTGAACCCGATGCTCGGCCGCAAGCGGCGCGCGCGCCGGGTGCTCGCCCTGCTCGACGACTGCGCCCGCGAGATCCGCGGTCTGGTCGCGGTCGCCGCGGACCCCGAGGCCTCTCACGACGCTCGCCTGGCTGCCGCCTGCTGGCGGGTGGAGACCGCGGTCGAGGCGCTCACCGACGGCGGCTCCGAACGGGTCCACCGGCTCGCCGAGGCCCCCGCCGAGCCCGCCCTGGCCCATCTGCACGGCCTGGAGCGGGCGCTCGCCGAGCTGGCCGAGCCGCTGCGGGCACCCTCCGGTTCACGGCTCGTCGGCGCCTGAGAGGAAACGTCCCCTGTTGGTCTAGACCGACGGTGATCGACTGCTACCGTCGGCACCACTGGCGCGGACCGAGAGGGGACAGCGGTGGCAGCAGTCGGCATGCGGCACAGGGCGTTCATCGGGTCGTTCACGGCCGCGGGCGGCCCCGGACTGGTCACCGCGACGGTCCAACCGGGCACCGGCGCGCTGACCCTCACCGGCCGCCTCGGCACCGTCCCCGACCCCGCCTATCTGGCCCTATCCCCGAACGGCGACATGCTCTACGCGGTCAGCGAGACCGCCGAGGGCGCCGTCGCCGCGTACCGCGTCGGCGGGGACAAGCCGGAACCCGCCGGGCCGCCCGTGCCGGTCGGCGCCGGCGGCCCCACTCACCTGGCCCTGCACGCCGGTCACGTGCTGACCGCCAACTACGGCTCCGGCAGCGTCACCGCCGTACCGGTGCGCCCGGACGGCACCCTGGCCGCCGCGCCCTCCGGGCTGCTGCTGCACACCGGCTCCGGCCCGCACGACCGCCGCCAGCGCGGCCCGCACGCCCACCAGGTGCAGTCCGATCCCAGCGGCCGGTGGATCGTGAGCGTCGACCTCGGCACGGACTCGGTACGGGTCTGCACCCTCGACGGGGGCGTGCCCGCGCTGCACCGCGAGATCGCGCTGCGCCCCGGCTCGGGCCCCCGCCACCTCGCCTTTCACCCGGACGGCGAGCACGCCTACGTGGTCAACGAACTCACCCCGACGGTCACCGTGTGCCTCTGGGACGCGGACGGCGGCTCCCTGAAGCCGCTGGCCGAGGTCCCGGTCCTGCCGGGCGCCCCGGCCGGCGACGCCTACCCCTCGGGCGTCGTGGTATCACCGGACGGCGGCTCCGTGTGGACCGCGACCCGCGGTGAGGACGTCCTGTCCGTGTTCGCCGTCCAGGGGGACGGCCTCCGGCTGACCGGCACGGTGCCGTGCGGCGGGCACTGGCCCCGCGCGCTCGCCGAGCACGACGGCTTCCTGTACTCCGCCAACGAACGCTCCGGCGACGTGACCTGGTTCGACGTACGGGAACGGACGGGACTGCCCCGCTACGACGGCTCCGTCGAGGTCACGGCGGCCTCGTGCGTCGTCTTCGGCTGAACGGGCGTCCGCGCATCCCCGCGGCACGCCGAAGGGCCCGCTCCAGCGACCGGAGCGGGCCCTTGTGCCGTACGGGGGTGCCTGCCTTCGCGTCAGCGGACCGGCGTGCCCTGCTGCTGCGGCGGGGCGATACCGAGCGCGGTCGTGTACTTGGCGAGGGCGAGCTTGCCGATCGCCGGGTAGGCGCCCAGCGCCTCGGCGGTGGCGCAGCCGGCCTCCTCGGCGGCTGCGGCGAGCAGCGCCGAGTCGATCTCGGGGCCGATCAGGTACGGCGCGAGGGCGAGCTGCTGCGAGCCGGAGGAACGCAACTGCTCGGCGATCGAGGTGATCGCACCCTCCTGGTCGAGAGCCGCCGCCATGACCGGGACGGCCAGGCGCGCGGCGAGCAGCATGCCGGTGATGCCGGCCGCCTGCACGGCCTCCTCGCCCCCCACTGAGGCCAGGATGATGCCGTCCGCGGCCGTGGCCACGGTGAACAGCCGGGCGCGGTCGGCGCGGGCCAGGCCCGCCTCGGACAGGCGCACGTGCAGCGCCTCGGCGAGCAGCGGGTGCGGGCCGAGGACGTCGGTCAGCTCGGCGGCGACCCGGCTGTCCATCACGGCCTGGCGGACCTGGCGCAGCAGCGCGCTGTCCGGACCGGCCAGCAGCGGGACGACGACGGCGACCGGGCCGTCGGGCTCCCTGACCTCGGCACCGGCGGCGCGGGCCTGCTCGAAGCGTACGGTCCGCTCCTCGGCGGCGCCGGACAGCACCGTGCGCAGGCTCGGGAACTCGGCGTCGTCCCCGTCCAGGTAACCGATGCGGGCGTCCAGGCCGGGCAGCTCGGAGCGGGCGATGCTCACTACATCCTCAGCGAGGCTGCGCGAGGCGGCGCTGGGCGCGCCGGGCACCGCGAGGACGAGCGCGGGCGCGCCCTCGGGAGCCACCAGCGGTTCCGGTCGGCGGTGCCTTCCGGGCTGGCGGGGTCGCGGCATTCGTACTGGCAGGCCGGACGCGGGCCCAGTGGGGGAGCTCATGGCGCCGCATGTTACTGGCTCTTTGGGTTCCCCTGTTCGGGGAGGGTGCAGGTGAACGGTATCCGTCCGCTTTTGTCTGATGAGTTACGCCCGTTTGGCATGTGTTTCGGGCACGTGCCGGACAGATGGAACGGAAAGCGAGGAATCACCCTATGTGTGGACGATATGAAGCATGGTCGATTCACCCGGAAGTGTGAGCCGCCCGGCCGCCAGCTCGCCCGCGATCCGCACACAGCCGTGCAGCGGGTCGCCCTCGGCCGGAACCAGCCGGGCCCGCGGCAGCCGGTGCGCCAACTCCTCACGCACCGGCACGAGGAGCGGGTCGCCCATGTTGAAGAGGCCTCCGGTGAGTGCCACTTCGGCCGCACCGGAGGCCGGGCAGACGGCCGCGGCGGACTCGGCCATGGCACGGGCCGCCGCGCGCAGGATGCCGGCGGACACCGCGTCGTGCGGGGCGCAGGCGGCCACTCGTGGCGCGAACGAGGCGAGCATCGCCGGTCGGTCGGGGCGCGGGTAGAGCAGGCCGGGCAGTCCCGGCAGCGGGCCGAACTGTTCCTCGGCGCCGGCCCGCAGCGACACGGAGCCGCCGTCGCGGCCGTCATGGGCGCGCAGCGCCGCCTCGAGACCGGCCCGCCCGATCCAGGCCCCGCCGCCGCAGTCGCCCAGCAGATGTCCCCAGCCGTCCGCCCGGTGCCAGCGGCGCAGATCGGTGCCGATCGCGATCAGGCCGGTGCCCCCGGCGACCACCGCACCCGGCCGTGGTCCCAGGGCGCCCACATAGGCCGTCACGGCGTCGGCGGCGAGCGCCACGGACCGCACGCCCAGTTCGCGCGCGAGCAGGCCCGGCAACTCGGCGCGCAGGGCGTCGCCCAGGGTGGCGAACCCGGCGGCGCCGACGACGGCCGTGCCCAGCTCGCCGACCCCGGCCCGCGTGGTCAGCTCGCGGGCCAGCGGGAGGAGTTGCGCCATGAGGTGCGCGGGGTCGATGCCCCGCGCACCGGTACGCACCGGCTCCCGAGACTCCCCCCGGGCCGACGGCGGCCGCCCCGGCACCCCGACGGCGACCCGAAGGCCGGAACCCCCGGAGTCCACGGCCAGGAACCCGGCGGCGGTCACGGCAGACGCCAGTCCACCGGCTGTCCACCCTGCTCGATCAACAGGACGTTGGCCCGGCGGAACGGACGCGAACCGAAGGAGCCGCGGTGGGCCGACATGGGCGACGGCTGCGCCGGCTCCTCGGCCGGCAGCCGGCCCAGCAGCGGACGCGGGTTGCGGGCGTCCCTGCCCCACAGGATCGACACCAGCGGCTTGCCGCGCCCGGCCAGGGCCCGGATCGCCTGCTCGGTGACCTCTTCCCAGCCCTTGCCGCGATGGGCGGCCGGGCGGCGCGGTGCCGTGGTGAGCGCCCTGTTGAGCAGCGGCACGCCCTGCTGCGTCCAGGGTGTGAGGTCACCCGTGGACGGCTGGGGCGGCCCCAGGTCGCTGGTCGGCTCACGGTAGATGTTGATCAGGCTCGGCGGCAGCGGACGCACCTCGGGCGTGACCGAGAACGAGAGCCCGACCGCGTGTGCGGGAGTTCCAGGATCTGGGTGTCGAGCATGAGGGGGTGACCAGGCGTGATGACTGTGGCGGAGTGGTGCGATCACTGGATGCAACAGGCTCCCCTCCTTCCCGGTGACCGGCTGCGTGATCCGCTCGACCGGTTCGAGGATCTCGACGAGGAGGAAGAGTAGCGGCAGGAGCGGCGGCCGTGGGTGAGGGCTTCTGTGTTGTGCCGGAGCACGGCACCCACCAGTAGAGTGAGGCGCCGTGGCACCACGACCCTTGCATGAACTTGTTGACGCAGGCTGGGCGAAGGCCCTTGAACCTGTGGCTGAACGCATCGCGGCCATGGGGGACTTCCTCCGGGCCGAGGTAGCGGCGGGCCGGACCTACCTGCCGTCCGGGGCGAACGTCCTGCGGGCCTTCCAGCAGCCTTTCGACGACGTCCGCGTCCTGATCGTGGGGCAGGATCCCTACCCCACACCCGGGATGGCCATCGGACTGAGTTTCGCGGTCTCGCCGGAAGTGCGTTCGTTGCCAGGGAGTCTGGAGAACATCTTCCGGGAGATGCACTCCGACCTCGGGTTGCCCAGGCCGTCGAACGGCGATCTGACGCCGTGGACGCAGCAGGGCGTGCTGTTGCTCAACAGGGCGTTGACGACGGCCCCGCGCAAGCCCGCGGCGCACCGGGGCAAGGGCTGGGAGGAGGTCACCGAGCAGGCCATCCGGGCCCTCGCCGGGCGGGGCAAGCCGCTGGTGTCCATCTTGTGGGGGCGTGACGCGCGCAATCTGCGGCCGTTGCTGGGGGATCTTCCGGCGATTGAGTCGGCGCACCCGTCGCCGATGTCGGCGGACCGGGGCTTCTTCGGCTCGCGTCCGTTCAGCCGGGCCAACGATCTGCTGCTGCGGCAGGGTGCGCAGCCGGTGGACTGGCGACTGCCGTAGGGCACGTTGAGCGTGATGGCTTGGAGGGCGCCGGCCTCCCGCCAGGGGCGCCGGGAGTAGCGACCGTAGCCGATCCGACGCCCGTGTTCATCACGGTTGTGGACGCGGTGTTCGCGCGGTCGCCCGGGCGGACCGGGAGGAGCAGGGTGAAGCTCGTCGGGGTGCGGCTGGCCAGGGAGAGCCGGCCGCCGAGGCGGACGGCCAGATCATGGGCGAACCGCGAGACCGATGCCCGGTCCCGACCCTGCGGCACCGCAGGGGGAGGATCTCGCGGACTATCAGGGCGCTGACCAGGGGGAATGGAGAACTCCCCCCGGAGTATCTAGGGTCATCGCGTGGCTTTTATTATGGTGTGCGAAGATGACGCGGCGGTCCGCGACGTCCTCAAGCGCGCACTCGAGCGCGACGGTCATACGATCGCAGTCGCTTCTACGGCGGACAGCCTGCTGCGGCACCTTGAGCCGGTCCCTCACCTGATCGTTCTGGATCTAGGGCTTCCGGACGCTGATGGCCGCGATGTCTGCTTGGCGCTGCGCGCACGTGGCGTTGATGCCCCGGTGCTGATGCTCACCGCTCTGGATGGCATGCATCACAAGGTGGGCGGCTTCGAGGCGGGAGCCGACGACTACATGACGAAGCCGTTCGACGTCCGGGAGTTGCTGGTGAGGGTCCGCGCCCTGCTACGTAGAACAACAGCGACGACCTCGCGAAGGGGCGTCGTTCTCGATCCGGCGAGACATGTCGTGATCTACGGTTCGACGAGCGAGAGCCTGACGCCGACCGAGTTTCGGTTGTTGGGCAGGCTTATCGCTTCGCAGGGCGACGCTGTACGCCGTCACGCCCTCGTTGCTGCCGGTTGGCCACATGGCGCGCAGGTCAGCGACAACACCCTTGACTCCTTCGTTCGCCGGCTACGGACCAAACTCGGTGCGCTGGGCGTGGCCGATCGCCTGGCGACGGTCCGGGGGGTGGGCTATCGATGGGAGTGACGGGCTTCCGCGGGAGGGTCGTCGCGCTTGCGGTTCTGATCGCGACAGCGGTGGTCGCGGTGTTGGTGGTGGTCTCACACGTGTTGCTGAGCCGGGTGACCGACGCCGACGCGAACGCTCTGGCGCATACGCGGGCAGAGGCGGTGGCGGCGAACGTAGCCGTACGCGGTGGCCACGTCGTGCTGATCGAGAGCGGCAACGAAGCGCTGGACACGGTCTCGTGGGTGTATGCCGATGGGCACCTCATTGACGGGATCGTGCCGCGCAGCGTCCTTGACCGCGTAGAGGCGCTTGCCGGCTCCGGGCAGTCCCAAACCACCACGGTCGGCAATTACCTTCTGTATGCCCGGCCGATCCGGCTCGAAGGCCACCGCGTAGTGGCGGTCGTGAGGGTGGATCTGACGCCGTACGAGACGTCGGAGCAGCGCAGCCTGGCGATGTCGCTCATGTTGGGTGGCATCTCGATCCTGCTCGCAGGCGTCGTCGCATACCTCATGGTGGGTCGTGCGTTGCGGGTGGTTCACGAAATGGCCGCTCTTGCCAACGACTGGGGCGATCACGAAGGCGGGCGCCGATTCAACCTTGGCGTTCCTCGCGACGAATTCGGGGAGCTGGGACGAACTCTCGATCGCCTGCTTGACCGCATAGACAACGCGCTCGCGGACGAGCGCCGGCTCACCGATGAGATCGCCCACGAGTTGCGGACACCCTTGACGGCCCTGCGGGGCGAGGCACAGTTGGCGCAACTCTCCGGTCATCATCTGGCACCGGAGTCTGTTCTGACCGAGGTCGACCGCCTGAACACGGCGATCACGACGATTTTGAGCGCCGCCCGGACACGGATCGGTGGCGGTACCCGCTGCGATCTCAGGGCGGCGGCGCGACAGGCGATCGCTGGTCGCTCCATCGAACTCGCCATCCCTGCGAACGTCGATGTCGCCGTGGCAACCGAACTCGTCGTGGCTGTGTTGTCACCCCTGCTGGAGAACGGCCTGCGGCATGCGAGTTCGCGGGTTTGGGTCACGGCGCGCACCCAGCCGCAGGGCGTCGTGATCAATGTCCTCGACGACGGCCCGGGGTTCGATCCGGCAGAGGTTGACCGGGTCTTCGAAGCGGGTGTGACCAGCGGCAACGGGCACGGGTTGGGGCTGGCCGTGGTAAGGCGTCTCGCCGCGTCCGCGGGAGTGGCGGTTCGTGCGATCGCGGATGGTCACGGTCGCGTCGAAGTGACCTTCCCCACGCCATAGGCGACTGCGTAGTCAGGTTGTGTGCAGGTTGGCCGAGCCAACCTCGTCGCATGACGACGACAAGCGAAGCCCGCACACGCCGCGGTGGGCGGCTGATGCTGAACAAGGTTCCCGAGGTCACCATCTGGTTCTGGGTGATCAAGATCCTGTGCACGACCGTCGGTGAGAGTTTCGCCGACTGGATCAATATGAAGCTGGGCGTCGGCCTGGTGAACACTGCCTGGATCTTCACCGCGGTGTTCGTGGTGGTTCTGGGCGTCCAGCTGCGCTTCAAGCGATACGTCCCCTTCCCGTACTGGCTGACCGTAGTCGTTGTCAGTGTCACGGGCACGCTCTACACCGACATCCTGACCGACCAGCTCAACGTGCCGCTGTGGATCAGCTCCGCGGTGTTCTCGGTCCTGCTCGCCGTGGTCTTCGGTGTGTGGTGGCTGCGCGAGCGCACCCTCTCGATCCACTCGGTCACGACGCTGCCGCGTGAGTCGTTCTACTGGCTCGCCGTTCTCGTCACCTTCGCGCTCGGCACCGCGACCGGCGACTGGACCCTCGAGCTCACCGGCTGGAGCCCGGGAGTCTCGGTCCTGTTGCCGCTCGGCCTTATCGCGGCGATCACGCTGCTGTGGAAGTTCGGCGCGAACCCGGTGCTGTCCTTCTGGCTCGCCTACATCATGACCCGCCCGCTGGGCGCCAACATCGGCGACTGGCTCGCCTCCCCGAAGGTCGCTCAGCCGGGCGAGCCGACCGGCCTTGCGCTGGGCACCTTCACCACCAGCCTGATCTTCCTCGGCCTCATCCTGGCGACCGTCATCTACCTGACGGTGACACGCTCCGACGTGACCGAGACCCACGAGGCTTCGCACACCCCGCAGATCACCGCGAACCCGCGCAGGGAGCGCATCGCGCTGGCGGGCTTCGGCCTCCTCGCCGTCGCCACCGGGAGCCTGCTGTTCTGGGCACACAGCCGGCCGCACGTCGGCCCGGCGCCGGAGACCGACGCCACCTCCACCGTCCACCTCGCCCCCGGCCAGGCCGTGAAGCACTTCCCGTCCACGAAGGTCGACGCACTGAAGACACTCGCATCGACCTCACTCAAGGACGCACGGTCGGGGAACACGACCGGGGCCCACGCAGCTGCCCAGTCGCTGCGAGACCTCTGGGATGCCGACCAGGCTTCGTTGCAACCGCTGGACAACACCGGCTGGACGTTCATCGACGCCCAGATGGACCAGGTCCTGAAGACCTTCGGCATCGACCACCCGAACCCGCCGATGTCGCCGGCCCGGCAGGAGACCGAACTCAACACCCTCCTCACAGACATGCGCTGACGGACCTGATCGGCGGCGGCTCCCCAGAGGCCGCCGCCGACCAGGCTCTCGCGGTGTACGGGATCAGTGACGCAATGGTCGTCGCGTCCACCTTCGATCAGGTGCTGCCCGAGCTGCTGCGCGCGGGAACGCCCTGAACCCCCGGCCCCACTCGTGACACTCGGATTGGTGGTAGCCGTACGCATCACGTATCTCCCACGCATGCTCGTACGCCGTCGGCTTGCGCTCGGTGTGGGGCCTGGGCCCGCAAACGGGGCATGCATGTGCCGTCCCAAGGCAGGCTTCGCGGGGAGATCTGGGGTGCCTGGCACACCGCCCACCCAACCTCACCACGGAAGGCGTGAGCGGCGGGCTGCGGTGCTGGGCCGCCGGTCGTCGAGTGCCGGGCACCGGTCGGCGATCAAGCCGCGGCCGGGTCCGGCCGGGGGACGGCCGCCGCCGGCCCGGCCGGCCGGCGCCCCCACATCCCCTACGGGGTGACCCCTGTCAGCCGATCACGGCGGCCCGTACGCACAGCACGTCCGGCAGATGAGAGGCCAGTTGCCGCCAGGTGTCGCCGTCGTCGGCCGAGGCGAACACCTCGCCGTTGCGGTTGCCGAAGTAGACCCCGGCCGGATCGGCGTCGTCCGTGCAGAGCGCGTCCCGCAGCACGGTGCCGTAGTGGTCCTCGGACGGCAGCCCCGCCGACAGCGGCTCCCAGCTCTCGCCCGCGTCGGCCGTACGGAAGACCCGGCAGCGGCGCCCGGCCGGCACCCGGTCGGCGTCGGCGTTGATCGGGAAGACGTACGCCGTCCCGCCCCGGTGCGGATGGGCGGCCACCGCGAAGCCGAACGTCGACGGCAGTCCCGCGCCGATGTCGGTCCACTTCCCGCCCGCGTCGTCGCTGCGGTACACGCCCCAGTGGTTCTGCAGATACAGCCGGTCGGGGTCGGCCGCGTCGCGCGCGACCTTGTGCACGCACTGGCCGAACTCCGGGTCGGGGTCCGGCAGGAACACCGCGGACACACCGGAGTTGGACGGCGCCCAGCTCGACCCGCCGTCCCGGGTGCGGAACACCCCGGCGGTGGACACAGCCACGGTGACCGCCCGCGGATCGCGCGCGTCGGTGAGCACCGTGTGCAGCCCCTCGCCGCCACCGCCCGGCACCCACTGGGAACGGGTCGGGTGCTCCCACAGGGGGCGCACCAGCTCGAAGCTCTCCCCGCGGTCCTCCGAGCGGTACAGCGCGGCCGGTTCCGTCCCCGCGTACACCACGCCGGGCTCGGCGGCGGCCGGGTGCAGCTGCCAGACCCGCTCCAGTGAAGCGCCGGTGTCCTTGGGGAACTTGACGGCGGGCCGGGCCGGTTCGGTCCAGGTTCGGCCCAGGTCGTCGGAGTGGAACACCGACGGGCCCCAGTGCGCGCTGTCGCCGCCCGCCAGCAGTCGGGGACGGTCTCCCCGGGTGTCGATGGCGACCGAGTAGACCGCCTGCGCGTTGAAGTAGGGAGTGTCGTCGAACTCCCAGCCGCCACCTCGCCTCCGCCCGATGAACAGGCCCTTGCGGGTACCCACGGCGAGCAGGACCTCGGTCATGCCGGTCACCTCCGGGACATCGTCGTCCAGGTAGTCGTCAGATACCGGCCAGTCTGCACCCCACCACTGACAGTCACCCGTGAAGCCGCGTCGCCGCAGGTCACGGCGGTGGGGTCGGCCCGTCGCGCGGACCGGCGCCGATGCGTTGTGTCATGCGCCTGCGCGGGAGCGGGCTCTCGTGCGACCGTCGGGGTGACGGTTCGTCGTGAGCAACGGGGCGGCCGCGCCCGTATGGGAGTGCGGTCCGGCCTGTCGGTGCGCTCGTGAGGAGGATGCCTTTGAAGGCGTTCCGTGGTCCCAAGGTGTGGCTGTGGCGCTGGCGGCGCAATCCGCTGCGGCGCCGGGCCGACGTGCTGGAGGCCTGGGTGGTGCTCGCCGCCTGGCTGCTGACCGTCCTAGTGGGGGTGTCGGCCGGCCTCGCCGCCGCCCGGTCGGTGGAGCAGGGACTGGCCCGGGAGCGCGCCGCCTGGCAGCCTTCCGTGGCCCGCGTGGTCGCCCGGGCCCCCGGAAGATCCGCTTCCGAGGCCTCCGGCGAGCGGGTCTGGGCACAGGTGCGCTGGGCCGGCGCCGACGGCTCGGTGCACACCGGCCAGGCCCGGGTCGCGCCGGGCAGCGCGGCCGGCAGCCCGGTCACCGTGTGGACCGACCCGCGGGGGCACCTCGTCAGCCGCCCGGCCACCGCGTCCGAGGCCACCTTCCGCGCCGCTCTCATGGGCGGCCTGGTCGGGTTGAGCGCCGCCGCCGTGCCCTTCGTCGGCGGACTCGCCCTCCGCGGCCGGCTGGAACGCCGCCGCATGGACGACTGGGACGCGGAATGGGCCCGGCTGGGACCTCAGGGCGGACGGATGACGTGGTGACGCTCCCGGCCGCGCCGGAACACGGCCGGGTGCCTCCGGGCGTCCCGCGGATCATGCCGGCCGCCTGACGGGCTCCCGGCGTCCCTTGGACCACGACGGCCCACGGGCTCCCGGCCCGCAGACCACGACGGCCCACGGGCCTCCGCGTCCCGCGTGAGCCGGAAGAGGCTCATGAGAATTGGGCCGGCCCGGCCAGCACCTCCTCGCAGGTCCTGAGCAGCGCCTCGTCCTCGGCGATCGCCCGGCCGCCGTGTCCGCCCGCGTGTGCCGTGTGCCGCCGTGGGGCGGCCAGTTCCGCGATCACGAGATCCCGCATCGACGCGCCCGCCGGGCCCATCGCGGCGAGGCACCGCGCGATCGGGACCCGGGTGCCGGGACTCTCCGACCAGGCGGCCCGGAGCACCGGCAGCACGGGTTCCGGGTCCCCACCGACGTGCCACAGCGCGCACGCGGCGAGGGCCCGCTGCCCGGCCTGTCCCGATGCCGCCGCCCGGCGGAGCTCCGGCAGGGCCGCACGGGCCGCCGGGCCCATCCTGGCCAA
The DNA here is from genome assembly GCF_042884245.1 of Streptomyces sp. NPDC058145. NCBI lineage: Bacteria > Bacillati > Actinomycetota > Actinomycetes > Kitasatosporales > Streptomycetaceae > Streptomyces > Streptomyces sp. NPDC058145. The sequence continues at coordinate 361,021 of NZ_JBHVUH010000003.1, read as the reverse complement.
CTGCCGCGCGGACAGGCGGCGGATGCCCGGCTCGCCCTGTGTCAGCTCCCGCACCAGCACGGGAAGCACGGCCGGGGCGTCACCGTCGGCCGACCACAGCGCGCCCGCCGCCGCGGCCGCGTGCCGGGTGTGCAGCAGTGCGCGCAGGACCGGTGCCGCCCGGGTGGCGGCGCCGAGGGCGTCCAGTGTCCGGACGGCCTGTCCGGCGACTCTGTCCCGTGCCCCGAGGCCGTCCGGGGCACCGGTCAGCAGCCGTAGCACCTCCGGCACCGCGTCCGCGTCCCCGATGGCCCTGAGCGCCGTCAGCAGCGGCGCGGCCCGGGTGTCCACGGCCGGCGAGTCCAGCGCAATCCGCCCCAGCCGGTGCCGCAGCGCGGGGGCGAGGGGAGCGGCGACCGGGCCCAGATGCGCGATCTCGTCCCCCAGACCGCCGGGCACGACCGGGCCGGCCAGGACCTGGGCCAGAACCGGGACGGCCCGCGGATCGCCGCTGCGGGCAAGAGCCTTGAGGGCGCCGCCCACGGTGGGCGAGCCGCGTTCCCAGCGGTGGGTCCACAGATCGGGCCGGGAGGTCACCAGCGCGTGCAGGTCGTCCGCCGCCGGAGCGGCCAGACGGAACAGCTCCGACAGAACGGAGACCGCCGTGTCCCGCAACCACTCCTCCTCCGCCCCCAGTTGACTGCCGACCAGGGCCACCGGCCCGGCGAAGCCGGCCCGCCAGCCGCGGAACAGCACCGCCGCCATCCACACGGCGTTGCCCCGGTCGACCGGGTCGGGACTGGTCAACTGCCCGGTCAGCAGGGTGATCCGGTCACCGGTCCGGTCGCCGAGCGCGGTGTGCAGCGTGCGCAGCAGCCGGGCGCCCTCCTCGTCCGAGGGGCGCAGCCGCCGTAATCGCCCCACCAGAGTGTCGTTGGCGGAGCGGTCCGGGACGCGGGCGCGGCGGGCGGACCGCTCCCGCAGCAGCCGGACGGCCGTCGGCACCAGGTCGGCGGGAAGCCGGCCGGGGACACCGAGCGCGAGCTGGCCGAGCGCCGCGAGACGCAGCCCGGGGTCGTGCGGCGGGGCGCTCTGCGCGGCCAGCAGGTCCACCGCGGCGGCCCGTGCCGGGTACCGGCGCACGAACACACCGACGGACTCGGTGAGGGCGAGCAGCACCCGGCCGTCCCGCTCGACCGGGATCCGCTGCCGCAACATCCCCAGCACGCGCGCCGGGTCGTCGACGAACCGGACCACCGCGCCGGCCGCCGCCCGCCGCACCCCCGGGTCCGGATCCCCGAGCAGCGACACGAACACCTCGCCGTCCGCCCGGACCGCCTCGCGCGCGCGTGCGTCCCCGCTCTCCGCCCCGATGCTCACCAGCAGTTCCACGATGCAGCCCCGCTCCGGCACCGCCTCGCGGGCAGCGAGCGAGAACAGGAAGGGAACGCAGGCGAGCGTCGAGTCGTACACGTTCCCCTCGTGGTGCACCGTGCCGTACATGCCGTCCAGCGCGGTCTGCCGCTCGGCGGCGTCCGCGGACGCCAGTCCGCGCAGCCATCCGGGCACGTCCCGTGCGCTGCCGTACGCGTGCCGCAGCGAGGCCCAGTCGACCTCGTCGATCCCGGTGAACACGATCCCCTCCCCCAGACGAGTGGCACCTGATCGCGAGTCTGCACCACGGCAGTGACAACGATGCGCGAGCATGCGCTGACTGTGTGCGATCCGTCGGCTGTCACCGGCCACGGCGCGTCAGGTCGCGCCCCTCGCCCGTAGGAGCTCAGCTCAGGACGGGCAGCGCCCGCTCCAGGATCGCGTCCAGGCCGGTCCCGGCGGGCAGCGTGCCGAACGAGTGTCCCCAGTCGCCGCCCAGCCGGGTCGCGCAGAAGGCGTCCGCCACCGGGTGGGGGGCGTGCCGGACCAGCAGGGACGCCTGCAGCGCGAGCGCCATCCGCTCGACCAGCCGGCGGGCGCCCACCTGCCCGGTTTCGGCCAACTGCGTCCTCAGCCCGGCCACGGTGGCGTCCAGCCTCGCGTCCGCCCCGCGCGCGAGGGCGAGTTCGCCGAACAGGGCCTCGGCGGTGTCCGGTTCCCGTCCCAGGGCGCGCAGCACGTCGAGTGCGTTGACGTTGCCCGAGCCCTCCCAGATGGAGAGCAGCGGGGCCTCCCGGTAGTGGCGGGGCATCCCGGAGTCCTCGACGTACCCGTTGCCCCCCAGGCACTCCAGGGCCTCCGCGGTGAACGCCGGGCCCCGTTTGGTGACCCAGTACTTGCCCACGGCGGTGGCGATCCGCCGGAAGGCCCGCTCCCCGGCGTCCCCGCGCACCGCCCGGTCCGCGGCGCCGGCCAGCCGCAGGGTGAGCGTGGTCGCCGCCTCCGACTCCAGCGCGAGGTCGGCCAGGACGTTGCGCATCAGCGGCTGGTCGATCAGCCGGGCGCCGAACGCGCTGCGGTGACGGGCGTGATGGCCCGCCTCGACGAGTGTCTTGCGCATCAGGGTCGCCGAGGACATCACGCAGTCCAGCCGGGTGCAGTTGACCATCTCGATGATCGTCTTCACCCCCCGGCCCTCCGGCCCGACCAGCCAGGCCACCGTCCGGTCGAACTCCGGCTCGGAGGAGGCGTTCGACCGGTTGCCGAGCTTGTCCTTCAGCCGCTGGATGCGGAACGTGTTCCGGCTGCCGTCCGGCAGCACGCGCGGCACCAGGAAGCACGACAGGCCGCCCGGAGCCTGCGCGAGCACCAGGAAGACGTCGCACATGGGCGCCGAGGTGAACCACTTGTGCCCGCGCAGCGTGTAGACGCCCGCCTCACCGGTGGGTGTCGCCACGGTGGTGTTGGTGCGGACGTCGGAACCGCCCTGCTTCTCGGTCATGCCCATTCCGGCGAGCAGCCCGGGCTTCTCGGTGGGGACGCGCAGCCCGGGCTCGTACTCGCGGCTGGTCAGCAGCGGCTCGTAGACCTTGGCGAGGTCCGGCTGGGCGCGCAGCGCGGGCACGGCGGCGTACGTCATCGAGGTCGGGCAGCCGTGCCCGGCCTCCGTGTGCCCCCACACCAGGCCGCCCGCCGTACGGGCCACGTGGGCGCCGGTGCGGTCGTCCGCCCATGGGGCGCCGGCCAGGCCCTCGGCGACCGCCGTCCGCATCAGATGGTGCCAGCTGGGGTGGAACTCGACCTCGTCGACCCGGTGGCCGTAGCGGTCGTGGGTGCGCAGCTCCGGCTCGTGCAGATTGGCCAGCTCGCCCCACTCCTGGGCCTCCGCGCTGCCGGCCTGCCGCCCCAACCGCCTCAGGCCGACCTCGGCCCAGTCGGCGCCCTCCCGGCGCAGGCCCTCCAGCAGGGCCCGGTCCTCCGAGGCGTCGTACGGGGCCAGGGGCGGAGCCTGGTTGGTGACGTCGTGGGTGGCGTACTGCGACTGGGGCTGCGCGGATGTCGAGACCATGAAGCCATGTTGCACTCCTCGTACGGCTGTAGCAATGATGCAACAAGAAGTCTCCGTACAGTGTGTGCCCATGCGCATGAACGTGTCAGCCGAGCCGGGCGGGGCCGCGCTGCGGCCCCTGTCCGCGCGGTCGGTCGTGCTGAGCCTGCTCCTGGGCGCGCACCCGCCCGAGCTGCCGGTGAGGGACCTGGTCGGGCTGGTGGAACCCTTCGGGGTGGGCGGCTCCACGCTGCGGGCCGCGCTCAGCCGGATGGTGGCGGCGGGCGACCTCCGGCGCACCGACGCGGTCTACCGGCTCAGCGACCGGCTGCTGGCCCGTCAGTGCCGCCAGGACGAGGCGCTGCGCCCCAGCACGCGCGCGTGGCACGGCGACTGGGAGATGCTGGTGATCACGGCGACGGGCCGCGGTCCCGCCGAAAGGGCCGATCTGCGCACCCGCCTGACCGCCCTGCGCCTGGCCGAACTCCGCGAGGGCGTGTGGCTGCGCCCGGCCAACCTCGGCCGGCCGCTGCCCGCCGGCCTCACGCGCGTGACGCTGTCATACACGGCGCGCCCAGACGGCGACCCGCGCGACCTGGCCGCGCGGCTGTGGCCCCTGGACGAGTGGGCCGCCACCGCGCGCACCCTGCTCGCCCACGCGGCCGCGGCCCGTCGGCCGGCCGACCGCCTCACCGCCTTCGCTGCGGCCGTGCGCCACCTGCTCACCGACCCCGTCCTGCCGGCCGGCCTGCTGCCCGCCGACTGGCCGGGGGAGGCCCTGCGCGCGGCCTACGCGGACTACCAGGAAGAGCTGTCCGCCTCGCTGGGGCCGCGGGGCCGCGCGAGATAGCTCCGCCTCCGCACGTGTGGAGGCCGCCGCCCCGGCGGGACGGCGGCCCTTCACGCCCTTCGGGCGCTCACTTGTAGGTGATGTCCGAGGACGAGTACTTGCAGTAGGTGCCGTCGGCACCCGAGCCGTTCGTCGACGGCTCCTTGCCCGTGTTGTTGCCGGTGTACTTCTGGCACGGGACGATCTTCTTGCTGCTGTCGCCGACGATGGTGATGTTCTTCAGGGTCGCGCTGTCGCCGTAGTTGGTGTTGATGCCGACGAGCTTGCTGCCCTTGTACGTCGCCTCGATGGAGTTGAGGTTGATCGTGCGCTTGTACTGCGTCTTGCAGTTGCCGCACGAGCGGGCGAAGGTGCCGAAGTTCTTCACGGCGAAGTTCGAGACGTTCAGCGTCCCGGCGCCGTTGAACTGGAACACCTTGTCGCCGGCCTCCTTCGCCCCGCCGCCGCTGACGGTGTAGACGTTGGAGGACGAGGAGCCGAGGAACGTGGCCGCGTCCTCGCCGACGTCCTCCCACCACACGTTCTGCAGGGTGCAACTGCCCAGGCAGTGGATGCCGTCCGCGGCCGGTGAGCCGATGATGACGTTCTTGACCACCGCGCCGGGCGCGAGTTCCAGGATGGGCCCCTGGTCCTCGTCCTGGCTGCCGGTGCCCAGGTCCCCGGAGCCGTACAGGCGCTTCATCCCGTAGTCCTTGGTGCCGGAGACCGAGAAGGTGGACGTCACCGCCTCGCTGCCGTTGGCCGAGGGCCAGGTCGCGGCGTTCGCCGTGGCTCCGTCAATCATGATCATGCCAACCGACAGGCTGAGGGCGGCGAGTCCGCCCAGCAGTGCGCGGCCCGATCCCGCGCGCGTGAGTGCCCTTGAGGTCATGTCCCGAATGCCTTCCTCCGAGTGGGGGGTGGTCAGATCTTTCCGGCGCCGGCACCGGCCGTCACCGAGGCGACGACAGCGGACGCGGGTTCTGCGGTGTAGCCGTACGGGGGGTTGGTGAAGGTGCCGGTTCGCGAGATCTCGGTCGTGGCTCCGCCGAGGTCGTTGCCGCGCAGGTTGGCGTAACCGTCGACATCGCTGTCCCGGCTGGTGGTGACGGCCACCTGGGTGCCGCGGAAGACGTTGTTCTCGACCAGCATCTGCGCGCCCATCCGCGAGTGCACGGCGGTCTCGGCGCCGACGACGTAGTTGTCGTAGAAGTGCCCGGTGCCGAAACGCAGGCTCGGGATGCGGGAGTTGACGTTGTTGAACCAGTTGTGGTGGTACGTCACCCGCAGATGCCCGGTGTCCTCGCTCGCGTTGCTGTCGCTGTGGCCGACGAGCGAGCCCTTGTAGTGGTCCTTGAAGGTGTTCCAGGAGACGGTCACGTAGTCGGACCCGTGGGTGATGTCGACCAGGCCGTCGTAGTAGTCCTTGCCGTGATCGCGGTCCGAGGACAGGGTGTTGTGATCGATCCACACCTTCGTCGAGGCCTGCACGGTGACCGCGTCGGACTTGACGGCCCTGCTGAGGTTGAGGTTGCGGACGACGACGTTGGTGACCTTCTTCAGGCGCAGTCCGCCGCCGGTGAACCCGGAGGACGAACCGACGCCGAGGACCGTGGTGTTGGAGCCGATGTCGATCTGGCCGCTCAGCGAGATCAGGCCGTTCACCTTCACGACCTTCGCCGAACCGCCGGCGACGGCCGCCTTGAAGGCGTCGGACGTGGAGACGGTCACCGCCGCGGCGCCGCCGCCGCCCGTCGTGCCGGCGCCGAATCCGACGGGTGCGTTGTCGGCCGCACCGGCCGCCTGGGGCAGCGCGAGCACGGCCGCGGCCGCGAGGGCCACGGCGGCCGTCGCCGCTGTGGTGAGGTGTCGCTTTCGCATGCGGGTGCGTCCCTTCGAGTGGGGGTCGGTTGGTGTACGTGAATGACGTACGCCATGTGGAACGCGCATGGGGGAGTTCATGACCTCATGACCTCAACTGACGGGCCAATTGGTCACGTTGATGAACGGGAACGTAAGGGGTAAGCGCTTTCTGGTCAACGCCTCCCGTAGTCGGTTTCCGGTCACCCGGAAGTCTCGTGGGAGCGCTTCCATGAAGGGGGTGTCCATGCCACGATGCATCCGTGAAGCCGTTCAGCAGAACGTCGATCGCCACCCTCCTCACGCTCTGTGTCCTGGTGCTCGCCCTGTTCGTCGCGTCCTCGGCGCTCAAGGCCGTACTCGAGCGGCCCGGCCCGGGACGGCCGACGGCTCCGGGCGCCGCGGCGGGTCCGCACTGGGTGCACACCTGGACCGGTGTGCCGCAGCTGACCGAGCCCGGGAACCTGCCGCCCGCGCCGTTCACCGGTGAGCGCTCGGTGCTCGCCGACACGACGCTGCGGCAGACCGTCCACGTCACCATCGGCGGCCGGCACCTCCGACTGCGGTTCTCCAACGCCTACGGCGACACCCCGCTGCCGCTGACCGCGGTGACCGTGGCGCTGCCCGAGGGCGGCCGGGCCGGGGTCAGCGCGGTCGAACCCGGCAGCCTGCGCCGGGTGACCTTCGCCGGACGGGACGCCGCGACGGTCCCGGTCGGTGCCCAACTGGTCTCGGACCCGGTCGACTTCGGCCTGCGTCCCGGATCCGACCTGACCGTGACGGCGTACACCGCCCAGGGCCAGCCGTCGCTCGCGCTGACCTCGCACCCGGGGTCGCGCACCACCTCGTACCTCCAGCACGGCGACCACACCGGGGACCCGGACCTGCCGGCCGCGACCGCGGTGAATCACTGGTACCTGCTCAGCGATGTGGAGGTGCTGTCACCCGGCCGGGCGGCGGCGGTGGCCGTGGTGGGCGACTCGCTCACCGACGGCCGCGGTTCCACGACCAACGGCAACGACCGCTGGCCGGACCGGCTCGCCGACCGGCTCCGCGCTCGCAGTGCCACCTCGGACGTCGCCGTGCTGAACCAGGCCGCCGGCGGCAACCGCGTGCTCGCCGACGGAGTCGGCCCCAATGTGCTCGCCCGGCTGGATCGGGACGTCCTCTCCCGCAGCGGGGTCTCCTGGCTGGTCCTCTTCGAAGGCGTGAACGACATCGGAACCGCCGACGCCGCCCCCGAGGCCCAGCGCGCCGTCACCGACGATCTGATCGCCGGCTACGAGCAGATCGTCGTCCGCGCCCACGCCCAGGGCATCCGCGTCTACGGCGCGACCCTGACACCGTTCGGCGGCAACACCCCTTACGACGACGCGGCGGGGGAGCGGGAGGCGTCCCGGCAGCGTGTCAACGCCTGGATCCGCACCCCCGGCCACTTCGACTCGGTGATCGACTTCGACCGCGCGGTACGGGACCCGGCCCACCCGGCCCGGCTGCTCCCCGGCCTCCACGACGGAGACTGGCTGCATCTCGACCCGAAGGGGTACGGGGTGCTGGCGGACGCGGTGCCCACGGGGCTGTTCCGCGGGAAGTGACCGGGCGGCGGCACAGGCCGCCGCCCCGTCACCGGCTCACGCCGTACCGGGGGCCGTTCCGCCGGTTCCCTCCTCGCCGCCTCCGGCCGGCAGCGCCCCGGCCTCGGCCCCGGTCCCCGCGTCGGCCTCGGCCGCCGCCGAACCGGCCCGATTCGGGAAGTGGTTGAACAGCAGGTTCAGCACGATCGCGGTCAGGCAGCCCGCGCTGATGCCGCTGTTCATCACCGTCTGGAACCAGTCCGGGAACTTCGCGTAGACCGTGGGCACCCCCACCGGCAGCATGCCGACCGCCACCGAGACGGCCACCACCGTCAGGTTGTCATTGCCCCTGAAGTCGACCCGGGCCAGCGTCCGCAGGCCGCTCGCCGCGACGCTGCCGAACATCACCAGGCCCGCCCCGCCGAGCACCGGCGCCGGAATCGCCGCGACCACCGCTCCCAGCTTGGGCAGCAGACCGAGCAGCACGAGGATGCCGCCGGCCGCCGCGACCACCCACCGGCTGCGCACCCGGGTCATCCCGACCAGCCCCACGTTCTGCGCGTACGCCGTGTACGGAAAGGTGTTGAACACACCGCCGAGGACGGTCGACAGGCCGTCCGCGCGCAGCCCGTCGGCCAGGGAGCGCGGCTCGACCCGCCGCTCCGTCATCTCACCGACCGCGATCAGGTCACCGGTCGTCTCCGTCATCGTCACCAGCGCCACCACCAGCATGGACACGATCGCCGACGCCCTGAACTCCGGCGCCCCGAAGTGGAACGGGGTACTGATGCCCACCCAGTCCGCGTCGCCGACGCCGCCGAAGTCGGTGAACCCGAGGGGCACGGCCACCGCCAGGCCCACGACGATGCCGGTGAGGACGGCGATCCGGCTCAGGAACGCGGGCGCGAACCGCTGCACGCCCAGCACCACCGCGAGCACGAAGGCCGCCAGCGCCAGGTTCCTCGGCTCGCCGAAGTCCTTCGCGCCGGCGCCGCCCGCGGCCCAGTTGCCCGCGACCGGGAGCAGCGAGAGGCCGATGATCAGGATCACCGTGCCGGTGACCAGCGGCGGAAAGAAGCGCAGCAGCCGCCCGAAGACCGGCGCGAGCAGCATGATCGCAAGACCCGCGACGATCACCGAGCCGTAGATGGCGGGCAGCCCGCCGCCCGTCGTCCCGATGAGCACCATCGGCGACACGGCCGCGAACGTGCAGCCCTGCATGATCGGCAGCCGCACACCGAACCGCCAGCAGCCGACGCACTGGATCAGCGTGGCGATGCCGCACACCAACAGGTCGGCGGTGATCAGATAGGCCAGGTCGGCGGGCGACAGCTTCATCGCGCCGCCCACGATCAGCGGCACCGCGACCGCACCCGCGTACATCGCGAGCACATGCTGCAGGCCGAAGGCGGCGAGCTGTCGTGCCGGTGGTATCTCGTCGACGGGGTGTGTGTCTGCGGTCGTGGACATGGGGACTCCAGAGCGGCGGGTGGGGGAGTGGCAGCCGGACAGCACGAGACCGTAAGGGCCTTGAACAGTTTGTTGATTTCTGCGGTGTTGCCGGTGTGTGTCATGCCCACCCGGGCGCCGTCGACTCCGCTACGCGGTGCGGGCCGCCGCCAGCAGGGCGTCCCAGTCGGGCAGTTTGACCACGCCCCGCCCCAGCCGCGCGCCCAGCTCCGCCTCGGCGCGCGCGATGGCCAGCCAGCCCGTCCACGGCACCGGCTCGATCCCGGCCGCCCGCATCGCCGGGAGCGGGTCGTCGGGCATCCGGTCGCCCACGAGCGCGGGCGCGTCCATGAGCAGGGAGGTGACCGTCTCCTTGGCGCACGGCCGGTTGGTGCCGATGACCCCCGTAGGACCGCGCTTGATCCATCCGGCGACGTACTCGCCCGGTGAGGTGGCGCCCTCGCGCAGCACGCGGCCCTGCCGGTGCGGCACGGTGCCGCTCGCGGCGTCGAACGGCAGCCCGTCCAGCGGCACTCCGCGGTAGCCGACCGACCGCAGCACCAACTGTGCCGCCACGGTCTCGAAGCGGCCCGTGCCCGTCACGCCCCCGTGGCCGTCCGGCGCGGTCCGTTCGAAGCGCACGGCACCCACCCGGCCGTCCCGCGCGAGCAGTTCCACCGGCCGCAGGAAGAACCGCAGCCGGATCCGGCGGACGGCCCGGCCGGGCTGGTCCGCCGTCCACCCGCGCAGCGCCTCCACGTTGCGGCGCTGCACGGCCGGCAGCGCCGCCGGGTCGGCGCACCCGGGATCGAGTGCCAGCTCGCCCGCGTCCACCGACACCTCGGTGCCGGGCAGGCCGCCCAGCTCGCGCAGCTCCTTGGTGGTGAAACGGGCCTGCGAGGGACCGCGCCGGCCGACCATGTGGACCTCGGCGACCTCGCTCGCCGCCAGCGCGTCCAGCGCCGCCTGCGGCATGTCCGTCGGACGCAGCTCGCCGGGGCCCCGCGCCAGCATCCGCGTGACGTCCACGGCCACGTTGCCCACCCCGATGACCACGGCCGACCGCACCCCGCGCACGAACCCGGCGTCCGCCGCGTCGGGATGGGCGCTGTACCAGGAGACGAACTCCGTCGCCGACCAGCTCCCCGGCAGCTCCTCGCCGGGGATGCCCAGCCGGCGGTCGGTCGCGGCGCCCACGCAGTACACGACCGCGTCGTACAGCTCCCGCAGCCGCTCCACGGGCAGCCCGCCCGGGCCGCCCACCCGGATCCCGCCGAGGAACCGCACCCGGTCGTGCTCCAGCACCGCGCGCAGGCTGCCCTGCAGGGACTTGATCTTCTCGTGGTCCGGGGCGACGCCGTACCGCACCAGGCCGTAGGGGCACGGCAGCCGGTCCAGCACGTCCACGTGGACCTCGGGATCGAGCTGGACCAGGTTCTGGGCGGTGTAGCACCCGCTCGGCCCGGAACCGACGACGGCGACACGCAGCACGGCGGTACTCCTTGCCCCGAAGGAGAAGAGTGTGCGGACGGTTCCAGCATGGCACCGCCCGGCCCGGGGCGGCAGGGGCCGGGAGGGTGACCAGGACGCGGGTCCGCACGGCGACACCGGCTCCTGGTGCCGCCCGCTCGGCCGGCTTCCCGGACGCCGCCTACTCGCCCGGCTTCCTGGACGCCGCCTACTCGGCCGGCTTCCTGGACGCCGCCTACTCGGCCGGCTTCCTGGACGCCGCCTACTCGGTCGGCTGCCCAGGTGCCGCCTACTCGGTCGGCTGCCCAGGTGCCGCCTACTCGGTCGGCTCCCGGGATGATGCCTGCTCGGCCCGCTCCTCGGTCGCGAAGAAGCGCGACAGGTCCTGGCACCGGGCCGCCGCGGCGTCCGTGCCGCTGCCCGGCGGCGTGCCCAGCTCCCAGTCGAGCCGGTACCGCTTGAACAGCTCGGCCCGCAGCGCCGGGACCGGCATCGGCACCCCGGGCACCAGGGCCGCGAACACCGCCCCCATCAGCGTGGCCCGCAGCATCGGGTAGTCGGCCGTCACGTCCGCCGAGCCGTACCGGCCGACGGTGTCGCTCAGCAGCTCGGACAGCCGCCGCTGCTCGGGGCACTGCACGAAGCCCTCGGCCTGGAGCAGTCCGGCCATGTGCTGGCGCATGAGCACCGGGCGGTCGTGGGCGAGGCCCAGGATGGCGTCGATGGCCCGGGCGAGGCGCTCGCGGCCGTCCTCGGTCCGTGGCTCCCGCTCCAGCGCCTCCTCCAGCGTGCGGTGCATCAGCCGGTGCACGGCCGACTGCACGAGCTGCCGCTTGCCGGGGAAGTAGTACGACACCAGGCCGCGCGCCGAACCCGCTCGATCCGCGATGTCGGCCAGCGTGGTGGCTTCAAACCCGTGCTCGTCGACCAGTTCGACCGCGGCCTGCAGCAGCCGCTCCCGGGAACGCCGCCGCAACTCTTCATTGACCGAGGCGCTGCGCGGGGACATCCTGTAACTCCTGCGTTGACTGGCTGCCAGCCAACTATACTCGGACGCAGGGGCTCCGCCGTGCGCGGAGTCTGTTCAGAGCTGCCGTCCGTCTGGGGCGACGCGGGGGATCGTCTCAGGCGGGCGGCGTGAACATGCCGGCCCGGGCGGCGCCGGGAACCGGGGTCCCGGTCGGCCGGGGCAGCGCCGGAGCCCGGAGGTCCGGTCAGCCGACCAGATCCAGGACCGGCAGCAGCGCGTCCGGCCGCTGTGCCACCGGCAGATGGTCCACGAAGTGCACGCGGCAGCCCAACGCGGCCGCTCCGCCGTCCGCCGTTCTGTCGTCCCCGACCATCAGCACCTGACGCGGCTCGGCGCCCAGTTCCTCGCAGGCGGCCGAGAACAGCCGCGGGTCGGGCTTCTGCACGCCGTGTTCGTACGACAGCACATAGGCGTCCACGTACGCGTCGAGGCCGTGCTCGCGGAAGACCGGGCGCAGATCCCAGCCGATGTTGCTGACCACGCCCACGCCGATCCCGCGCTCGCGCAGCGTGCTCAGCACGTCGGCGGCGTCCTGGTACGGCGACCAGGCGGCGGGGGACATGTGCCGCTCGTACAGCGCGTCGTGCAGCGCGGGGCCGGGCAGCGGCACACGCCGGCACAGCCCGGTGTACGCGGCCCGGTGCTGCTCGGCGCTCTTGTCCCGGACGGCCCACAGCCCGGCCAGTTCCTCCGGCACCGCGACCGGGTCCGCCCCGCCCGGCAGCGCGCCCGCCGCCTCCAACGCGGCGGCGGCCTCCTTGAGTTCGGGGCCGGTGAGCGCGAGTCCGGCCTCGTCCAGCACGGCACTCAGCCAGGACTCGGTGGACTCGACACGGAACAGGGTCCCGGAGAAATCGAAGAGCACGGCAGCCATGTGCCGGACTCTACCCGGGCGTCGGGCCCGTCCGGCCGTCCCTCGGCCACTCGTAGACCGCCACGGCGACGGCCACCACCAGCGCCCCCAGCAGCCAGCCGCCCAGCACGTCCGAGGGCCAGTGGACGCCCAGCCACACCCGGGTCAGGCCCACACCGGCCACCGAGACGGCGGCCGCGGCGACGGCCGTACGCCACAGGGCCCGGCCGGCGCCGCGGCGGTGCAGCAGCCACAGCAGGAGTCCGCAGACGACGGTGGCCGTCATGGCGTGGCCGGAGGGAAAGGCCGCGTAGTGCGCGCTGTCGACGGGGTTCGGCCAGGCCGGCCGGGGCCGCCCGACGGCGGTCTTCACTCCCTGCTGCAGGATCGTCGCCAGCGCCACGGCGACCGCCAGCCACAGCGCCGTCCACCAGGCCGCGCGGCGCCACCCGAGCCACACCGCCGCGGCGGCGCACACCAGGCGCATGGTCAGCGGATCCCAGACCCAGTCCGTGAGAACGCGGAATGCGTGCGTGACACCGTGATCGCTCACCGCCCAGCGGTGGGTGGTGATGGAGATGTCGCCGTCCAGGACGAGCAGCGGACGCCACCGCAGCACGACGACCGCCAGCAGCAGCGCGCAGCAGACGGCGAGGGCGGCGGCCACGCGGGCCGCGGTGCGGTGGGGCGGTGTGCGGGGCGGGGACTGGGTCGGCTGGCGGCGCATGCTGCGATCTTCGTCGAAGGGACGGCCCAACGGCCACCGTCCCGGGCGCCGGGTCGCTCATCGGGGAACGGCGGATGCTCTGGGGTGCCGGGGTGCCGGGGTGCCGGGGTGCCGGGGTGCCGGGGTGCCGGGGTGCCGGGATGTCAGGGCCGGCCGTTAGCCCAGTGCCCGCAGGCCCGGTACGAAGGCCACCAGGACCGGGACCACCGGCACCAGGGCCGCCGTCGCGGTCAGGCGCAGCCGGTGCAGGGCCGGGAGGCGGTCCGGGGGAGTGAGCAGCCGGTGCACCCGCTGCGGTACGTGCGCCTGCGGAGTCGGGCAGGGCCCGAACACGCCCCGGTCCTCGTTGAGTCCGACCAGCGCGAGCGCGGTCGTCAGCCGGCCGAAGCGCCGGGAGGCCATGTCGTCGGCGGCCAGCTCGACCAGGCGGTGCATCTCGGCGCGGAACGCGGCGAAGACCGGTACCTGCGGGAAACCGTCCGCCAGCGCCGTCGAGCAGTGCAGCAGCCAGTCGTGCCGGGCCTGGGCGTGCCCCTGCTCATGGGCGAGGAGAGCGTCCAGTTGACGCCCCTTCAGCCGGGTGAGGGCGGCCGTGGTGACGACGAGCCGGGGCGCCGTACCGGGCAGCCACCAGGCGTCGGGCCGCTCGCCCTCGAGCACCACCAGCCGACCACCCGCCGGCTCCTCGCCGGGCAACAGCGGGGCCCGCACAAGAAGTTCGGCCCGGCGCACCCGCCGTCGCGAGCGGGCCGGTACGACCTGGCGCACCAGCATCGCCAGGCTCCACAGCCCGCCGCAGGCCAGCGTCACCGCGATCGGCGCCGCCCAGGGGCCGGCCGTGCCGAGGGCGTACGCGTCCACCACCGCGCGCGGAGCCGTACCGAACACATGGCCGCGTACCGCCTGCCAGGCCGCGGCCGCGCTGAGCGTCATCGACAGCGCGCAGCACAGCAGCACGGCCGCCACCACGCACTGCCACGCCCACAGGGCGACCACCGGCTCCCGGTCGGGCCAGTCCGCCCGGGCGAGCAGCCGCGGGCCGACGACGGCGGTCAGGGCGCCGAGCAGCAGCAGGGCCGCGGGGACCATCATGGGCAGCACCCTATGAGCGCACCGCGGCCCACGGGTCGGTCCTCGGGGCCGAAGTGACGCAGGCAACGCTCGTGCCCTTCGGGCCACCGGGCGGCCAGGGCCGTCATGTCCTCCGTGCCGCCGGGCGGCTCACATCGTCAGCAGCATGGCGACCATGCCGATCCCCATCGACAGCCGGCACGCCCGTGCCAGCTCCGGACGGTCGCCCCAGCGCACCCCCGCCGCGCCTCCCGCCGGGACGGCCGAGGGCACCAGGCGGGCGCCCGCCAGCAGCACATAACCGGTGAAGTAGAGCAGGAGCGAGCCCGTCACCAGCGGCACTCCGGCACCGGTGTGCGCGTGGTGGTGCGAGGCGGGGGAGGCCGCCATGGCGAGGGACATGTAGACCATCGCCGCCGTCCCCACCAGATGGTGCAGATGGTGCGGTCCGGTGCGCGCGGTCCACAGGGCGCGCAGCGCGGCCGCCGCGAACACGGCCGCGTACAGCGGCCATGCCCACCCCGGCGGGCTGAACACCGTCGCGGGCACGGCCATCGCGGCCATGCCGAACCCCATCAGCGCCTCGTCGCCCGCGGCCCGGCGCTGCTCCTCGACACCGCTGCGCATCCGCAGCAGGCAGTAGGCGCCGGTGGCCGCGCACAGCGCGACCAGCAGCCAGGCCGGCGAACCCGGTCCGTGCACGCGCACCCCCCCCGCTCGACGGTCGGTCGAGGGATGCGATGCCCACGGCATGCGGCGCGCACGCAAGCGCAAGGGTGTACGCGGGGAGCGTTCACCGGAGCACAGCAGGTGAGCGAGGGGAGACCCGGATGATTTACTAGTAAAACACATGCTAAATTAATAGGCATGAGCAGTGCGACCCGACTCCGTCTCCCCCTCGCCGGCGTGCTCCGCCTGGGGCGGCCCTCCGACATCTGGTTCAAGCCCGCGCTGAGCGTGGTCGTGGCCACCGCTCCGCCCAATCTGATCCTGCTGGCCCTCGGCCGCCTCGATCTGGCGGTGTACTCGATGGCCGGCTCGCTCTGCGCGCTCTACGGCCACAACCGGCCCTACGCCGCCCGGGCCCGCGTCCTCGCCTGGGTCGTGCTCGGCATGGTCGGCGGCCTGGCCCTCGCCCTGGTCGCGGCCTCGCTCACCACCAGCGCGGTCATCCTGGTCACCGTGGGCGCCCTCATGGCAGCCGTGCAGAAGGCGGTCTGCGACGTCACCCGCATCGGGCCGCCGGGAAACGTGATCCTCGCCTTCATCAGCTCCGCCTCCCTCTTCGTGCCGCAGAGCCTCGGCCAGGTGCCCGGCCACGTCGCACTGGCCCTGCTCGCGGGCGTCTGGGCCTGGCTGGTCGGCATGGCACCCGGGCTGCTGCGCCCGCACGGCCCCGAACGCCGGGCCACCGCGCAGGCCCTGACCGCGGCCGCCGCGTACGCCGAGACCGGCGGCACCGTCGAGGGCCACGCCAGGTCCCGCGCCGCCACCGCCGCCGCCGTGCACGCCGCCTGGCAGTCCCTGCTGGCCGGCGGCACCCGCCTTGACCGCACCCGGCGCGCCCTCGAACGGCTCCTCGTCCGGGCCGAGGTCGCGCTCGCCGCCCCCGCGGACACCGACCCCGGGCGACTGCGCCTCTGGGCCCGCGAGCTGCGGGGCACCGGCCGGATCCCGCGGGTGGAGTTCCCGCGCGAGTCGGCCGACGAACTGCTCGGTGTGGACACCGAACTCGCCACCCCGCGCCGCCCGCTGCGGCACCGGCTCGCCCCGCTCGCACCCATCGCCGCGCGCACCGCGATCGGCTGCGCCCTCGCCGGGTACGCCTCCCTGGCACTCGGCGTCGGCCGCCCCTACTGGGCGCTGGTCACCGCGGCCTCCCTCTACCAGGCCAACGTCACCCTCACCTGGAACCGGAGCGTCCAGCGCGTGGTCGGCAACCTCCTCGGCGTCCTCGTCTTCGCCGCGGTGGCGCCGCTGGCGCACCTCCACCCGGCGGCCCTGGTGCTGACCTGCCTCGCCTTCAACTTCGGCGCCGAGGCGCTGATCAGCCGCAACTACTGGCTCGGCACCGTCTGCGTCACGCCGATGGCGCTGCTCATCACCGAGTTCGCCCGTACCCAGGACCCTGGTCAGCTCATCGGCGAGCGCGTCGCCGACACCCTCGTCGGCGCGCTGGTCGGCTTCGTCGCGGCCGTCGCCGTCACCAACCGGCGCGCGGGCGACCGTCTGGAACACGCGCTGACCGCGGCGGAACGCGCCCGCGAGAACGCCGCGCGGCTGCTCGCCGGGCCGCACCCGGCGCCCCGCGCCCTGGAGAGTGCCCGGCGTGCCCTGGCCGCCGCCCTGGTCGACCTGCGCGCCACGGCCGACGCGGCCTCCGGCGAGTGGTGGCAGCGCGCCCTGCCCGAGGAGCGGGTCGTGCTCGCCGAGCAGTCCGGACACCGTACGCTCGCCGCGACGGTACGACGCCGGGGGCTCGCCCCCCTGGCGCAGGACACGGGCACCACGACGGAGGACGCACGGCCATGACCCCGACGAACGGACGACCGCCGGCCGCGCACACCCAGGCCGGCGCACCGACGGGGACGGGGACCGGGGCCCCTGCGGCGGGCGGCCGGAGGGAGTCGGGCGGCGCCGGTAGGACCGGGCCGGGCCCGATGGGCGCCAGTGCCGCCGGGGAGGCCGATCGGCCTGGTCCTGGAGGCGGCGCGACCGAGGCCCTGTCGGCAGCCGGGGCTCCGCAGGCGCGGGCCCGGTCGGCCGCGGGCGGCGCCGGGACGGGCGGAGCGCCCGACGCCGGGCAGGACGCGGCCGAGGAGCGCTCGACGGCCCCGTCCGCCCGGGCGGGCGGCCGCCCGGGGACCGGGGGCGAGGCCGGTCGGGAACTTCGGGCCGCAGCGGACGGGACCGGGCGCGAGCGCCGGGCCGCGGCGAGCGAGGCAGGACAGCGCGAGCAGCGCCGGGCTGCCGTGGGCGAAGGCGAACAGCAGCCTTTGACCGCCGCGAGCGAGGCCGGGCAGGCTGCCGGGGACAGGGGGGAGGGCGACGCCGAGCGGGGACGGCGGGACGCCGGAAGCGGTGAGGGTGACACCGTCGCCTCCGTCGTCCGGCAGTGGCGGGCCGTGCACCCCGAGCTGAACACCGGGCCCATGGAGGTCATCGGACGGATCAACCGCTGTGCCGCCCTCCTCCAGCAGGCCGAAGACGCCCCGCTGCGCCGTGCGGGACTCAGCCGCCCCGAGTTCGACCTGCTCGGCGCGCTGCGCCGCACCGGCCACGAGCTGACCCCGGGTGAGCTGGCCCGGGAGACCTTCTCCTCGGGAGCCGCCGTCACCAAGCGGCTCAAGCAGCTCACCGAGCGCGGGCTGATCGAGCGGCGCGGCGACACCCGCGACCGCCGTGTCGCCCACCTCCGCCTGACCGACGCCGGCCGCGACCTCGTGGACGGCATCCTCCCCGAGCAGCTCGCCTACGAGACGGCCGTGCTGTCCGTCCTCGCCCCCGAGGGCCAGGACGAACTGGCCGCGCTCCTGGGCGCCCTGCTCAGCCGTCTGGAGGGCCGCATGGGCCCCCTGCACGCCTGAGCACGCGGAACCCGCCGCTCAGCCCTCCTCACCGGCCCGGTGCACACCGAACGCCGCGCCCTGCGGGTCCCGCAGCACCGCGATGCGCGGGCCGTCCGGCACCGACGCGGGCGCCACGACGACGTCGCCGCCGGCCTCGCGCGCGACCTCGGCCGTCGCGTCCACGTCGGCCACCGCGAAGTACGGCATCCAGTGGGCCGGCACCTCGGGCGGGAACCGGTCGCCCATGTCGGCCATCCCGCCGAAGTCCTCCCCGCCGACGGCCCACTGCGTGTACCACTGCGAGGCGTTGGCGCTCCAGCCGAAGACCGTGGTGTAGAAGTCCCGCGCCCGGTCGGGCTCGCGGGTCGCCAGTTCCACCCAGCCGAGCGTGCCGGGCGCGTTGAACAGACCGGCGCCCTGGAAGCCCCGCGCCTGCCAGAGCTGGAACGCCGCACCCGCCGGATCCAGGGCCACCGCGAAGCGGCCCGCGTCGAAGACGTCCATCGGGCCGAGGACCACCGTCCCGCCCGCCTCCGCCACCCGCCGTGCGGCGTCGTCCGCGTCCGCCACCGCGAACGACACGTTCCAGGCGACCGGCTGGGTCTCCTGGTACAGCGGGCTGAGCGCGGCCACCGCTGCGTCCCCCAGGTGCGCCACCGTGTACCCGCCCGCCTCCTGCCGCGGGTCCGTCTCCGGCCGCCAGCCGAACAGCTCCGTGTAGAACCGCTTGGCGCCCTCCAGATCGCTGGTCCCCAGCTCGGTCCAGCAGGGGCCGCCGATCACCGGCTTGTCGAATTTCATGGCGGTTCCTTCCCCGTACCCGCTCACGACCCGCCCGCGGAGCACGCCACGCGGCACAGCGGGATCTCTCTCGAAGCTAGCCCCCACCACTGACAGCGGCCATCGGAGCGGCCCCCGCGGAATTCCCACGGCGCGCGAACCACTCGCTGAAGTCCTACGGCGCGCGCAATTCGCTTGCCGCCCCCGACGGCGGTCGGTCGGGGTGCGGGCATGGACGCGGACGAGACGACAGTGGCCGGGTCTCCCGTACTGGCCGAGGAGATCGCGGAGTACTACGGCCGGGACGGCGAGGACGGCAGGCTGCGCTCCGGCGCCGGACGCCTGGAGCTGTGGCGCACCCAGGACGTGCTGCGCCGGCTGCTGCCGCCCGCTCCGGCGCGCGTCCTGGACGTCGGAGGCGGCAGCGGTGTGCACGCGCAGTGGCTCGCCGCCGACGGGTACGCGGTGGACCTGGTCGACCCGGTGCCCCTGCACGTCGAACGGGCGGCCCGGCTGCCCGGAGTGACCGCCCGCCTCGGCGACGCCCGTGCCCTGGACGCGCCGGACACGTCCGTGGACGTGGTCATGCTCCTCGGCCCCCTCCTACCACCTGCCCGAACGCGAGGACCGGATCCGGGCCCTCGCCGAGGCCCACCGCGTGCTGCGCCCCGGCGGACTGGTGGTGGCCGCCACCATCAACCGGTACGCGGGAGTACACGACAACCTAGCCACCGGTCTGTACTTCGACCCCGACCGGCGGCCGCAGATCGACGACTCGGCCCGGGACGGCCGGATGCGGCCCGTCGCCGGGGCGAAGTCGCTGTTCACCACGGCCTACTTCCACGAGCCCGCGGACGTGCCCGCCGAGTTCGCCGCGGCGGGCCTCACCGCGCACGGGCAGTACGGCGTGGAGGGCGCCGCCTGGCTGATGGGCGACATCTCCGGGCGGCTCGACGACCCCGGGGCCCGTGAGCTGGTCCTGCGCGCGCTGCGGCGGACCGAGCGCGTGCCCTCGCTGCTCGGCGTCAGCGGCCATCTGCTCACAGTGGGCGGCAAGGGTTAGATTCCGGGCCGGTGGCGCAGCGGATGGTCCGCGGGGACCTCCACCAGCACGATCGGGGTGCCGTCCGGGTCGGCGATCCACATCTCGACCAGGCCCCACGGCTCCTTCACCGGGGGCCGCGCGATCTCGACGCCCTTGGCCAGTAGTTCCTCGTGCGCCGCGGCCACGTCCGCCACCTGCAGCCACAGCCGAACCTCCGGCGGCGCCGGGGTCTCGGAGCGCCCCGAGACCTCCAGGAAGCCGCCGCCGAGGAAGTACACGGTCCCGCGCTCGGGGCCCGTGCCGAACTCGCGGTAGACGGCCAGACCCAGCCGCTCCCCGTAGAAGGCGCGGGAGCGTTCGGGGTCGGTGGGGCGCAGAAGTGTCCGGCTGCTGAGTACATGCACCATGCATCCGGAGCTTAGTGGCAGGGTTACCCTCGTCCTGCTTCAGCAGCGCCCGAGATCGGAGCCCGCCCCATGGAAACCGCCGCCACCGCACTGACGTTCCGCGACGCCGGTGACGCCGACGTCGACGCACTGGTCGCGCTCATCGAGTCGGCGTACCGGGGCGACGCCAGCCGGGCCGGGTGGACCACCGAGGCGGACATCCTCCAGGGGCAGCGGACCGACCCCGAGGGCGTGCTGGAGGTCATCAAGGCGCCGGACAGCCGGCTGCTGACCGTCGAGCAGGGCGGCCGGATCGTCGCCTGCTGCCAACTCGAGCACCGCGGCGACGCCGCCTACTTCGGCATGTTCGCGGTCAGCCCCACCCTCCAGGGCGCGGGCCTCGGCAAGTCCGTCATCGCGGAGGCGGAGCGCCAGGCGCACGCGACCTGGGGTGTCACCGAGATGCACATGACGGTGATCTCGGCCCGCGAGGATCTGATCGCCTGGTACGAGCGCCGCGGCTACCGCCGCACGGGTCGGACGACCCCGTTCCCGTACGGCGACGAGCGCTTCGGCATCCCGCAGCGCGACGACCTCCGGTTCGAGCTGCTGGTCAAGCCGCTGGTGTGACGTTCACAGGGGAGTCGGCGCGCCGGATCACGCGGTGAAGCGGCCGGTGCGCTTGATCTCCGGGTAGTCGGTGGTCGCTCCGTCCAGTCCGAGCGCCCGGACGAGCCGCAGCTGGTCCTGCGTGTTGACCACCCAGCCGATGATGTTCAGACCGGCCGCCCGCGCCTGCTCGACGACCTCCAGACTCAGCCGCCGGATGTTGAGGCAGACGGTCGCGGCCCCAGCCGTCCTGGCGCGGTCCACCACGTCGGTGCCGTAGCGGCTGGCGATGAGCGCGGTGCGCGCGCCCGGCACCAGCCGGGCGATCTCGGCGATGGCCTCGTCGTGGAACGAGGACACCTCCACCCGGGAGACAAGGTCCCGCCGGTGCATGACCTCCGCCAGCGCCCGGGCCGCCGCCACGTCCTTGATCTCGGCCTGCAAGGGTGTCCGTACCGCGTCCAAGACCTCCTCGAAGACCGGCACGTGCTCCCCGCGGCCCGCGTCCAGGGCGCGCAGCTCCGCGAGGGTCATCTCGGCGATGGGCCCCGTGCCGTCGGTCGTGCGGTCGACCTCCGCGTCGTGCATGACGACCAGGGCGCCGTCCTTGCTCAGGTGCAGATCGAGTTCGATCAGGTCGAGGCCGGCCTGTTGCGCGGCGACGAAGGAACGAAGGGTGTTCTCGGGCTCCACACCCATGACCCCGCGGTGACCGATGGTAAGGAAGTTCAAGGTTCAACTCGCTTCCGTCGACGGCGGCTCGGCGCCCGTGGACCCGGAAGGGCGTCGCTGTCCACGCGGCAGAGTCGCAGCCTAACGGCCGGGTCCCGGGATGAACCCGCACCTGCGCGGGGGATCGGAGTGCGGGGCGTGCGGCGACTGGCTCGTATCCGCCCGTGCCGTCACCCGGGCGTGGGCGCGTCCCCCGGGAGTTGACCGGCCGGATCCGAGCGGTGTCCGCAGCTCGTTACAAGACTCCGGTGCTCAACGAAAGTGACCGTCATCACGGTTTCAGGCAGGAAAAACAACGGTGACCATGGGGTTGCGCAGAATAATTTCCCGAGCTGCCTCTTGCTGGGAGAAACCGGGTATGCGTACGGTGTGCATACGCGAGGTTCTCCCGTGGAGGATGGGACATGACGGAAATTCTTGTGCAGGCGGCTACGAAGGAGCAGGTTCCTTCGCTGACCAGGGTGGTTGAGCACCCGGCCTGGCCCGTGCTCAAGGATGCCGTGGAGCAGATCCGGCCATGGCAGTCCAAGGACGGATCGATCGACTTCGAGGCCGAGGGCGCCCCGGAGCGTGCCGGCGCCGAGGCCGCCGTGCGCCGTGTCGTCGAGTCGGTCGAGCAGCTCTCCCCGCTGCTCCCGCACGACGCGGCCTACCATGAGGCGCTCGTCAAGGACCTGCGCCGCTGGGCGGAGGAGGGCTTCCCGGTACCGGACTTCCTGGATTCCCTGCTGGCGTTCCAGCCCGCGGCGGGCCGGGCGGACGGCCTGCAGCACCTGGTCGTCTTCCCGATGTACACCCAGAACGGCAACCCCGACCGCAACCTCGAGGCGGTCGTGCTGCGCATGGTCTGGCCGGACTGGCTGGCCGAACTGGAGCGCACCCGGTACGACAACCCGCTCTTCTGTGGCATCAAGTTCGAGGACTTCACGGCCGGCTACGACACCAACTCCGCCGTCCTGTTCCCGGAGACCATCGCCGTGCGCGAGGCGCCGGAACGGTTCTCCTGGGGCGGCATCTTCTGCGACCGCGAGGCCGCCCGCTTCCGCCGGGTCACCGACGCCTCCGTGGACATCCTGGGCCTGAAGCTGCCCGAGGACATCGCCGCGATGGTCCACGACCAGAAGCGCTGCGAAGAGGCCTTCGTGCTCTGGGACATGGTCCACGACCGCACCCACAGCCACGGCGACCTGCCGTTCGACCCGTTCATGATCAAGCAGCGCCAGCCGTTCTGGATGTACGGCCTGGAGGAGCTGCGCTGCGACCTCACCGCCTTCAAGGAGGCCGTGAAGCTCGAGGCGGACGGCGTCCCGCAGGCCCGCGACGTGCAGTACGCGGTGCTCTTCGACCGCATGTTCCGCTTCCCGGTCACCGGCGACCGCAACCGCAACTACGACGGCCTCGGCGGTCAGCTCCTCTTCGCCTACCTGCACAAGCACGACGTCGTCCGCTGGACCGACAACAAGCTCTCCATCGACTGGGAGCGCGCCCCGCAGGTCACCAACCAGCTGTGCGCCGAGATCGAGAAGCTGTACAAGGACGGCATCGACCGCCCCAAGCTGGTGCACTGGTTCGCCGGCTACGAGCTGGTCGCCACCTACCTGGCCCCGCACCCCGGCTCCAAGTGGGCCAAGGGCCCGGACGCCCTGGACCTGACCCAGCCGCCGCGCAAGCTCGTCGACGACGTGCTTCCGGACGAGTTTCCGCTGAGCATGTTCTATGAGGCCCTGTCCAAGAAGCTGAAGAACGTGATCGCCTCCACCAAGGGCATCACCGCGGACGGCGCCGAGCGGGTCGCCGCGTGAGCGACCGCCTGAACGACACTGCTCAAGAGGGGAAGAACATGGTGGGGAACGGGTCTCTCAGTGGTGCGGTGATCGCGGTGGCCGGTGCGGGCGGACCCGCCGGGCACGCCGCGCTGGTCCGGCTCGCCGAGGCGGGCGCGATCGTCGTCGGTGCCGACAACAACCCCGAGCGCCTCGCGGAGGCCGTGGACGCGGCCCGCTACGCGGGCGGCGGCGCCACGGTCACGGGTGAGACGGTCGACCTGCTCGACCTGGACTCCACCCGTGCCTGGGCCGACCGCACCGAGAAGGAGTTCGGCCGCATCGACGGCCTGGTCCACCTCGTCGGCGGCTGGCGCGGCAGCGCCACCTTCGCCGAGACCGATCTCGCCGACTGGGAGCTGCTGGAGAAGCTGCTGGTCCGCACCGTCCAGAACACCTCCCTGGCCTTCTACGACGTCCTGCAGCGCAGCGACCGCGGCCGCTACCTGCTGATCAGCGCCGCCGGGGCGTCGAAGCCGACCGCCGGCAACGCGGCCTACTCCGCCGCCAAGGCCGCGGCGGAGGCCTGGACGCTCGCCATGGCGGACGGCTTCCGCAAGGCGGGGGGCGAGGAGGGGCCGCGCTCGGCGGCTGCCATCCTGGTGGTGAAGGCGCTGGTGCACGACGCGATGCGCGCCGAACGCCCCAACGCGAAGTTCGCGGGCTTCACGGACGTCAAGGACCTGGCCGAGGCCATCGAGGGCGTCTGGAGCAAGACCGCCGCCGAAGTGAACGGAAACCGTCTGTGGCTGACCGAGAAGCCGTGAACCCTCCCAGGACCGACGCGCGTCGTCATCACGACCCGGAGGTCCGCGGTTTCGCCAGTGACAACTACGCCGGGGTCCATCCGGAGGTGCTGGCGGCCATCGCCCTGGCCAACGGCGGCCACCAGGTGGCGTACGGCGAGGACGACTACACCGAGAACCTCCAGCGGATCGTCCGCGGCCACTTCGGCCCCACGGCGGAGGCCTTCCAGGTCTTCAACGGCACCGGCGCGAACGTCGTCGCGCTCCAGGCGGTCACCGACCGCTGGGGCGCGGTGATCTGCGCCGAGAGCGCGCACATCAACGTCGACGAGGGCGGCGCCCCCGAGCGCATGGGCGGTCTGAAGCTGCTCACCGTGCCCACGCCCGACGGCAAGCTCACGCCCGAGCTGATCGACCGGCAGGCCTTCGGCTGGGAGGACGAGCACCGTGCCATGCCGCAGGTCGTGTCGATCACCCAGAGCACGGAGCTGGGCACGCTCTACACGCCCGGCGAGATCCGCGCGATCTGCGAGCACGCCCACGCGCACGGCATGAAGGTGCACCTGGACGGCTCCCGGATAGCCAACGCCGCCGCGTCCCTCGACGTGCCGATGCGGACCTTCACCAACGCGGTCGGCGTGGACATCCTCTCGCTCGGCGGCACGAAGAACGGCGCCCTGTTCGGCGAGGCGGTCGTGGTCATCAACCAGGACGCCGTCTCGCACATGAAGCACATCCGGAAGATGAGCATGCAGCTCGCCTCCAAGATGCGTTTCGTGTCGGTGCAGCTGGAGGCGCTGCTCGCCAAGGACCTGTGGCTGCGCAACGCCCGCCACGCCAACGAGATGGCCCGGCGGCTGGCCGAGGGCGTCCGGGCGGTCCACGGAGTGGAGATCCTCTACCCGGTGCAGGCCAACGGCGTCTTCGCCCGGCTGCCGCACGAGGTGAGCGTGCGCCTGCAGAAGCGGTTCCGGTTCTACTTCTGGGACGAGGCCGCCGGCGATGTGCGCTGGATGTGCTCCTTCGACACCACGGAGGAGGACGTCGACCTCTTCGTGGCCGCGCTCAAGGAGGAGATGGCGCGCTAGCCTCCATCTATGCATAGATATGCGGTCACCTGAAAAGTCATTGACTGTCGGGTGATCGCATACCTATGCTCTGCGGGCATGGAGCTGATCCAGGACACCGCCGACCTGTCCGCCTATCTGGCCGCTGACGAGGTCATCGACCATCACCATCCAGTCGTGCGGGCGACGGCCGCCCGCCTCGCCGAGGATGTCGCGGATTCGTATGCCTATGCACAGGTCGCATATGAGTTCGTGCGCGACACCGTCCCGCATTCCGCCGACGCGGACGACCCGCGCGTCACCTGGCGGGCCTCCGACGTGCTGGCGCTGCGCACGGGCATCTGCCACGCCAAGGCACACGCCCTGGCGGCCCTGTTGCGCGCCGAGGACATCCCCACGGCGCTGTGCTACCAGCGGCTGACGCACGACGACGGCAGCGGCCACGTCCTGCACGGCCTGGTGGCCGTGCGCTTCCACGGTGCCTGGCACCGGCAGGACCCGCGCGGCAACAAGCCCGGCGTGGACGCCCAATTCTCCCTGGACGGCGAGCGGCTGGCCTGGATCCCGGATCCCGCGTCCCACGAGGTGGACTACCCGGTCCTGTACGCCGAACCGCATCCGGCCGTCGTCGGCGCCCTGAAGGCCGCCCCGGACCGGCCGCACCTGTGGCGGACGCTGCCCGGCAGCCTTCAAAGCGACACGGCCCGTTGTGAACTCCTCTGAGTGCCGCGGAAGTCCGGTACGCGGCGGGTCAGTGCGCCTCGGCCGCCCGCAGCTGCTCCACCGTCGGTGCCGAACCGCCCAGGTGGGCCGGCATCCACCAGGAGTCCTCCGTGCCCTTGGGGCGCGCGGGGTAGGCGCGCTGGGCGGCGTCCAGCACCTCCTGCACGCGCTCGCGCAGACGGCGGGTGATGGCACCCGCGTACTGGTCGCGCGGAGCCTCGACCTGCTCGCCGACCCGGATGGTGATCGGGGTGTGGCTGCGCCGGAAGTTGCGCGGCTGCCCCTTGGTCCACAGCCGCTGGGTGCCCCACACCGCCATCGGGACGAGGGGCACGCCCGCCTCCTGAGCCAGGCGGGCGGCACCCGACTTGAAGCTCTTCAACGTGAACGACGGCGAGATCGTGGCCTCCGGGAACACTCCGATGACCTCTCCCGAGCGCAGCGAGTCCAGGGCGTGCTCGTACGCGGCCTCACCCTGCCGGCGGTCCACCGGGATGTGCTTCATCCCGCGCATCAGCGGGCCGGACACCTTGTGCCGGAACACGGACTCCTTCGCCATGAAACGCACCAGGCGCTTCTGCGGCAGGGCGGCCAGGCCGCTGAAGATGAAGTCCAGATAGCTGATGTGATTGCTCACCAGCACCGCACCGCCCGAGCGCGGGATGTTCTCCGACCCCTGGCAGTCGATCTTCAGGTCCCAGGCCTTGAACAGCGTCTTGGCGAGACCGATGACGGGACGGTAGACCAGCTCTGCCATGGGCGGGGTGGACCCTTTCTGCTCTGCTCGGGGAAGGGGCTCCCGGCGGGAAAGTTACGCAGCCGTAGGTTTACGGTGTCTCGCAGATCGTGCCCGAAGAACGGACGGGTAGCCAGTCCTGGTGCCCGGACACGGCGAGATCCTCGTCACTCCGGTCGTACCGTCACCCTCTTCAGCAGCAGGTACATCTCGCACCCCAGGCAGTGGCCGAACGCGGCGTTGAGGAAGGCCGCCGCGAGCGCCGCTCCGGTCGCCCCGAGCCCCAGCCAGGCCGGGCCCACCGTGAGGCCCACCAGACCGAGCCCGGCGAAGACCAGCCCCACGGCCTGTGCGAACCTCGGCGGTTCGGGCGCCTCGAACTCCGTCGGCGGTCCGAGCCGCGGCCGCACCAGCGTCCGGAACAGCACGCCGTACGGCGACCGCCCGACCCCGCCGGCCGCGCCGAGCGCGAACGCCATGGTCTGCCAGGCCAGTATCCAGGGGCTTTGCGTGATCAGCGCCACGGCCAGCACCAAGGTCGTCACGGCCGCACCGAAGCGCGGTCCTCTCGCGTCGATGTCCATGAATGAAGCATTCCGCAACGGCGACTCCTCCGGGAGGCGGGAATCTTTGCGATCTCGTGAACGGTTGTGGCGATGATGACCGGACTGGTGGTGTGCGTGACGGTGCTCGTCGTGGCGAGCGCCTACGGAGTGCTGCACAGGCGGCGGAGCGGGAGAGTAAGGGTGCGCGGGCGGGACGACGGCAGACGGCTCGGTGCGGCGGAGCTGGGCGGCGAACTGGGCGCGCGGGCCACGCTGGTGCAGTTCTCCAGCGCCTTCTGCGCCCCCTGCCGGGCCACCCGGCGCGTCCTCGGCGAGGTCGCGGAGATGGTGCCGGGCGTCACCCACGTCGAGATCGACGCCGAGGCCCGCCTGGACCTCGTACGGGCACTGGACATCCTCAAGACGCCCACCGTTCTGGTCCTGGACGCCGAAGGGCGAGTGGTGCGGCGCGCCGCCGGACAGCCGCGCAGGGCCGATGTGATCGCGGCGCTCGGGGAGGCGGTGTGAGGCCCCTGGGGGCCGGGTGAGCCTTCTCCCGGATCGCGGACCGAACTTGACTGTGTGTGTCATCTGTCGTCAGCCTGACCCTGTGCCGACCGAACTCCTTCTCTTCGCGCGGGTCCACGTCGACCTGGCCCGCACCGCGAGCGCGCGCTGTCCGGGCTGTTGACCAGCCCCGACCCTGCTCGAACCCCCTCGCAGAAGGACAGCTCCATGACGGCCTCCCCCGAACTCGGCGCCCATCGGCTCGCCTCCCCCGACCTGCTGCGCTCCACCTTCCGCCGGCACGCCGCCGGTGTGGCGGTGATCACCGCGCGCGGCGCCGCGGGACCGGTCGGCTTCACCGCCACCTCCCTCACCTCCGTCTCCGCCGAGCCGCCGCTCGTCTCCTTCGGGATCGGCACCGGCGCCTCGAGTTGGCCCGCCGTGGCGACGTCCGAGCACGTCGGCATCCACATACTCGGTGAGCACCAGAGCGACCTGGCGGCCACCTTCGCCCGCAGCGGGGCCGACCGGTTCGGTGCGCCCACGGCCTGGCGCGAGGGACCGGAGGGCGTACCCGTGCTCGACGACGTGCTCGCCTGGCTGGTCTGCCGCGTGGTCGCCCGGGTCCCGGCCGGCGACCACCGGATCGTGCTGGCCGAGGTGGTCCTCGGCGACTCCACGGGCGCCGGCCGCCCCCTCCTCTACCACCAGGGCCGCTTCAACGGACTGCGGGATTGAGCACGCCGCCGCCGTCCTGCGTCGACGTCGAATTCCGGTTACGCTGCGTTGCGAAGGTCACAGTTCAAAGCGCTTGCTTAGCGGGCAGGAACTGGGTGTACTGACGAGTAATATTTCGGTCGGAGCGCGCGGACGCCCCGACCAGGATCGGCCGCTTGAGG
This sequence comes from Streptomyces sp. NPDC058145, assembly GCF_042884245.1. Taxonomy (NCBI): domain Bacteria; kingdom Bacillati; phylum Actinomycetota; class Actinomycetes; order Kitasatosporales; family Streptomycetaceae; genus Streptomyces; species Streptomyces sp. NPDC058145. The sequence goes on along the minus strand of NZ_JBHVUH010000003.1, from coordinate 332,591 downwards.
CGCCTATGCTGCCTCCAAGAGGCAGCCCGGAAATGACGATGCAGTAGGAGAGCCGGCGTGAGCTTGAGGATCGTTGTCACTGTGAAGTACGTGCCCGACGCCACTGGCGACCGGCACTTCGCCGATGACCTGACCGTCGACCGCGACGACGTGGACGGTCTGCTCTCCGAGCTGGACGAGTACGCGGTCGAGCAGGCGCTGCAGATCGCGGAGGACGCGGACGACGCCGAGGTCACCGTGCTGACCATCGGCCCCGAGGATGCCAAGGACGCGCTCCGCAAGGCTCTTTCGATGGGTGCCGACAAGGCCGTTCACGTCGAGGACGACGACCTGCACGGCACCGACGCCATCGGCACCTCGCTGGTGCTGGCCAAGGCCATCGAGAAGGCCGGTTACGACCTGGTGATCTCCGGCATGGCCTCCACCGACGGCACCATGGGTGTCGTGCCGGCGCTGGTCGCCGAGCGTCTCGGCGTCCCGCAGGTCACCCTGCTCTCCGAGGTCTCGGTCGAGGACGGCACGGTCAAGGGCCGCCGCGACGGCGACGCCGCGAGCGAGCAGCTCGAGGCCGCCCTGCCGGCCGTCGTGTCCGTCACCGACCAGTCGGGCGAGGCGCGCTACCCGTCCTTCAAGGGCATCATGGCGGCCAAGAAGAAGCCGGTGGAGTCCTGGGACCTGTCCGACCTGGACATCGAGGCCGGGGAAGTCGGCCTGGAGGGTGCCTGGACCAAGGTCGAGGCCGTGGCCGAGCGTCCGGCCCGCACGGCCGGCACCATCGTCAAGGACGAGGGCGAGGGCGGCAAGCAGCTCGCCGAGTACCTCGCGAGCCAGAAGTTCATCTAAGGGCTCGCCCCCGCTGACCGCCCCTCAACTTCGTTACGCAGGAGAGCAATCCCATGGCTGAAGTCCTCGTCTACGTCGACCACGTGGACGGTGCCGTCCGCAAGCCCACCCTCGAGCTGCTGACCCTGGCCCGCCGCATCGGCGAGCCCGTCGCCGTCGCGCTGGGCAACGGCGCCGCCGACACCGCCGCCACGCTCGCCGAGCACGGCGCGGTGAAGGTCCTCACCCACGACGCGTCCGAGTACGCCGACTACCTGGTCGTGCCCAAGGTGGACGCCCTGCAGGCCGCCCACGAGGCCGTCTCCCCGGCCGCCGTGCTGGTCCCGTCCTCCGCCGAGGGCAAGGAGATCGCCGCCCGTCTGGCGCTGCGCATCGGCTCCGGCATCATCACCGACGCCATCGACCTCGAGGCCGGCGACGAGGGCCCGGTGGCCACCCAGTCGGTGTTCGCCGCGTCCTTCACCACCAAGTCCCGTGTCAGCAAGGGCACCCCGGTCATCACGGTCAAGCCGAACTCGGCCGCCGTGGAGGCCGCCCTGGCCGCCGGTGCGGTCGAGGCCCTGAGCGTGTCCTTCTCCGAGAAGGCCACCGGCACCAAGGTCACCGGCCGTACGCCGCGTGAGTCGACGGGCCGCCCGGAGCTGACCGAGGCCGCGATCGTGGTCTCCGGTGGCCGCGGCGTCAACGGCGCCGACAACTTCTCGATCATCGAGGCGCTCGCCGACTCCCTCGGCGCGGCCGTCGGCGCCTCGCGCGCCGCGGTGGACGCGGGCTGGTACCCGCACACCAACCAGGTCGGCCAGACCGGCAAGTCGGTCTCGCCGCAGCTCTACATCGCCAACGGCATCTCCGGCGCGATCCAGCACCGCGCCGGCATGCAGACCTCCAAGACGATCGTGGCCGTCAACAAGGACGCCGAGGCCCCGATCTTCGACCTGGTCGACTACGGCGTGGTCGGCGACCTCTTCGACGTCGTCCCGCAGCTGACCGACGAGGTCAAGGCCCGCAAGGGCTGAGCTCCCCCTCGCCCCACGAGGCCCCTGTGACCGGCGCGGTCACGGGGGCCTCGGCGCATGCTGGACACAGCCCGACCGGTGCCGGCCGGCCTCGCGGGGGTGTTGACCGGCGGGAAGCACCCCCGATAACTTCGTTCAACGGATTGTTGATTCCGTAGAGCGGAAATTGGAGGGTGTGGGATGGGTCAGCAGGAGAAGGTGGCCACGAGCCTCGCGGGCGCCGTCAGCGAGGAGATCAGCGCCTCCCTCGCGCCGGTCGACGCGGAGCTGGCGCGCCGCTACCCGGGCGACCCCGGCACCCGGCAGCCCGTCCACACGGTGTACGTCCCCGGCGACGTCTTCGACGCCGGCACCATCCGCTCGTGGGGCGACCGGGCCCTCGCGGCGCTCGACGAACACGCCCCCGACGCCGCCTCCTTCGCCGCGGTGCTGGGCCTGTCCGACGACCTCGCCGAGCCGGTGTACTCCCGCGTCCGCGCCAAGCTGGAGCGCGAGCCGGTGGAAGACCTGCGTGTCGACTTCGAGGACGGCTACGGCCCCCGCCCGGACGCCGAGGAGGACGAGACCGCCGCGCGCGCGGCCCGTCTGATCGCCGAGGCGTACCGCGACGGCACGGCGGCCCCGTACATGGGCATCCGCATGAAGTGCATGGAGGCCGCGGTGCGCGACCGGGGCATCCGCACCCTCGACGTCTTCCTCACCGGACTGATGGAGGCCGGCGGGCTTCCCGACGGGCTCGTGCTGACGCTGCCGAAGGTGACGTACGCCGAGCAGGTCGGCGCGTTCGCGCGTCTGCTGGAGGCGTTCGAGAAGGCCCACGGGCTGGCGGCCGGCCGGCTCGGCTTCGAGATCCAGATCGAGACCAGCCAGTCCATCCTCGCCGCCGACGGCACCGCGACCGTCGCCCGGATGATCCAGGCCGCCGGGGGCCGCGCCACCGGACTGCACTACGGCACCTTCGACTACAGTGCCTGCCTCGGCGTCTCCGCCGCCCACCAGGCGAGCGACCACCCAGCCGCCGACCACGCCAAGGCGGTCATGCAGGTCGCGGCCGCGGGCACCGGCGTACGTGTCTCGGACGGCTCGACCAACGTCCTCCCGGTCGGCACGGCCGAGAAGGTCCACAGCGCCTGGCGCCTGCACTACGGCCTCACCCGCCGCGCCCTGGCCCGCGCCTACTACCAGGGCTGGGACATGCACCCCGGCCACATCCCGACCCGGTACGCCGCCGTCTTCGCCTTCTACCGCGAAGGCTTCGAGCACGCCGCGGCCCGCCTCGCCCGCTACGCCAACCGGACCGGCGGCGACGTCATGGACGAGCCGGCCACCGCCAAGGCCCTCAGCGGCTATCTGCTGCGCGGCCTGGACTGCGGGGCCCTCGGCATCGCCGAGGTGGCCCGGCTGAGCGGACTGACCCGGGCCGACCTGGAGGGCTTCGCGGCGCCCCGCCGCGGCGACCTGACGGCCTCCGCCACGTGACGGCGCCCCGCGCCGGCTCAGTCGGCAGGCGGCAGCTCGCCGGAGCCGCGGGTGATCAGCCGGGTCGGCAGCTCGATGCGCTCCGGCGCGACGAGGGTGCCGTCCAGCTGGCGGAAGAGGCGCTCGGCGGCGGTCCGGCCGAGCGCGGCCGCGTCCTGGGCGACGACCGTGACGCCCGGCTGGAGCAGGTCGGCCAGCTCGATGTCGTCGAAGCCGACGAGGGCGACCGGACGGGGCCGCTCGGCGAGGACCCGGATCACGGTGACCGTCACCCGGTTGTTGCCGGTGAAGATCGCGGTGACGGGGGAGGGGCCGGAGAGCATCTCCTCGGCCGCCCGGCGCACCCGCTCCGGATCCGTCGCGCCGAGGGACATCCAGGCGTCCTCGACGGGTATCCCGGCGTCCTCCATGGCGGCCCGGTAGCCGCGCAGCCGCTCCGCCGCGGTGTGGATGCGGGGCATGTCGCCGATGAACCCGATCCGGCGGTGGCCGTGCGCGATCAGGTGGGCCACGCCGTCGCGGGCGCCCCCGTGGTTGTCGGACAGGACGACGTCGGCGTCGATCTTCCCGGCGGGCCGGTCCACGAACACGGTGGCCACGCCCGCCCGCAGCTCCGGCTCCAGATAGCGGTGGTCGTCGCCGGCCGGGATGACCACCAGGCCGTCCACCCGCCGCGCGCACAGCGCCAGCGCCAGCTCCTGCTCACGCTCCGGGTCCTCCGCGCTGGAGCCGTTGATCAGCAGGGCGCCGTGGGCGCGGGCCACCTCCTCGACCGCGCGGCTGAGGGGGCCGTAGAAGGGGTCCGCGAGATCCTCCAGGATCAGGCCGATGCTGGCGGTCCGGCCCTTGCGCAGCACCCGCGCGCTGTCGTTGCGGCGGAAGCCGAGCGCCTCGATCGCCTCCTGCACCCGGCGCTCGGTGTCCGGGGTGACGCCGGGCTCACCGTTGACCACCCGGGACACCGTCTTCAGGCCCACCCCGGCCCGGGCCGCCACGTCCTTCATCGTCGGGCGGTTGCCGTAACGGTTCCCGGTGAGGCGGTCTGCGCGGCGGGTGGTCTCGGGCACGATGCGGTGTCCTGTCCTGTGTCCGTGGAATTCTGGGAGGGGCGGCTGCGGCGTTCGATGGTCTGTATGAGGATGTGGCGTCGAGCATAGAGCCTGGACAACGTTGTCAGATGCGGACAGACTGTCCCTCGCTGTCTCCGGCCTGCGCCCCCACCGCCTGACCGGTCCGCGTCTGTTTGGTTTTCGAGCATCAACGGGGAGATCTGACTCTGATGTACACCGACCTCGTGGCGGCCCTCGACATCGGCGGCACCAAGATCGCCGGCGCGCTGGTGGACGGTCACGGACGGATCCAGGCCCGTGCCCAGCGCGCGACCCCCGCCCAGCAGGACGGAGAAACGGTCATGCGGGCCGTCGAGGGAGTGCTCGGCGATCTCGCCGGCTCCCCGCTGTGGGGACGGGCCGGCTCGGTCGGCATCGGCAGCGCGGGCCCGGTGGACGCCTCGGCGGGCACCGTGAGCCCGGTGAACGTGCCGGGCTGGCGTGACTTCCCGCTGGTCGAGCGGGTACGCGCGGCCACCGGCGGGCTGCCGGTGGAGCTGATCGGCGACGGGGTGGCCATCACCGCGGCGGAGCACTGGCAGGGGGCCGCCCGCGGCCATGACAACGCGCTGTGCATGGTGGTCTCGACGGGCGTCGGCGGCGGACTGGTGCTGGGCGGGCAGCTGCATCCCGGTCCGACCGGCAACGCCGGGCACATCGGGCACATCAGCGTCGACCTCGACGGCGACCCGTGCCCGTGCGGCGCACGCGGCTGCGTCGAGCGCATGGCCAGCGGCCCCAACATCGCCCGCCGGGCCCTGGAGCGGGGCTGGCGGCCGGGCCCCGACGGGGACACCTCCGCCGCGGCGGTGGCCGCCGCCGCCCGGGCCGGCGATCCGGTGGCCGTGGCCTCCTTCGAGCGGGCCGCGCAGGCCCTGGCCGCCGGGATCGCGGCCACCGCGACCCTGGTGGAGATCGACATCGCCGTGATCGGCGGGGGCGTCGGCAAGGCCGGCGACATCCTCTTCACGCCCCTGCGCAAGGCGCTCACCGACTACGCGACCCTCTCCTTCGTCCAGCGGCTGACGGTCACCCCGGCGCAGATGGGCACGGACGCGGGCCTGGTCGGCGCCGCCGCGGCCGCACTGTCCCGCCGTCCGGACGCGACGGCGGCGGGGGTCTGAGCGCACGGCCGGCGGCGTTCACGGCCCGGTGCCGGACCGCCGCGGGCCCGGCGGGGGCGAATCCGCGTCATCCGCGTGACCCTCCGGAGGGTTCGGCAGTTGATCAGGGCATGAAGAAGCGCAGCATGCTCGCCATCGCCTCCCTCGCCACCGGATTCGTCGTGGCCGCCGTCACCCCGTCCCACGCCGTGGACCAGGGGCCCGCCCGGGACCTCAAACTCTCCAACACGCTCGGCGATGTCGACCACCTGGTCAGCCAGGCCACCCTCGCCGTGGCGGAGAACGCGCGGGGCAAGAAGTAGCCCCGGGCCACGGGTGAAAGTGCCGGTGTCACCCTCGCGGGAGGCACCGGCACTGGCGTATGCGCGCCCTCAACTGGACGTGGTTTCCGTGGCAGGGTGGAGCGGGCAAGCCACAGGGGGCCAACAGAAGAGGGGGAGTCCGTGACCGTCGTCTGGATCAACGGCGCGTTCGGTGCGGGGAAGACCACGACCGCACGGGAACTGATCGAACTGATCCCGAACAGCACGCTCTTCGACCCCGAGGTCATCGGCGCGGCACTCCCGCACCTGCTGCCGCCCAAGCACCTCGCCGAGGTCGGCGACTTCCAGGATCTGCCGATCTGGCGCCGACTCGTGATCGACACGGCGGCCGCGATGCTCGCCGAGTTGGGCGGCACGCTCGTCGTTCCCATGACCCTGCTGCGCCAGGAGTACCGCGACGAGATCTTCGGCGGTCTCGCCGCCCGGCGGATCCCCGTACGCCATCTGCTGCTCACCCCGGCCGAAACGATCCTGCGGGAGCGCGTCGCCGGGCGCGAGTTCCCGCCGGACCTGCCCGACGGCGAGATACGGCAGCGGCAGTGGGCGTACGACCACCTCGAGCCCTACCGTGCCGCCCTCGCCTCCTGGCTCACCGCCGACGCCCACCTCGTGGACTCCAGCGGCCTCACCCCGTACGAGACCGCCGTCCGCATCGCCGACGCCGTGGGCAGCGGTGCCGTACGACCCGTCGACATCGTGCAGACCCCCGAGCCCACTGCCGAGACCCTCGCCGCCGGTGTGCTGCTCTTCGACGAGCAGGACCGGGTGCTGCTCGTCGACCCCACCTACAAGCCCGGCTGGGAGTTCCCCGGCGGTGTGGTCGAGCGCGGCGAGGCCCCCGCCCGGGCCGGGATGCGCGAGGTGGCCGAGGAGACCGGCATACGGCTGCGGGAGGTGCCGCGGCTGCTGGTCGTGGACTGGGAGCGGCCGGCGCCGCCCGGCTACGGCGGACTGCGCCTGCTCTTCGACGGGGGCACGCTGGATCCCGCCGAGGCGGCCCGGGTGCTGCTGCCGGGGCCGGAGCTGCGCGGCTGGCGCTTCGCGACGGAGCAGGAGGCCGCAGGCATGCTGCCGCCGGTGCGCTACGAACGGCTGCGCTGGGCGCTCCGGGCCCGGGAGCGGGGGGCCGCCCTGTATCTGGAGGCCGGCGTACCGGTCGTGGGCCGGGCGGCCTGACGGCTCCACGCCGCCCTGCCGTCCTTGCCGTCAGCCGGTGGACGGTTCGCCGTCGGCCGCTCTCCTCAGGGCGGCCGACGCACCGTCCAGCACCGGTTCGCCGTGCCCGAAGCAGGCCAGTTCCGCGTCGAGCGCGGCCAGCCTGTGGAGGGATTCCATGAGTTGAGCGCGGTCGAGGTTGAACACGCCCGGCATGACCGATCCGTCGACCGGCGAGGCGGCCACCGCGTCGCCCGTGAACAGCACACCCTCGTCGGGAATGAACAGGGCGATGCTGCCGTCCGTGTGCCCGGGGACATGGAGCACCCGCGCGCCGCCGCCGAAGCCGAGCACCGCGCCGTCGGACAGCGGGGTGACGTGCCGGGGTCGTTCCGGCTCGCCCCCGGGCAGGTGCCGTGACACCTCCGCGTGGACCGGCAGCTCCCAGTCCTCGAACCGCGGGGGCGGGCCCGGGCGTTCACCCCGCACGAACGGTGCGTCCAGATGGTGCGCGAGCACCTCGGCGCCGCTCAGCGCGGCGAACTCGCCCGCCCCGCCGGCGTGGTCCTCGTGGAAATGGGTCAGCACGATCCGCCGTACGTCCCCGGGGGAGCGGCCCAGTGCCGTGATCGCCTCGGCGATCGCGCGGCCCGAGCCGATCATCCCCGCGTCGATCAACGACAGCTCGTCGCCGTCGCGCCAGAGGTAGGCCTGGCCGACCGGGAAGCGCAGCAGGTGCAGGCGGGGGAGCAGTTCGAGCATGTCCACCCGCCGACCGTAGGCGGCGCCCCCGCCCGGTGGCGAGGGCGCTCTGCTCCGGGCAGAAGCGTCAGCCCGCCGCGTAGTTGGTCAGGAACAGCGCCTCGGCGACCGACAGCCGCTCCAGCTCCTCCGGGGACACGCTCTCGTTGACCGCGTGGATCTGCGCCTCGGGCTCGCTCAGGCCGATCAGCAGGATCTCCGCCCGCGGGTAGAGGCCGGCGAGGGTGTTGCACAGCGGGATGGAGCCGCCCTGGCCGGCGTAGCTCATCGCCTCGCCCGGGTAGGCGACCGCCATCGCGTCGGCCATTGCCTGGTAGGCCGGGCTGGAGGTGTCGGCGCGGAAGGCCTGGCCCTGGCCGATCTGCTCGGTGGTGACCCGGGCGCCCCACGGGGTGCGCGCCTCGATGTGCGCCTGCAGCAGCTTGGTCGCCTCGGCCGCGTCCACGCCCGGCGGCACCCGCAGGCTGATCAGCGCCCGGGCGCCGGCCTGCACCGACGGGGTGGCGCCCACGACCGGCGGGCAGTCGATGCCGAGGACGGTGACCGCCGGGCGGGCCCAGATGCGGTCCGCGACCGAGCCGTCACCGATCAGCCCCACGCCGTCCAGCACCCTGGCGTCCTTGCGGAACTGCTCCTCGGTGTACTCGAGGCCGTCCCACCGCGCGGTGGCGTCGAGCCCGTCGACCGTGGTCGAGCCGTCCTCGGCGCGCAGCGAGTCCAGGACCCGGATCAGCGCGCCGAGCGCGTCCGGGGCGGCGCCGCCGAACTGGCCCGAGTGCAGGTTACCGGCGAGGGTGTCGACCTGGACCCGGACCAGGGTCATGCCGCGCAGGGTGGTGGTGACCGTGGGAAGGCCGACCCGGAAGTTGCCGGCGTCGCCGATCACGATCGTGTCCGCGCGCAGCAGCTCGGGGTGCTGCTCGGCGTACCGCTCCAGGCCTCCCGTGCCCTGCTCCTCCGAGCCCTCGACGATCACCTTGACGTTCACCGGGACGCCGCCGTTGGCCCTGAGCGCGCGCAGCGCGAGCAGGTGCATGATCACACCGCCCTTGCAGTCGGCGCTGCCACGGCCGTACCAGCGGCCGTTCCGCTCGGTCAGCTCGAACGGCGGGGTGGTCCAGCCGGCCTCGTCCAGCGGCGGCTGGACGTCGTAGTGGGCGTAGAGCAGAACCGTTTTTGCGCCCTCCGGGCCCGGCAGGAAGCCGTACACCGACTGGGTGCCGTCCGGGGTGTCCAGCAGGGCCACGTCCACGAATCCCTCGGCGCGCAGCGCGTCCGCGACCCAGTTCGCGGCGCCCTCGCTCTCGCTCCTCGGGAACTGCGCGAAGTCGGCCACCGACTTGAAGGCGACCAGTTCGGCCAGCTCCGCCTTGGCCCTGGGCAGCAGCGAGGCGACGGTCTCGGCGACCGGATTCGACGACATGGGCACGCTCCTCGTGGGTGCGACGTTGTACCGGGTGAGTACACCGATCCTCCCACAGCGGTCCGCCGTGATCGTCGCCGTAGGATGCGGGGGACAGGTGCGGCAGCGGCTTGATCGGAGCAGTAGACCATCGTGAGCGGCGAGAACTCTTCGGCGGACGACGTGCAGCGGGTGTGGGACGTCGTCGTGGTGGGCGCGGGACCCGCGGGGGCCTCGGCGGCCTACGCGGCAGCGGTCGCGGGGCGGCGCGTGCTGTTGCTGGAGAAAGCCGAGCTGCCGCGCTACAAGACATGCGGCGGCGGCATCATCGGCCCGTCCCGTGACGCGCTGCCGCCCGGCTTCGAGCTGCCCTTCCGGGACCGCGTGCACGCGGTGACCTTCTCCCACAACGGCCGCTTCACCCGCACCCGCCGCTCCCGGCAGATGCTGTTCGGGCTGATCAACCGGCCCGAGTTCGACCAGCAACTGGTCGAGCACGCCCAGAAGGCGGGCGCCGAACTGCGCACCGGCGTCGCCGTCCAGCGGGTCGAGCAGCACGGCTCGACGGTGCCCGACCGGCGCACCGTCGCCGTGGTGCTGCAGGGCGGGGAGACCGTGCTGGCCCGCGCGGTCGTCGGCGCCGACGGCAGCGCCAGCCGCATAGGGGCGCACGTCGGCGTGAAGCTGGACCAGGTCGACCTCGGCCTGGAGGCGGAGATCCCGGTCCCGGAGACGGTCGCCGAGGACTGGAAGGGGCGCGTGCTCATCGACTGGGGCCCCATGCCGGGTAGTTACGGCTGGGTCTTCCCCAAGGGCGACACGCTGACGGTCGGTGTGATCTCGGCGCGCGGCGAGGGCGCCGCCACCAAGCGGTACCTGGAGGACTTCATCGCCCGGCTCGGGCTGGCCGGCTTCGAGCCGAGCATCTCATCCGGGCACCTGACGCGCTGCCGCGCCGACGACTCGCCGCTCTCCCGCGGCCGGGTGCTGGTCTGCGGTGACGCGGCGGGGCTGCTGGAGCCGTGGACCCGGGAGGGCATCTCCTTCGCGCTGCGCTCGGGCCGGCTGGCCGGGGAGTGGGCGGTCCGGATCTCCGAGGCGCACGACGCCGTGGACACCCGGCGCCAGGCGCTGAACTACGCGTTCGCGATCAAGGCGGGGCTCGGCGTCGAGATGAGCGTCGGCAAGCGGATGCTGGCCGCGTTCGAGCGCCGTCCCGGCGTCTTCCACGCGGTCCTCACCGGTTTCCGTCCCGCGTGGAAGTCGTTCAAGGAGATCACGCAGGGCTCGACGTCCCTGGGCGAGCTGGTCCGCTCCCACCCGCTCGCCCAGCGCGCCCTGACCGCGTTCGACCGGGGCCGGGGTGCGGCTGCGGCCGGGGCCGGGGTCGCGGAGGACACCGTCACTCCGTGACGGTGATCCGGAAGACGGGGTGGTCGCCGGCCGCCGCGAGGATCTCCTCGTCGGTGGACCTGGCCGTCACGCCCTGGAAGTACTGGTTGACCTCCCAGCCCCACTTCTCCAGGTAGGTCCGCAGGATCGGGAGCTTCTCGGCATCGGGGAGCTCCACCGCAGTGAACGCGCGCACCTTGCGCCCCACCCGCAGCTCACCACCGCCGGCGACCCGCATGTTGCGCACCCACTGGGAGTGGCCGCGCGCCGAGACGAGGTACCGCGCGCCGTCGTAGTGGTGCGGGTTGACCGGGATGCGCTGCATCTGCCCGCTCTTGCGGCCGCGCACGGACATCTCGGCGCTCCCGGCGAGGCTGAGCCCGTGCCGCGCGAGCCAGCCGATGATCCCGTTGAGCCGTACGTTCAGCGGGCTGCCCTTGAGGTAGTACGGCGAAGAAGACGACGACATGGTGACCCCCACGGTTCGGGAGAGCAGTGCTCTCGGTTGACTCCAGTGTGGAGCAGGCGGGTACACCAGGGCAAGAGCGGTGCTCTCTTTTTTGTTCGGTGCTCTCGTTTGTGTGCACTGCTCCGACCTCGTGGCACACTGCTGCCATGAGCACCGCACAGGGCGCCCGCGCGCGAGCCAGGATCGAAGTGACCGCGGCCATCAAGGACGCGGCGCGCAGACAGCTCGCGGAGGACGGCGCGGCCAAGCTCTCACTGCGGGCCGTGGCCCGCGAACTGGGGATGGTCTCCTCCGCGCTGTACCGGTACTTTCCCAGCCGGGACGACCTGCTGACCGCGCTGATCATCGACGCCTACGACTCCCTCGGCGAGGCGGCCGAGGCCGCGCACGCGGCGGCGCCCGGCGCGGCCCCCGTACGGCGCTGGACGGCGGTCTGCGAGGCGGTGCGCGCGTGGGCCCTCGCCCATCCGCACGAGTACGCGCTGATCTACGGCTCGCCGGTGCCCGGTTACTCCGCCCCGCAGACCACCGTTCCGGCCGCCGCGCGCGTCGGTCTGCTCCTCATCGGCATCGTCCGCGACGCGCTCGACACCAGCGGCCTCACCGAGTTGCCCCTGGCCGCCGAACTGCGCCCCGAAGCCGAGCGGCTGGCGGCCGACCTCGCGCCCGACCTGCCCCCCGAGGCGGCGGCGGCCCTGGTGGCGGCCTGGGCCGAACTGTTCGGACTGGTCGGTTTTGAAGTGTTCGGGCAGTTCAACCGAGTGGTCGAGGACCGCGAAGCCTTCTTCCGCCACGCGGTGACGCGACTCGCCGGAAGCGTGGGCCTGACGGCCGGTCCTTGACGTTGGCAGGCGCACCGGTGGCTTTACGGGCTCCGCCCGCCCGCCCGCCCGGGCGGGCGGGCGGGCGGAGCGCCGGAAGTGTCGGCCGGATGGTCCGTTCCTGACGTTCGGCGGCGGGTCGGCGGGGCGGCGGGCTTGCGGGCCCGGCCGGCCTGGGCGCGTGGTGACGGCGGTTCCTCGGCGGCGCGAACTTCGGCGGCTGAGATCCCAGCCCCCGGTCCGCATTGACGTGCGCCCCGCGGGGGACGACACCCCCCCGGCGCCCCCCGTGGGGGGGTGCCCCCAGTAGCGGGCCCGCACCCCG
>NZ_JBHVUH010000003.1:220181-320361 GCF_042884245.1 Streptomyces sp. NPDC058145 | reverse complement strand
TGGGTGGGCTGCTTCTTTTTTTTATAAGACACCCCCCCGGGGCGGCTTTGCGGGGCGCCGGGGGGGCCACCCCCCCCGCGGGGCCCACGCCTTGGGGCGTTCCCCCTAGTCGCGGACCGGCACGCGTTCCGCTCGCGCCCCCTCCAGGGTGGACCGGGCGACGACGACCGACGGCAGGCTCCGGCGTCCGCGCATTCCGGTGAGCGTCATCAGCAGTCCGGCCACGGCGATGCCCGTGACCACCATGAAGCCCGGCCGGTAGCTGTCGAGGACGCCCTGCGGGGTGGGGACGGCGGGCGCGGCCGCGGTCACCACGGCCGTGACGACGGCCAGGAAGATCGCGCCGCCCACCTGCACCGAGGTGTTCAGCAGCCCGGAGACCATGCCCTGCTCGTGGTCCTCGACCCCGTTGGTGGCCTGGATGTTGAGCGAGGGGAAGACCAGCGCGCAGGCCGCGCCGATCAGCAGCATCGACGGCAGGATCACGGCCGCGTACACCGGGTCCAGGTCGACGCGCAGGAACAGCGCGTACCCGGCGACCATCAGGGCGAAGCCGGTCGCGATCAGCCGCGGGGTGCCGAACCGGTCGACGATCGCGCCGACCTTCGTCGAGGAGATCGCCACCAGCGCGCCCGCCGGCAGGAAGGCGAGCGCCGTGTGCAGCGCCGACCAGCCGAGCAGCGTCTGCATGTACAGGGTCGTCAGGAACTGGAAGCCGACGTAGGAGCCGAAGAAGGCCACCGCGCCGAGCTGGGCCCTGACCTGGCTGCCCGAGCGCAGCACACCGAGCCGGACCAGCGGGCTCGGCGAGCGCCGTTCGACGAGGACGAAGGCGGTCAGCAGCACGGCGACGGCCAGGAAGGACAGCAGCGTGCGGGCCGAGGCCCAGCCGGCCTCCGGCGCCTGGACCACGGTGAAGACCAGCAGCAGCATCGACGCGGTGCCGAGAACGGCGCCCGGGATGTCGTAGCCGCCGTGGTTCTCCTCGCGGGCGCTGCGGGGCAGCAGCCGGAGGCCGGCGAGGAGGGCGATCACCGCGATCGGCGCGGGCAGCAGCATGGTGAGGCGCCAACTGGCCTCGGTGAGCAGGCCGGAGAGGACCAGACCCATGGAGAATCCGGTGGCGGCGCAGGTGGTGTAGATGGAGAGCGCGCGGTTGCGCAGCGGCCCCTCGGGGAACGTCGTGGTGATGATCGACAGGCCCGCCGGGGCCGTGAAGGCCGCGCTCAGCCCCTTGATGAAGCGGCTGGCGATCAGCAGCGGACCGGAGTCCACGAGCCCGCCGAGCAGCGAGGCCAGCGCGAAGACGCCGAGCGCCACCAGGAACACCCGGCGCCGGCCCAGCAGGTCGGCGGTGCGGCCGCCGAGCAGGAGCAGCCCGCCGTACCCCAGGATGTAGCCGCTGACGATCCATTGCAGCGTCGACGTGGACAGATGGAGATCGGCGCCGATGGACGGCAGCGCGACGCCGACCATGGACACGTCGAGCGCGTCCAGGAACATCGCGGCGCACAGCACCAGCAGGGTGCCCCACAGCCGGGGAGTCCAGCGTCCCTCGGAGGCGGGGGTGGTGAGCGGAGAGGTCATGCGGCGAGACTACATGCACACGCATCGAATGCAAGCTCATTTAATTACGACGCAACAATCGCGATTCTCTGCTACGGTGCGCCCATGACGGGGAAGAAGGCCGAGCACGCGCTCGTGGAGCAGTGGCGGGACATCCTGTCCCTGCATGCCCGCACCCAGTGCGAGCTGGACCGGGCCCTGCACGGACACGGCCTGTGCGCCAGCGACTTCGAGGTGCTCGACGTGCTCGCCGAGGGCGCGGCGGCGGACGGCGGCTGCGCCTACCGCGTGCAGGAGATCTCCGAGCGGGTCCATCTCAGCCAGAGCGCGCTGTCCCGCCTGATCGGCCGCCTGGAGAAGGACGGCCTGGTGTGCCGGGCCATGTGCGAGGAGGACCGGCGCGGGGTCCGCGTGGCCCTCACGGTGAAGGGGCGCGCGCTGCACGGCGAGGTGCGGCCGGTGCAGCGCGCGGTGCTCGGCCGTATGCTGGCCGAATCGGGCTGACGAGGCGTCAGATCCCGGAGGTCTCCCGCCACAGCGCCGCGAGCGCGCGGTCGCCCGTCACGTCCGGCATCGGCGCCCGGTTCCACAGCGCCAGGTACAACTGCTCGGCCGTTCCGGTCAGCTCGACGTCCGCCTCTCCTTCCGCGTCCCGTGAGGTCACCGGCGGGTCGTCGGACAGCCGTACGGTCCACACGGCGTCCGTGCCCGCGTCCACCGCGCGCACCCGCAGCACGCGCGGCCGCTCGGTGCGGACCCGGCTCCGCGCCCGGGCGTGGAAGCCGCGCAGCAGCTCGTCGACGCCGTCCGCGGCGAATCCGGCGGCCACCGGGGACACCGGCCCGCCTCGCGCCGCCTCCGCGTCATGGCGGTGGACGGCCGTCTCGTGGGCCTGCCGGCGGGTCCAGAACGTCAGCGGCGACGGGCAGGGCGCCGGGTGGAAGGTCCAGCAGTCCAGGTCGGCCGGGGCGCCTGCCAGCGTCTCGACCAGCCGGCGGTGGCTGTCCCGGTACCAGGCCACCAGCTCGGCCCCGTCCAGGTCCGGGCCGTCGGCGATGGGGGGCGGGGCGGTGTGCCCGGCGGCGACGATCGCGGCGGCCCACCGGTGTACGGCGCCCGTGTGCCGCAGCAGGTCCCGCACCTGCCACTGCGGGCACGTCGGCACCTTGGCGTCCGTGCCGGCCATTTCGGCGGCCGCTGCCAGCAGCCGGCCTTCCCGGTCCAGCGCATGTAGGAACTCGGAAGTCTCCATGGCGGCGAGTCTGCCGTATGGGGCGCGCTCGAAGAGACCGGTTTTCCCGGCCCGCGTGCCCGGGGGGCGAACGGCGCCCGCGTCCGCGCGTCCGACGCCCGCCCGGTGCCGCCGCGCTCAGCCGCTCAGCTTCCGCCGAGTCGTCGCCCCGATGACCGCGGCGACGGCGGCCAGGGCGGCCACGCTGGTGAGCGCGGTGGGCAGGGAGAACCAGTCGGCCATGAAGCCGATCGCGGGCGGCCCGAGGAGCATGCCGCCGTAGCCCAGGGTGGAGGCGACGGCGACGCCGGACGGGCCGGCCAGCGCGCCGGCCCGTTCCACCGCGACCGGGAAGAGGTTGGCGAGACCGAGCCCGGTGACGGCGAAGCCGAGCAGTGCCGCCCACCCGGAGGGCGCGAGCGAGCCGAGCAGCATGCCGGCGGCCGCGGTGCTGCCACCGGCGATCACGGTGCGGGCCCGCCCGAGGCGTTCCAGCAGGGCCGTCCCGGTCAGGCGCCCGAGGGTCATGGCGAGCGCGAAGAGCGAGTAACCGGCGGCCGCCGTGCCGGCGGACGCCGCGAGGTCCTGCTGGAGGTGCAGGGCGCCCCAGTCGGCCATGGCGCCCTCGCCGTAGGCGGTGCACAGGGCGATCAGCCCGAAGACGACGACCAGGACGCGTGTACTGCCGTCCGGCCGCCGCGCACCGCGCCCGGGCTCCGGGTTTCCGCGCTCCGGCGGGACCGGCGCCTCGTGCCGCAGCAGGGTGCGCCCGGCGATGGCGGTGACCAGCAGTCCGAGCAGAGTGATGCCCAGCAGGTGCCGGGTGGGGGAGAGGGCGCCGGCCACCAGTCCGCCGAGGCCCGCGCCGATCATCCCGCCGAGGCTGAAGGCCGCGTGGAAACTGGGCATGATCGGTCTGCGCAGGGCCGCCACCAGGTCGACGGCGGCGCTGTTGAAGGCCACGTTGACCCCGCCGTAGGCCGCCCCGAAGAGCAGCAGGACGGCACCCAGCGCCAGTGCCGAGTGGGTGAGCGGCGGCAGTGCGACGCTCAGGGCGAGTACGGTCATGCACACGACGGTCACCGGGTGGCTGCCGTAGCGCCGGCACAGCCGGCCGGTCATGGTCATGGTGAGGACGGCCCCCGCGGAGACCCCGAGAAGTGCGAGCCCGAGGGTGCTGGCGGAGGCGTGCGTCTGCTCCTTGATGTCGGGGATGCGGACGACCCAGCCGGCGAAGACGAAGCCGTCCAGGGCGAAGAAGGCCGTGATCGCGGTGCGGAGACGCGTGAGCCCGTGACCCGGCACGACGCTGTGCGTTCGGGTTTTGTTTATTTGCGGCACAAAAGCAGGCTACGGGCGTCCGCCGAGCTGATGCAAGAGTCGACGGTTGCCTCGGGCATGTGTCAGGCGGGGCCGGTGGCGGCGCCGGCCGCGGTCGCGGACGGTGGCGATGTGCGCTCCTCGCGGCTCACACGACCTCCGCGCCCCGCGTGGACCGGAGGCCATCCCGCCCGGTGGGGTGGGGGGCTCCCGCGAAGTACCCCTGCGCCGCGCGGACTTGCCGATGGGAGTGCATCTCACCCGGGCGGAACAGCTCGATTTCAGGGGCGTTTCGCGTGCGCACGGGCGCCCGGGCCCCGGAAACCGGAGCGGATACAGGTCGGTTGATGCTTGCGCACCGGCTGGTTGCCGAGGGGTGAGCAAGTCATGATGGCCTCATGACGTTGGCCTCGCGCGCGCTCGCGCAATTGGCGACCTGGCCGGACCTGAGACGAGCCGTCCCGAGCTGTGGCACGGGAGAGGCGGTCGACTCGGCCGAGGGTGAGATCGTGCACTTCCACTCCGACCGGGACGTCGACCTGCGGCTGACCGACCGGGCCGTCCGGCGGTTCGCCAAGGACCTGAAGGCCTCGGGCGCGGTCCGCATCGTGCCGGGCTCCCCGTGGGTCACCCTCCGGCTCGACGCGGCCAGCGACGTCGATCTGCTGCTGACCCTGGTGAGCGTGGCGCTGCAGGCCCGGCAGTCCTGGCCGGACCCGGAGGGGCGGGCCGTGTCCGGCTGCAACGACCAGCGCGGCGCCGGATTCGTGAAGGCCGACCGAAGCGGCTACTGAGCCGCGTCGCCGCCGGCCGGACCACGTCGGCGACGCCGGGTCCGGCGAGTGGTCCCGCGCGCCCTCGCGCCGGGCGTCACACCGCCAGGACCCGGACTCCCGCCTCCTCGAAGCGGTGCACGGTGTCCGGGGTGACCGCCATGTCCGTGACGAGCGTGTCCACCTGCTCGGCCGCGCAGATCCGGGCGAAGGCCCGCCGGCCCAGCTTGCTGGAGTCGGCGGCCACCACCACCCGCTCGGCGCGTTCGCACAGCAGCCGGTTGATCGCGGCCTCCGCCTCGTCGTGCGCCGCCGCGCCGTGCGTGACGTCGAACGCGACCACGCCGAGCACCGCCACGTCCAGCGTGATCTGGCCCAGCACCCCGTCCGCGAGCGGGCCGATGAGCTCGTACGACTGCGGACGCGCGACCCCGCCGGTCACCACGATCTTGAACTGGGGGCGCACCGCCAGCTCGTTGGCGATGTTCAGCGCGTTGGTGACTACGGTCAGGGCGGGTGAGCCGGCGCCCAGATCGCCGCGCACGGCGAGCGCGCGGGCCACTTCGGTGGTGGTCGTGCCGCCGGTCAGCCCCACCGCCTCGCCCGGCGCCACGAGATCCGCCACCGCCTTCGCGATCCGCTGCTTCTCGGAGGCGCGGCGGGCCGTCTTGTAGCGCAACGGCAGCTCGTACGACACCCCGTGCACCACCGCCCCGCCCCGGGTGCGCACCAGCATCTGCTGCTCGGCGAGCTGGTCGAGGTCCCGGCGGATCGTGGCCGCCGACACCTCCAGCTCGGCCGCCGCCTCCTCGACCTCCACCCGGCCGCGCTCGACGAGCAGTTCCAGCAGCGCCTTCCAGCGGGCGTCCCGGGACATCCGCGGCCTCCGTTCTCCGTATCACCGGCGACCCTAGCGCACCTCAACCCCGGTCCGAATGCTTGATTGTGCTCGAAAAGCAGCTATATCTTGCAAGAACAATCAGCAAGGGGAGGGTGTGGCATGAGCCATGTCGAGGACGAGCTGAACAGCCAGCCCGAGTGCTGGATACGCGCGGCCGAGGAGGCGGGGCGGCACGGCGGGGCGCTGCCGGCGCCGGGCGAGCGGGTCGCGATCGTCGGATGCGGGACCTCGTACTTCATGGCGCAGGCGGTGGCCGCCCTGCGCGAGGCCGCCGGGCAGGGGGAGTCGGACGCCTTCGCCGCCTCCGAGTTCCCGCCGGGACGGTCCTACGACCGGGTCGTCGCCCTCACCCGCTCCGGCACCACCACCGAAGTGCTGGAACTGCTCGCGCGGTTGAGGGGCGGCACCAGGACGACGGCGATCACCGCCGACCGCGCCACCCCGGTGACGTCGGCCGCCGACGACCTCGTCGTGCTGGACTTCGCCGACGAACGCTCCGTAGTCCAGACCCGGTTCGCCACCACCGCGCTCACCCTGCTGCGCGCCCACCTCGGCCTGCACACCGAGGCCGTCGTCGCCGACGCCCGCACGGCCCTCGCGACCCCGCTGCCCGAAAGCCTGGTCGACCGCACGCAGTTCACGTTCCTGGGACGCGGCTGGACCGTGGGTCTCGCGAACGAGGCCGGCCTGAAGATGCGGGAGGCCTCGCTCTCCTGGACCGAGGCCTACCCGGCGATGGAGTACCGGCACGGGCCGATCAGCGTCACCACCGAGGGCACCGCCACCTGGATGCTCGGCGAGGCACCCCCCGGCCTCGCCGAACAGGTGCGCGGCACGGGCGGGTCGTGGATCGCGGGCACGCTCGACCCGCTCGCCGAACTCGTCCGCGTCCAGCGCCTCGCGGTCGCCGTCGCCGCCCGCCGGGGCCTCGACCCCGACCGCCCGCGCCATCTCACCCGCTCGGTGATCCTCGCCTCCTGACCCGCGCTCCGGAAGGAGACAAGCCGTGCCCCTCGCGACCACCGGTGAGCTGGTCACCCGCGCCGCCGAAACCCGCTCCGCAGTCGCCGCGTTCAACATCATCACCCTGGAACACGTCGAGGCCGTCATCGCCGGCGCCGAGTCCACCGGCGCCCCGGTGATCCTCCAAGTCAGCGAGAACGCCGTGAAGTTCCGCTACGGACGGCTCCTGCCACTGGCCCGCGCCGCCGTCGCCGCCGCCGAACGCGCCGACGTCCCCGTCGCGCTGCACCTCGACCACGTCCAGAGCGACGACCTGCTGCGCCAGGCACCCGGCGCCGGATTCGGCTCGGTGATGTACGACGCCGCCCACCTGCCCTACGCCGAGAACCTGACCGCGACCCGGGCGGCCGCCGACTGGGCGCACTCCCAGCACCTGTGGATCGAGGCCGAGCTGGGGCAGATCGGCGGCAAGGACGGCCGGGCCCCACTGGACGCCCACGCACCCGGGGCGCGCACCGACCCCGCCCAGGCGGGCGACTTCGTGACCGGCACCGGGGTCGACGCGCTGGCCGTGGCCATCGGCAGCGCCCACGCGATGACCACCCGCACCGCGGCCCTGGACCACGGCCTGCTCAAGCGGCTGTCCGCCGCGCTGTCCGTGCCCCTGGTCCTGCACGGTTCCTCCGGCGTGCCGGACCACGGCCTGGTGGCCGCGGTCGCGGGCGGCATCGCCAAGGTCAACGTGGGCACCGCCCTCAACGCGGCCATGACCGGCGCGATCAGGGACTTCCTGGTCGCCCATCCGGAGGCCGTCGACTCCCGCAAGTACCTCCACGTGGGCAGGGACGCGATGGCCCGGGAGGTGGCCCGGATCATCGGCGTCCTGACCGGCGGCCGGACCACGCCCCCCGCGGATCAGGCGGTCAGCCCCGCTTGACCGCCTTCAGCACCACGAACTTCGGGTCGCTCGCCACCAGCCGGCTGTTGCCGAACAGCCGCTTCAGTTTGACGTGGTAGCCCAGATGCCGGTTGCCGATCACCCACAGCTCGCCGCCGGGGCGCAGCGCCCGCTTCGCCCCGGTGAACATCCGCCAGGCCGTCGCGTCGGTGGTCGCCTGGTGCGAGTGGAACGGCGGGTTGTTCAGCACGAGGTCCACGCTGCCGGGCGCCACCCCGGCCAGCCCGTCCCCGACCCGGAACTCCGCGTGTCCGGGCACCCCGTTGGCCTTGTACGTCGCCTCGGCGGAGGCCACGGCCTGGAACGACTCGTCCACGAACAGCACTTCGGCCTCCGGATCGGCCAGCGCCATCGCCGTACCGACCACACCGTTGCCGCAGCCGAGGTCCGCCACTCGTCCGGCGCCCGGCCCGGCCGGCAGGTGCCGCAGGAAGAAGCGGGTGCCGACGTCGAGCCGGTCGGCGCAGAAGACCCCCGCGTGGTTGACGACCGGGCGCCCGGAGACCGCCCCGACATCCTCGGGAAGGTCGTAGCCGTACGGCCACGGGTTGGCGGGCCGCTCCAGGGCGGGGTCCGGGGAGCAGAGGATCAGCCGGGCCTTCTGCCGGGCCAGAGAGGTCCGGGTCGGCCCGAGGATCCGCTCGAACAGGCTCAGCGTCGAGGTGTGGATCTCCTTCACCATCCCGGTGCCGACCACGACCGTGCCCGCGTGCACGGCGGGTGCGAGCCGCAGCAGCTGGTCCTCCAGCAGGGCCAGGCTCTTCGGTACCCGGACGAGCAGCACGTCCACTCGCTCCGGCGGCGGATCCTGGGTGGTCAGCAGCCGCACCGCACCGGGTTCGACGCCCGCCCGGCCCAGGTTCGCCCGGGTCGCCTCCTGACCGAGGAAGGAGTCGGTGATCTGCGTCGGCCGGTGCCGGGCGAGCGCCGTGACCAGCGCGCCCCAGCGGTCGCCGACCACCACGACGGTGCCCGTCAGCGGCACCCCCTCCTCGGCCAGGTGCCGCAGCAGGTACGCGTCGGAGGCGTCCCAGGCACGCAGCCGGTCGCCGGGATCGTCGGGGAAGCGGGACAGCTCGAACTCGCCCCATGGCGTCGTCATACGGTCGTTCATCGCGCTCCAGGCTAGCCGAGCCGCAGCTCACGACCGTTCGTGCAGGATGGATGGCATGGATGCCGAGCTGTTCGCCCGGGAGCCGACGCGGGTCGCGCCGGGCGCCGTGCACGTCCCGCGCTGGCTGCCCGCCGAACGGCAGCGCGCGCTGCTCACCGCCTGCCGCGAGTGGGCCCGGCCCCCGGCCGGCCTGCGCACCGTCCGCACGCCCGGCGGCGGCACGATGAGCGCCCGGCAGGTCTGCCTGGGCCGGCACTGGTACCCGTACGGCTACGCCCCCGTCGCCGTCGACGGCGACGGCGCGCCCGTGAAGCCGTTCCCGGCCTGGCTGGACGAGCTGGCCAGGGCCGCCGTGACCGATGCGCTCGGCCCGCGGGCGCTCCCGGCGGAGCCGTACGACATCGCGCTGATCAACTTCTACGACGGCGACGCCCGCATGGGCATGCACCGCGACAGCGACGAGCGGTCGGACGCGCCGGTGGTGTCGCTGAGTCTGGGCGACACCTGTGTCTTCCGGTTCGGCAACACCGAGACCCGCACCAGGCCGTACACGGACATCGAGCTGCGCAGCGGCGACCTGTTCGTGTTCGGCGGGCCGTCCCGCCTCGCCCATCACGGGGTGCCGCGCGTGCGTCCGGGCACCGCGCCGCCGGAACTGGGGCTGACCGGGCGGCTGAACATCACCCTGCGGGTCGGCGGGCTGTAGATCCGGGGCAGGCCACGACGGCTGCGGATCATGGGAGACTCCCCTCATGACCGGCAAGGCGGACCCCCGTAAGGCGGGGGAAGGGACCACCTCGAGGGCGCGGCTCGACCGGGGGCGCGGTGCGCTCGGACCCGCGCTGGAGCTCGTGCACACCGGGCGGGCGCCGACCCGGGCCGTGCTCACCGCCGAACTCGGGGTCACCCGGGCTACCGCCGGGGCGGTGGCGGCCGAGCTGGAGGCGCTCGGGCTGATCAAGGTGAACGCCCGGCCGGGCGCGGCGGCCGGTTCCCAGGGGCGCCCCTCGCACCGTCTCGAGGTCGCCGAGGACGGCCCGGTGGTGCTCGCCGCGCAGGTCCACGCCGACGGCTTCCGGGCCGCGCTGGTGGGTCTCGGCGGGCGGATCGTGGCGACGGCGCCCGGCTGCGAGACCGTCGACGCGGACCCCGCGAAGGTACTCGGCTCGGTCGTCGAGGCGGGCGCCGAACTCCTGCGCACCACCGGCCGCCGCTGCGTGGGCGCCGGACTCGCCGTGCCCTCCGCCGTCGCCGAACCCGATGGCCTGGCCCTCAACCCGCTCCACCTGGCCTGGCCGGTGGGCGCACCGGTCCGCCGGATCTTCGCGGAGTGCGTGCGCGCCGCCGGCATCACCGGCCCCGCCTTCGCGGCCAACGACGTCAACCTCGCGGCGCTCGCCGAGCACCGGCACGGCGCCGGCCGGGGCGCCCGGGACCTGCTGTGCGTGGCCACCGGGCACCGGGGCGTGGGCGGCGCCCTGGTCCTCGACGGCCGCCTGCACACCGGGAGTTCGGGGCTCGCCCTGGAGGTCGGGCACCTCACCGTCAACCCGGAGGGCCGCCCCTGCCACTGCGGCAGCCGCGGCTGCCTCGACGTCGAGACGGACCCGCTGGCCCTGCTCGTCGAGGCGGGCCGCGATCCGGGCCCCGAGGTCTCCCTGCTCAAGCAGGCCAACGACCTGCTGCGCAACCAGTACACCGACCCGGCCGTGCGCACCGCCGCCGAGGCCCTGATCGACCGCCTCGGACTGGGCCTGGCCGGCCTGGTCAACATCCTCAACCCCGACCGCATCATCCTCGGCGGCCTGCACCGCACCCTGCTCGACGCCGACCCCGGACGCCTGCGCGCGGTGGTCGCCGACCGCAGTCTGTGGGGGCAGAGCGGCGGCGTCCCCGTCCTGGCCTGCACCCTGGACCACAACAGCCTGGTCGGCGCGGCCGAGCTGGCCTGGCAGCCGGTGCTGGACGATCCGCTGGCGGCGCTGTGACGGGGGCCGGGCGGGTGGAACTGCTGGACGCCCCGCGGATCCGGCTCGTCGAGACCGCCGCGCCCGAGCTGTCCCCCGCGCACCGGTCGGCCATGGACCGCGGGTGGGAGGAGGCGGTGCGGGCCAATCCGGCGCTCTTCGACGGTCCGGTGGCCGCGCTGACGGGCCTGGAACGGGACGGACGGGACGGTCTGGTGCTGTCGTGGGCCCGGGCCACCTACCGGTACCGCGCGCTGCGCGGGGTACCGGACGCACCGGTGTGCTCCTCCCTGTTCGTCTCCGTGGTGCAGCCGTCGGGCGACGGGCGCCTGATGGTGGGGCGAATGGCCGCCTCGACCGCGGCGCCGGGCCGCTGGCAGCTCCCCGGCGGGACCGTCGAACCACCGGACGGGGGAGCCGAGCTGGACGTCGACGGGCTGCGCCGGCACGCGGCACGCGAGCTGTCCGAGGAGACCGGCTCCGACACCACCGCCGAGGCCCTGACCCTGTGGCTGACCACCCGGGGCGCGGGAGGCGGCGTCGGTGTCATGTTCCTCGCCCCGCCGTGCCCCGACCGGGAGTTGCGTGAGCGGTACGCGCGGCTGGTGGGCACGGAGACCGGCCAGGGCCGTGACCCCGAGTTCGACCGGATCGAACTGATCCGCCCGTCGGCCGGTCTGGACGGCCTGGAAGGACCGCACGTCGACTACCTGGAACCGGTCCTCCGCCACTACGCGGACACCTCGGCCTGAGCCGCGGGCACCGGCTCGGCGGCAGCGCCCCGGTCGCCGTGGGCGACAGGTCCTACGTGTCCGCGCGCGTCCGGCGGCGGGGCCTGGCGGCCAGTTCCCCGCCGCAGTTGGGGCAGACCTGCCCCAGGGCCTCGCCGCACGGCACGCAGTACGTGCACTCGTACGAGCAGATGCGGGCCGGGCCGTCCGCCGGAAGCGCGGCGGTCCCGCAGCGCTCGCAGCGGTCGCGCATCTCCAGTGCCATGGGCGTCTCGTCTCCTCGGGCCGGGGGCCGGCGGTGTTCCGCCTTCCATCCTCCGGGCGGCGGCCCGCACCGGAACCCGTCCGGGGGCCGGAGATCCGCACGATCGGGCCACGGCCGCGCACGGTTCGGCGGGTACGGCATCCCCCTCGCGTGCTCCCGCGGAGGTACACGCACTGCCGCCGGCCGCACGACGGAGATGAACGAGGTGCGGACCTTGGCGAACTGGGACGGCGGGCCGGGTCCGTGAATCTTCTTCTTCCCGCTGATCTGGGCGGCCGTCGTGACAGGTGCCGCCACCTTCCTGCGCCGCGCCGGCCGGCGGGGGAGGGGTCCGTGGCGGCCGGTGGACGGTGGCCGCCCGGCGGGCGACGCGCCGCTCGCGGTACTCGGCCGCCGCTTCGCCTCCGGTGAGATCGACGAGGACGCGTACCGGCGCCGGATGTCCGTCCTGGAGGAGCACTTCGGCCGCAAGGGCGGTGCGGCATGACGACCACGACGGCGGCGGTGCGTACCGCCGTGCGCGGCCTCGGCGGCGTGGACGTCGGCTTCCCGCCGGGCGGGACGTACCGGACGCGATCACCACGAAGAGAGGGGCCGGACGGTGCGCGGCGGGATCGGGTCCCACTTCGCGTCCCCTCACGGCGCCCCGTCCGTACGTCGGGGTGACGTCACCGCCCGGTCAGCCGGGAACGGCCGACCGGGCGGGAGCGGGTGCCACGGCCGATGCGTGCGCCACGACGGGGGCGGGAGCCACGGCGACCGGTGTGGGTGCGGCGGTGACCGGCGTGGTCGCCGCCGGGGCCGGCCGCGCCTCAGTGAGCCGGGGCGCGGGCCGCCGCTCGGCCGCGGGGCGCGGCGAGCGGGCCGGCTGCCGGACCGCCGTGGACGGCGCGGGCAGGGTGAACCACACGACCTTGCCGTCGTCGCCCTCGGGGCGCGCCCCCCAGCTCTCGCTCAGCGCGGCCACCATCGCCAGGCCCCGCCCGCAGGTGGCCAGCGGGACGAGGTCCGGCGCCTCGGCGGCGTCGGCGACCACGGGGAGACGAGGATCGTGGTCGCGCACCGAGACCGTGAGCCGGTCGACCAGCAGTTCCAGCTCGACGGTGCACGACTTGTCGGGCCGGGCGTGCCGGTGGACGTTGCTGAGCAGCTCGGTCACACCGAGTGCGGCCCGGTCGATCAACGGGTCCATATGCCAGTAGCGCAGTTGCGCAGATACGATTCTGCGGACCTGGCCGATCCGCGACGGCAGGGCTTGGAGCTCCACCGTGCAGTGCCTGCTTGAGTGACTGATCACGGCTGCGACTCCCCGATGTGAGGTCCGGAGGAACCGGAGGAAACACGGAGAACAAACGGATCCAGCAGGGTGCTTGCGTCCAAACGTCCGCCTGCTGTCAGGGCCGGCGGGCTGGTTCGCAGCGTTATCGCCGGTAAACCCAGAGTGACGTGAGACCAGAGTGACGCAGCGGATGCGCTCCCGCAACTCGCCACCGTCGGTTGCCGGTCAGCCGCCGCGCCCGGCCGCGCGGCGCACCGCCTCGATGAACCGCCGCGCCGCGGGCGGCCCGGGCTCGCCCGGAGCGGGGTCGTGCTCGCCCAGCGTCAGCGAGTACCGCTTGCCGTTGAGGTCCGCGTGCGCCCGGTCCTCGGGGGCGAACCACGGCCTGGAGGCGCGCACCGCCTGCACCGGCGCGCTGTCGATCTCGCTGCCGTAGCTGGTGAGCAACTCCACCCTGCCGTCGCTGATCCGGACCTGCCCGGCCCGGGTGAGCGAACGCAGCCGTTTGCCGATCCGCACGCCCTTGGCCGTGAACTCCGGCTCCGCCATGTCCTGCCGCCCCCTTGTGCGCGTCCTTCGCCGCGACGCCGGACCGCGTGGGTCCGGATCCGGCCCGTGTCCGGTGGTACCGGTCCGGGCCGGCGCGGTGCTGTGATCCAGTGTGCGCCGCTGTCGGGACGATCGTCCCGTCCGGTGCAGTCTGCCCCGGCGAGCTCGGGAGCACCAGTGCGCAGGGGGCGCGCGGGAAGGGCGCCCGGAGCACTCGCGCCAATGCGCCCCGCAGCGCCTCGCACAGCTGTGCCCCAGCGTCCCTTTGAGTGGCTCAAAGATGCGTTTATGCAGGTGAGAAGAGGTGTGGAAGGTGCCTATGATGCGAAGTGCCGGCCGCCCGAGGTGCCGTCGGCGCTCAGCGTAAGGAGCCCCGTCGTGAGCACCACCCCGCAGACCCGGACCGGCACCACCCTCGACGTCGACCGCAGCGACGCCGCCTACCGCGCCTGGCTGAAGGACGCAGTCCGCAAGGTCCAGGCCGACGCCAACCGCTCGGCGGACACGCACCTGCTGCGCTTCCCGCTGCCCGAGCGGTGGGGCATCGACCTGTACCTGAAGGACGAGTCGACGCACCCCACCGGCAGCCTCAAGCACCGGCTCGCCCGCTCCCTGTTCCTCTACGGCCTGTGCAATGGCTGGATCCGGCCGGACCGCCCGGTGATCGAGGCGTCCAGCGGCTCCACGGCCGTCTCCGAGGCGTACTTCGCCAAGCTGATCGGCGTGCCCTTCATCGCGGTCATGCCGCGCACGACGAGCGCCGAGAAGTGCCGTCTGATCGAGTTCCACGGCGGACAGTGCCACTTCGTGGACGACTCCCGGAAGATGTACGAGGAGTCCGCCCGCCTCGCGGTGGAGACCGGCGGCCACTACATGGACCAGTTCACCTACGCCGAGCGGGCCACCGACTGGCGCGGCAACAACAACATCGCCGAATCCATCTTCCGCCAGCTGGAGTTGGAGCGTTTCCCGGAGCCCGCCTGGATCGTCGCCACGGCCGGCACCGGCGGTACCTCGGCGACCCTCGCACGCTATGTGCACTACATGCAGTACGACACCCGCATCTGTGTCGCCGACCCGGACAACTCCTGCTTCTTCGAGGGCTGGACCACCGGCGATCCGGACGTCACCTGTGACTGTGGCTCCCGGATCGAGGGCATCGGCCGGCCGCGCATGGAGCCGAGCTTCGTGCCCGGCGCGATCGACCGGATGATGAAGGTCCCGGACGCGGCCAGCGTGGCCGCCGTACGTGCCCTGGAGCGGGCCATCGGCCGCAAGGCGGGCGGCTCCACGGGCACCGGCCTGTGGAGCGCGCTGAAGATCGTCTCCGAGATGGTGGCCGAGGGCCGCACCGGCAGCGTCGTCACCCTGCTGTGCGACCCGGGGGACCGCTACCTGGACAAGTACTACTCCGACTCCTGGCTCGAGGAACAGGGCCTGGACGTCGCCCCGTACACGGCCGCGATCGAGTCGCTGCTGGCCACGGGCGTGTGGCCGGACTGAGGACCGGCCGACGCGCCGTCAGATGTCCTCGTCGTCCTCGGTCTCGCCCGCCACCACCAGCCGGTGCAGATGCTCGGCGATCTCCGCGCGTGCCTCGGCGGGCAGACCCGCGTCGGTGACCAGCGTGTCCACCTGCGCCAGCCCGGCGAACGAACTCAGGCCCACCGTCCCCCACTTGGTGTGGTCGGCCACCACCACGACCCGGCGCGCCGACTGCACGAGCCGGCGGTTCGTCTCGGCCTCCGCGAGGTTCGGCGTGGACAGTCCGGCCTCCACCGATATCCCGTGCACGCCGAGGAAGAGCAGATCGAAGTGGAGCGCGGCGATCGCCTGGTCGGCCACCGGGCCCACCAGCGAGTCGGACGGGGTGCGCACCCCGCCGGTCAGCACCACCGTCGCCGCGCCCTGCCGCTGCCCGGAGGTGCGCTGCGCCGCGTGGAAGACGTCGGCGACCCGCACCGAGTTCGTCACCACGGTCAGGTCGGGCACCTCCAGCAGGTGCTGCGCGAGCGCGTAGGTCGTCGTACCGCCGGACAGGGCGATCGCCGTGCCCGGAGTGACCAGCCGGGCGGCGGACCGCGCGATGTCCTCCTTGGCGGTCAGCTCCAGAGCCGACTTCGCCTCGAAACCGGGCTCGTGCGTGCTCGCCTCGACCACCGGGACCGCGCCGCCGTGCACCTTCTCCAGCATGCCCTGCCGGGCCAGCGCGTCCAGATCGCGCCGCACGGTCATGTCGGACACGCCGAGCTTGCGGGTCAGCTCGTTGACCCGGACGCCGCCCCGGCGCCGGACCTCGTCCAGGATCAGGGCGCGGCGCTGCTCCGCGAGGAGGTTCTGATTCTCGCTCACGTACGCTCCGGTCCCTTCGCCGCGATCCGTCGTCCGACCCGCCCGCCGTACCGGCTCCGACCTGGAGGTCCAGCCGTCCCCGGTGCACGGGCGTTCCATCTTTTCACGGGACGGCGGCGGTCGCGCCACCGCCTTTCCCGACGCGCGCATGCCATGGCGGCCCGGACCCGGCGCCGGGGACCCGGGCCGGTGTCACACGGATCGGGGAGATTGCGTGAGGAGAGGTGTACAAGGACCCGGAAACGGAGAACCTGAAGCCCGCGTGGACAGGTGTCCGGCAGGCGCGTCACGGGGGAAGTGCTGACAGTGGAACGTGCGCAGGAACGCATCGCCGGGCCGGAGACGGACGGCTCCGCCTTACGGCCCGCACCGGCCGGTGCCGAGCTGGAACTCCTGGTGCACGGGGTCGGCGGCACCACACCCCAGAAGATGCTCGACGACCCGCGCACCGTGCGGATCACCGGCGACGACACGGCCGCGATCTTCCGGCGCGCCACCGACGCCGGGGAACCGGCGGCCGCGGGCGGCCCCGGCGGAGAACCGGTCCAGGAGGCGTACGTCTGGTGCAACCTCACCTCCGGTGACGGCACCCGCGCCCTGTGGCTCCTGCTGCTGCCCTTCATGGTGGTCAATCTCGCCCACTGGATGCGCCCCGCCGCCCACGGCCGCAGGCGCACCGTCCGGCTTTACGGCCTCCTCGTCCGGCTGGCCGCCCTCACCCTGACCGTGCTGTTCACCGCCGCCGCCTGTGAGGTCGCGCTCGACCTGGTCGCCTGGCAGTGCGCGGGCGTCACGGACTGCGCCCGCCGCCACACCTGGCTGGGCTTCCTCTCACCGGCCGTGGCCGGCGACGCCTGGTGGACCCGGCCGGGCCGCCGGCTCGCGCTCGCCGCACTGATCCCGGCCGCCCTGACCGCCCTGCTCTGGTACCTCTCGCACCGCACCTGGAACGCCTACGAGTCCCACCAGCCGATGTCCCGCGACCCCGAGCCGGAGACCGACGCGAGCGCCCTGGCCCGGCCCGGCTTCTGGTACGGGCGCCGCCTGGTGGCCCGGCTCCGCGCCGCCCACACCACGGCCGGCCTGCTCACGGTCGCCGCCGCGGTCGCCACGCCCACGGCCCGCTTCGACCACCGTCCCGGCGGGCCGGCCGCCCTGAACGTGCTCGGCTGGCTCCTCGCCGCGGCCCTGCTCGGCTGCGCGGGGGCCGTGGTGGCCGTCGTCTGCCGCCGCGGCCGCAGCGAGCGGTGCCCCGACCACAGGCTCGACCGCCACCTCGTACGCCGCCTGCCGCTCGGCGCCCTCGTCCTGCTGCTGCTCACCCTCGTCCACGCCGGCTGGTCCCGCCCCGGCTGGCGGTCCGTCGGTCGGCTGCCCGGTGACGCGGCCTTCGGCGCCCTCATGCTGACCCAGGGACTGCTCGTCGTCGTCCTCGCCGTCGTCGCCCACGACCTGTACCGCCGGCGCCCCGACCCGCGCGCCGCGGGACGTGGCCTCGGCGGGCCGGCGGTGGCGCTGCTCGCCTGCGCTCTGGGCGGCGTGATGTCCGGCGGCATCGCACAGCGCGTCGCCGACTGGCTGGACGGCACCCGTTCCCTCCTCGACGGGCCGCCGGTACTGCTGACCTGGCAGGCCTCCGTCATCCCGCCGCTGCTTGCGGTGCTGCTGCTCCTCGCCGCCCACCTGGCCCGGCGCACCGCGCGGCTCGCCCGGGCCGAGCGCGACCGGGTACGGCACGAGCATCCCGGCGAGCCCGAGGACCCCTCCCGAACCCGCCGTATCGCCCATGCGCGGGCCATGGCCACCCTCACCGACCGGGCACCGCTGGTCATCGGCGTGCTCTGCGCCACCACGCTGCTGCTGGGCGCCGCCGCGCTGGCGGGCGCCCTGGCCACCGGCAAGCCCCCCGAGGGGGCGGCCCGGCGGACGTACGACGTCGTCCAGGCGGCCGCCGAGACCTCGCAGGCGCTGGGCTCCTGGCTGATCGGAATAGGTTTCCTGCTGTTCGTCACCTGGGGCCGGCGGGCCTACCGGGACGCCTCCGCCCGGCGCACCATCGGCATCCTCTGGGACGTCGGCACCTTCTGGCCGCGCGCCGCCCACCCCTTCGCCCCACCCTGCTACGCCGAGCGCGCGGTGCCGGACCTGACCTGGCGGATGGCGACCTGGACCGCGCGCACCGGCGGCCGGCTGGTCCTGTCCGGCCACTCCCAGGGCAGCGTGCTGGCCGCGTCCGCCGCCTGGCAGCTCAGCCCGTCGGCCCGCAAACGGGTGGCTCTGCTCACCTACGGCTCCCCGCTGGAGCGTCTCTACGGCCGCTGGTTCCCGGCCCACTTCGGCCCGCCCGCACTGGCCGCACTGCACCGGGACGTCGCCTGCTGGCGCAATCTCCACCGGCCCACCGACCCCATCGGCGGCCCGGTCCGTCTCCCCGGCGACTGCGGCCCCGAGGTCGACCACGAGTCCCTGCGCGACCCCCTCGCCTACGGCCGCACCCCCGAGCACCCGCTCCCGGCCCCGATCCTCGGCCACTCCGACTACCAGGCCGATCCGGCCTTCGCCCGGGAACGGGCCCGCCTCCTGGCCC
The DNA here is from genome assembly GCF_042884245.1 of Streptomyces sp. NPDC058145. Classification (NCBI taxonomy): domain Bacteria; kingdom Bacillati; phylum Actinomycetota; class Actinomycetes; order Kitasatosporales; family Streptomycetaceae; genus Streptomyces; species Streptomyces sp. NPDC058145. The sequence continues at coordinate 301,805 of NZ_JBHVUH010000003.1, read as the reverse complement.
GCCTGCGCCCGGACCTGCCCACCCAGCGGCCGGAACGCCCGGAACCGTGACGCTCCCGGCCGGGTGCTCCGGTCAGGGCAGCTCGGGCAGGTCCTCGCCGTACAGCAGGGTCAGGTCGTCGGTGCTGGGGTCCGCGAGCTGGGCGACGCGGCTCGCGTGCCGTTCCACCATCGCCTCGAAGGTCTGACGCGCGCTGCGGCCGTTGCCGAACGCGGGGCCCTTCGGAATCGCCGTGAAGTACTTCAGCAACGCCTCCGACGCGCCCGGAGTCAGCCGGTACTCGTGCTCGTCGGCCTGCTGCTCCACGATCCTGAGCAGCTCGTCGGGGCCGTAGTCACCGAAGGTGATGGTCCGTGAGAAGCGGGAGGCCACTCCGGGGTTGACGGAGAGGAAGCGCTCCATCTCGGCCGTGTAGCCGGCGACGATCACCACCACCGCGTCCCGGTGGTCCTCCATCAGCTTCACCAGCGTGTCGATGGCCTCCTTGCCGAAGTCGCGCCCGGCGTCCTCCGGGGACAGCGCGTAGGCCTCGTCGATGAACAGGACACCGCCGCGCGCCCGCTGGAAGGCCTCCTGGGTACGGATCGCCGTCGAGCCGATGTGCTCACCGACCAGGTCGACCCGGGACACCTCGACCAGATGGCCCTTCTCCAGCACCCCGAGGGAGGCGAGGATCTCGCCGTACAGCCGGGCCACCGTCGTCTTGCCCGTGCCGGGGGAACCGGTGAAGACCAGGTGCCGCTTGACCGAGGCCGCCTTCAGGCCCGCCTGCTGCCGGCGCCGGCCCACCTCGATCATGTCGGTCAGCGCCCGCACCTCCCGCTTGACGCTCTCCAGGCCCACCAGCGCGTCCAGTTCACCGAGCACGGCCTTCGAGGAGCGGGCCGGCTGCTCCGGCTCGATTGCGGCGACGGCCGGTTCCGCGTCCAGGGCGCGCTGGCCGGGGATCGCTCCCAGCAGGCCCGCGGAGGAGGGGGACGCCGACTCCTCGGCCGTCTCGCGCGGTGCCGGTGGCCGGAGACCGCCGCTCTCGTCGCTGGTGCAGTCCTCCACCACCGGACCCGACCCGGAGCCCGTGTCCGGCCCGGCGTCCGCGAACTCGTAACCACCGCGCGCGCACCGCTCCGTACGGCACTTGCGCAGCGTGGTGCGGCATCCGTCGATCACGTGGAAGCCGTAGCCGCCGCTGCCGCTGACGCGGCAGTTCACGAAGGTGCCGCGGCCGCCCGCGGACACGTAGAAGCCCGCCTCGGCGGGGGAGTCGACCGTGCACCGCTCGACGGTGGGGTCGGCGCCCTTGGTGACGATCACACCGGTCTGGGTGCCGTCCAGGGTGCAGTTGCCGAGGTTGCCGCCGCTGCCGTGGTCGCGGAACCAGGCGCCGGTGGCCGCGTCCCGGATCCGGCAGTCGTCGAGCTGCGCGGTCGCGCCGTCGCTCACCGACACCGCCGTGTTGCGCACCTGGTACAGATCGCTGTCCACGACGTCCGCGCGCGAGCCGCGGTCCAGCACGAACAGCGCGTCCGGCACGTCGTGCACCCGGCAGGCGTCGAGCACCGCCGTGGCGCCGTCGCTCACCCACACCGCCGGGTAGTCACCGGTGCTGTCGAAGATCTCGCACTGGTTGGCGTCGACCCGGGTGCCCGGGTCCCACACCGACAGGCCGTTGCGGCCGAACTGACGAACCGTCGTCCGGGTCAGCGTGAGCACCGAGCGGGAGCGCAGGTCGATCGCGTTCTCCGGGACGTCATGGATCCGGCAGTCGGCGAGCGTGAGCACCGCGTCCGTGTCCAGCGTGACACCGTCGGCCGTGGTGCGGTGCAGATCGCAGTCGATGAGATGGGCCGTCGCCCGCCCGGTGACCTGCACCCCGGAGCCCCGGACCTCGTACACCTCGCAACCGACCGCCTCCAGCGCCGAGTTCTCCCCCGTCGCGGTCAGCCCGTTGCCCGCGGCGTGGTGCACCCGGCAGCGCTCCAGCCGGGGATGGGCTCCGCCGTGGACCGAGACCCCCGCCTGCCCCGCCGCGACGACCTCGCACTCCTCGAACACCCCGCCCGCGCCGTCGAGTACGGCGATGCCGATGCCGGCCGGGTTGTCGACGGTGCAGCGGCGCACGGTCGGGCGCGCCCCGCCCCGCACCTCGATGCCCGCGGCGGACCGGGTGACGATCCGCACGTCCATCAGCTCGGGCGTGCCCTCCTCCACCAGCAGGGCGGGCGCCGCCGCGTCCTGGCCCTCCACATGCAGGTCCTGCACCACCGCCGAGGCCCGCACGGTCAGCGGGACACCGTCCGCCGGCGCGATCCGCACCGAGCCCGGGGCGCCTTCGGGACCCCGCAGGGTCACCGGCCGCCGCACGACCAGGTTCTCCCGGTAGGTGCCGGGAGCGATGGTGAGGACGTCACCGTCGGCGGCGGCCTCCAGGGCTGCGGCGAGCGAAGCGTACTCACCCGTGCGGCGGCGCCACCGCGAAGTACCGCTGTGCGTCACCTGGACCGTGCCCTGTGCCATGGCGTTGCCGTGCCCCCACCTCGTAGTACGCGGGTTTTGGTGCCGAATGCGAGTCGGCCGCTCCACCGTAGCGTGCGCGCGGGTGGTGGGATGACCAGAGCCGGAAGGCCGTCAGCTGCCGGTGCCTGCCTTGCCCCAGTCCGGACCCGCCCGGTCCCAGGCCCGGTCCCAGCGCGCGTACCGGCGGCGGACCATGCGCCACACGATCAGCCGCCGACCGCACTCGACCAGGCCCGCGGTCAGCAACGCGGAGCCGAGGCCCGCGAGTACGGCGTGCGTCGTCGCCGTGGGGGAGTCCAGCGGGCGTGTCGTCACACGGCCGTACCGGTCCGTCCAGAGCGCGAAGCGGTCGCCCGGATACGGCGATCTGAGCTTCGCCAGGGCCGCTCCGCGCCGGTGGCTGCCGTCGGGTGCCGTCCAGTCGGCGAGGACCCGGCTGCGGGCGTCCCCCACGGCGCTGGTGTCGGGGTCGGTCTCCACCGGGGCGCCGCCGAGTCTTCGCACCACCGTCGCCGTGACGAGGTGACGTTCGTGCCGCTGCTCCCGCGCGGAGCGCTGCAGGGAGTCCTGAGCCGTCACTCCGACCAGGGTGCCGGTCACCGGCGCGGCCACGGCGATCAGCACCAGTGCCACGAAGGCCACCCAGGCCTCGGTCAGATCGGTCGCACGGCGCAGCGGATTCCGCCGCCAGCGCCACAGGCCTCTGATGGCCCGCACGTCCCCCACCCCCTTCCGCTCCCCGGCGGCCCCCGAGGAGCCGCCCACCCCCGGGCCCGGGCCCGGAGCGAGTGACCTCACTCCTGGCCCGGGCCGTTCACGCATTCCTCATGGTGTCCCAACGACCGGGCCCCGCGCCGGGGTTCCCGGGAGTTACGACAACACCCGTACCGGGTCCCCCACCCGGATGGTGCCGGGCGCGAGCGGCACCAGGTACCGGCCGAACAGCAGCCGGCCGCCGACCTTGCGGTGCCGGGCCAGGGTGTGCAGGGGTTCGCGGCCGCGTCGGGCGGTGTCCTGGTCGGTCGTGGTCACCACGCAGCGCGCACAGGCCTTGGCGACCCGGAAGACCACCTCGCCGATGGAGAGGCCGGACCAGTCGTCCTCCGTCCACGGCTCGGTGCCCTCGACGACCACGCTCGGCCGGAAGCGGTTCATCGGCAGCGGACCCTCGGCGGCGTGATCGCCCCGCGCCATCAGCCCGTTCAGGGCGTCGAGGGAGGCGACGGTGGTGACCAGCAGGGGATAGCCGTCGGCGAAGCTCACCGTCTCGCCCGGCCGCGCGTACGCGGGGTCCAGCGGGCGGCGGGAGGCCGGATCGTCCATGTGGACCAGTCGGACACCGGCGCCCAGATGGCCGGAACACCACGCATGAGCGGCGCCGGACGCCGGGACCGCCGCCACCTTCGCGCCGAAGACGTTCACCGGCACCGTGGCGGCGGGTTCCGGGACCGCGACCTCCAGCGGTTCACGTCCGGGCGCCGACACGCGAATGCCGCCGCCGGGCAAGGGCTCGGCGGCGGCAAGTGCGAGACGCGGCTGCTCGCGTTGTGTGACGACCTTTCCCCCGTCGTCGATCAGCGTCCAGCGTCGGTCCCCGGCCAGCCCCCAGGGCTCCACCACGGCCTCCCGGGGCGAGACGCCCTGGAACGCCTTGACCGGGTGGACGTGGATCGACCGCAGTCGTGCGTTCCCCATGCGGCCATCGTGCCAGGTGGCAGCGTCAGCCGGGGCCGCGGGTCAGTAACCGCGGTACTGCTGGTTGTTGTACGGGTCCTGGTACGGAGCCGCCGCGGGCCGCGGGGCGGCTGGGCGCATCGCCTCGTACCCCGTGCCGCCGGCCATCGGGCGCTGCTGCGGCGCCTGCGGGCCGGGGTAACCGCGCGGCGCGCTCGCCTGCTGCGGGATGTACGCCGTGGGCGCCTGATGCAGCGGGGCGTGCTGCTGCGCCTGCGGGTAACCGTAGGACGGGGCCTGCTGGTACGAGGGTGCCGCCGGGAGGGCGGGCAGCGCCGACGGCAGCGCGGGCAGGCTGCTGCCCGTGTCGTACGCGGCGGGGACCCGGATCGGGGCGATCTGCGGGGTACCCCGCTCGGCCACGAGGGAGTCGTAGATCGGAGTGTCCGGGAAGGAGGCGGAGTAGTAGCCGCCGCCATAAGTGGAGCGGGGGGAGGTCATGGCACATAAGTTAAGCCCACGATGTGCTGGTTGGGGAGACCGATAAGAGGGTTGTTTTCCGTGTCGGCAGTGACGTGGGATCCCCAATACGAGCGAACTCGGCAAAAAAGGACGCCGATCAGGGTTTGGATCGTGTAAAAGCCGAGCTCCTGACGGGTTACCGGCGGTTGACCGGCGATCTTCGCCGGTCTTCCTGTGCCACCTCATGTGCGATCGCCGCCCCCGGGAATAGGTTGGACGGGTAGCGATCATCCGGGGCGCCCGGCAACGTCCGGGACGCACACCGACACCTGATGGGGGCGGACATGACAATGCCGAAAGGATCGAATGCGCCGGTGCCGGCCACGGCCCTGCGCGTCGAATTGGGCTGGCGCCCGGGGCCCTCGGTGCCCGACGCGGACGCCTCGGCGCTGCTGCTCGCGGCCGGAAAGGTCCGCTCCGACGGGGACTTCGTCTTCTACAACCAGCCCGCGCACCCCTCCGGCGCGGTCCGGCACGAGGGCAAACGGACCGCCGGTGAGCGGGTCACCGACACCCTCCTCGTCGACCTCACGCGCGTGGAGAGCGGGATCGACCGGATCGTCCTCGCCGCCTCGTCCGACGGCGGGACGTTCGGGCAGGTTCCCGGCCTCTACATCGAGGTGACCGAGGACGGCGGCGGTGCGGTGGTCGCCCGCTTCGACAGCCCCGGCGCGACCTCCGAGACCGCCTTCCTGCTCGGCGAGTTCTACCGGCGCCAGGGCGGCTGGAAGTTCCGCGCCGTCGGCCAGGGCTACAGCAGCGGACTCGAGGGCCTGGCAACCGACTTCGGCATCACCGTCGACGAACCGCAGCAGCACGCCGCGCCGCCCGCGTCCCCGTCGTCGCCCGCCACGCCGCCCCCGTCGCCCGTAACGCAGCCCTCCCCGCCCGCCGCGTCGCCACCCCCACCCGCCGCGCCGCCGGTGACCATGCCGCCGCCGGTCACCGCGCCGGTCCCGCTGCCGCCGCCCCCGGCAGCCGCCGCGGCCGAGCCGGTCCGCCTCTCCAAAGTGACCCTCACCAAGGCCGCCCCCTCCGTCTCGCTGGCCAAGCAGGGCGGCACTTCAGGGGCCCTGCGGGTCAACCTGAACTGGCAGGTGCGCAAGCAGTTCCCGGCCTGGGGCGGCCGATGGGGCGGCGGTCAGGGCGGCGTCGACCTCGACCTGTGCGCCCTGTACGAACTCACCGACGGGCGCAAGGGCGTCGTACAGGCCCTCGGCAACGCCTTCGGATCCCTGAACCGTCCGCCGTACATCCATCTGGACGGCGACGACCGCACCGGCGCGGCGGCGAACGGCGAGAACCTCACCGTCAACCTCGACCACAAGCGGGACTTCCGGCGCCTCCTGGTCTTCGTCACCATCTACGAGGGCGCCGCCTCCTTCGCCGACCTGCACGCCACGGTCACCCTCCAGCCCCAGCACGGCGCCCCGATCGACTTCTCCCTGGACGAGTGCACGGTCCCGTCCACGGTCTGCGCGCTCGCCCTGATCACCAACACGGGCGGCGACCTCGTCGTCCAGCGCGAGGCGCGGTACCTGGTGCCCGAGCGGGGGGTGAGTCCGCAGCGGACCATAGACCGCGCCTACGGCTGGGGCATGAACTGGACACCCGGCCGCAAGTGAACCGGGTCAGCCCTCGTCGGGCCGCACCTGCGGACGCGCGTACGTGCGGCCCTTCCAGGCCGCACCCCGCCCCCGGTAGTGCTGCACGGCCGAGTCCACCGTCATCAAGAGATAGAGGAGAGCGGTGAACGGCAGCAGCGGCGCGAGCCACAGCGGCTGCCGGTAGTAACGGAGCATCGGCAGGTACGTGGCCGCCATCACCGCCCACGCCGGCGCGCCCGCCACCGCCGTGGCCGTACTGCCCGTGACGGCCCCCGCCACCACGGCCGCGGGCGGCACCAGGTACACCAGGGCGAGCCCGGCGACCGTGCCGAGCAGCAGCGGCGGGCTGTGCCGCAACTGGGCGTAGGCGCTGCGCGAGACCATGCGCCACAGGTCGTGCAGCCGCGGATAGGGCCGCACGCTGTCCACCCGGTCGGCCAGCCCCAGCCAGACATGACCACCGGCGCGCTTCACCGCGCGCGCGAGGGCGACGTCGTCGATGACGGCGTGCCGGATGGCGTCCGGGATCCCCGCCCGCTCCGCCATGTCCGCGCGCAGCAGTACGCAGCCGCCCGCCGCTGCCGCCGTACGCGATCCCCGCCGGCCGATCCGGCGGAACGGATACAGCTGCGCGAAGAAGTAGACGAACGCCGGCACCACGAGCCGCTCCCACAGGCTCTCCACCCGCAGCCGCGCCATCTGCGACACCACGTCGAAGCCGCCGGTGCGGGCCGCCGCCACCAGCTCCCGCAGGCTGTCCGGCGCGTGCGCGATGTCGGCGTCCGTCAGGAGCAGGTACTCGGGGTCACGCGCGCGTGCCAGGGCGATGCCGTGCCGCACCGCCCAGAGCTTGCCCGTCCAGCCCGCCGGCGGCTCGCCGGGGGAGTCCACCGTCAGCGGCAGCCCTGCGTGCCTGCGCGACAGCTCGCGGGCCAGCTCCCCGGTGCCGTCCGTGCTCCCGTCGTCCACCAGGACGATCTCGGCGCGCCCCGGATAGTCTTGCGCGAGCAGCGACGGCAGACTCGCGGGCAGCACCGCGGCCTCGTCCCGGGCCGGAACCACGACGCACACCGACGGCCAGTCACCGGGACTGCGGCGCGGTGGCAGCCGGACGTCCGTGCGCCAGAAGAAGCCCTGGCACAGCAGCAGCCAGCACCAGGCGGCGAGGGAGGCGACGGCGATCCACACGATGGCGCTCACGGGCGCAGTCTGCCCCACCCGGCCGGCCGGCGGAGCCCATCGTCTATCGTGGCCGGGTGAAGATCGCGCTCATGGACTCCGGAATCGGCCTGCTGGCGGCCACCGCCGCGGTACGGCGCCTGCGGCCCGACGCGGACCTCGTCCTCTCCCTCGACCCCGACGGCATGCCCTGGGGACCGCGCACCACCGAGGACCTCACCACGCGAGCCCTGGCCGTCGCCGACGCCGCCGCGGCCCACCGGCCGGACGCCCTGATCATCGGCTGCAACACCGCCACCGTGCACGCGCTGCCCGCCCTGCGTGCCCGTCTGGAGCCCGACATCCCGGTGATCGGCACGGTCCCGGCGATCAAGCCGGCCGTCGCCGGCGGCGGCCCGGTCGCCATCTGGGCCACGCCCGCCACCACCGGCAGCCCCTACCAGCGCGGTCTCATCGAGGAGTTCGCCGACGGGGTCCCGGTCACCGAGGTGCCCTGCTGGGGGCTGGCCGAGGCCGTGGAACACGCGGACGAGGCGGCCATCGACGTCGCCGTCGCCGCCGCGGCCGCGCTGACCCCGGACGACGTCACGACCGTCGTCCTGGGCTGCACCCACTACGAACTGGTGGCGGACCGTATCCGCGCCGCCGTACGGAACGGAAGCGCCACCCCGCTCGCCCTGCACGGCTCCGCCGGGGCCGTTGCCGCCCAAGCCCTGCGCCGCCTCGGCGAACAGCCCGCCCCCGGGGGCCCCGCCGAGGGCACGCTGACAGTGCTGCTCAGCGGCCGCGAGGGCGCGCTTCCCGCGGCCGCGCTGCTCTACCCCGAGGGACGGCTGCTGCCGTCCGCGGGTCCGCTCGCCGACCGGCGCTGACCCGGGACGCCCGCGGCTCGTGTCTGGGCCGCCCGGAGCAGTCACCGTCCGCGCGCGGGTACCCGCGCACCGAAACCTGAGTAACCTCATATCCATGAGCGAGCACCGCCACGCCGAGGACGCCTCGCACCCCGACGTCTGGACCGGACGCGCCACCAACCGGGTCCAGTGGCTGCTGGCGCTGGTGGGCGCCGCCTGCTTGGCGCTCGGCATCGAGCTGGCCGTGGAATCCGCCTGGACCTCCGGCGTCGCCGCGCTGGCGATGTCCGTCGTCGGCTGCATCGCGGCCGGCCTGCTGGTCCTCTTCGGCACCCTGGCCTTCGTGCACGTCGACCTGAAACTCGAGAAGGACTGCCTCGAGGTGCGCTGCGGCCACATCGGAGTGCCGCGCCGCCGCATCCCCCTCTCCGAGGTCGCCGGAGCCGACTTCGCCGCCCTCGTCACCCCCTGCAACTGGGGTGGCTGGGGCTACCGCTGGCGCCCCGAGAAGGGCACGGCCGTGGTCGTCCGCCGCGGCGAGGGCATCGTGCTCAGGCTGTGGGACGGCCACACCTTCACGATCACCGTGGACAACGCGGAGTCCGCGGTCCGCGTCATCAGAGCCCGGCTGCGGGCGATCACACCGGGCACCATCAGCTGACCCGCACGAGTTCCGGCCCGACCGGCTCCGCTGGTACGGGTTCGCTACGGCTCCGTGTCGTCCCCGGCCCACGGCCGTGCCGTCGCCCACCCCGCCAGCAGCCCCGCCCCCGCCGTCACCGCGGTGAAGCTGAGCGCGTTGCCGACCGCGGCGAGCACGGCGAGCACGGTCAGTGCCGCGCCCGCGGTGAGGGCCACCGGGGTGGAACGCGGGGAGCGCCACAGGGCGTGCAGCACCCAGCCGTGCACGGCGACCAGCAGCAGCACCCCGACCAGGCCCTGCTCGGCCGCCTGCTGGAGCGGGGCCGAGTGCGGTCTGCCGTCGGCCAGTGCTCCCTGCGGCCCGGCGGCACCGAACTCGCCGAAGCGGCCGGGGCCGACGCCGAGCAGGGTGTCGCGGCCGGTCAGCCGCAGGGCGTCCCGCCACAGCTCTGGCCGGCTCCCGGTGAACCGGCCCCGCAGGGCCTCGGTGAGACCGGTGGGCAGCGCGTCCGCCGCGACCGCCCACACCGCCGCCGCGGGCACGACCGCCGTGAGGGCCAGCCCGGCGACACCGGCGCCCCGGCAGGGCATCGCGCCCGCCGCGAGCGAACACAGCAGAACGGCCGCGCTGGCCGCGCAGCCGACGGCCGAGCCGGCCGCGGCGCCGGTCAGCGCGATGCCGGCGGCCAGCAGCCGCAGACCGAGCCGGGTCGCCGGCCGGCGCGCCGACCAGGCGGCACAGCAGGCCGCCCCGGTCGCCAGCGCCAGCAGCGCGGCGGTGGCACCGGCGTGCCCGAGCGGGACGGTGTACCGGGGGCCGGGGGAGAGATCGGGCATCACCAGCGGCATGACCGCTCCCGTGACCGCACCGGCCGCCGGCGCGGCCACCGGCAGCAGCGACCCGGAGATACGTCCCGCGGCGTAGCCGGCGGCCACGGCGAGCACCGCGAGCAGCACGCCCTCGGGCCGCCCCTCATGGGCCGCCGCCGTGATCAGCGACCAGGCGGCGCACGCGCCCAGGAGGATCATGCCCGCACCGTCAGAAACGTTTCGTCCGGCGTGCCGGCAATCGGCGCCGTCCGCGCCGGCCGCGGATCTCATTCCCGTCGACCCCACCCCGTAGCCCCTCCTGCCCAGGTCCCCCGACCTGTGGCGGTCCCCGGCGGCGCACACCGGACCGGGCCGCACCGCTGAGGCTGGGCACACCGTAACGGCTGATGGCCGCTTTGTGGACGAGTCGCGCGGGAACGCGTGACCGGCGACGGGACGCCGGAGGCGGCCGGGACGTCCTGGACGGCGCTGTCGGCATCGAGGGCGACCGCCGTACACTCCCCGGGTGACCGTCACCGCAACTTCCGTGGACCAGTCCGACCAGCTCAGGCCGCCCTCCGCGCCGGCGGCGCGCCGCAGCCGGCTCCTGCGTCCGGTCCCGGCCGTCGCCTCCGCCCTGTGCGGAGTGCTGCTCTACGTCAGCTTCCCGCCGCGCACCCTGTGGTGGCTGGCCCTGCCCGCCTTCGCCGGCCTCGCCTGGGTGCTGCGCGGCCGCGGCTGGAAGGCGGCGCTGGGTCTCGGCTACCTCTTCGGGCTCGGCTTCCTGCTGCCGCTGCTGGTGTGGACGGGCGTGGAGGTCGGTCCCGGACCCTGGCTCGCCCTCGTCGCCATCGAGGCGGTCTTCGTGGCCCTGGTCGGCGTCGGTGTGGCCGCGGTGTCGAGACTGCCGGCCTGGCCCGTGTGGGCGGCCGCCCTGTGGATCGCCGGCGAGGCGGTACGCGCACGCGTGCCCTTCCGCGGCTTCCCCTGGGGCAAGATCGCCTTCGGCCAGGCGGACGGCGTCTTCCTGCCGCTCGCCGCGGTGGGCGGCACGCCGGTGCTCGGCTTCGCCGTCGTCCTGTGCGGATTCGGCCTGTACGAGGCCGGGCGTCTGCTCGCCGAGCGGCGCCGCACCGGGACCCTGCGGCGCGGGGCGGCGGCCGCCGCCCTGCTGAGCGTCGCCGTCCCGGTGGCGGGAGCGGTCGCCGCCCGGCCGCTGGTGAGCGACGAGGCGCAGGACGGCACCGCGACCGTCGCGGTCATCCAGGGCAACGTCCCCCGCGCCGGTCTGGAGTTCAGCGCCCAGCGCCGGGCCGTGCTCGACCACCACGCGCGGGAGACCCTCAAGCTCGCCGCCGACATCAAGGCGGGCAAGGCCGCGAAGCCCGACTACGTGCTGTGGCCGGAGAACTCCTCCGACATCGACCCCTTCACCAATCCGGACGCGGCGGCCGTCATCAGCGAGGCGGCCCGGGCCGTCGGGGTGCCGATCTCGGTCGGCGGGGTCGTGGAGAAGGACGGCAGGCTGCTCAACGAGCAGATCCTGTGGGACCCGGTCAAGGGACCGATCCAGACCTACGACAAGCGGCAGGTGCAGCCGTTCGGCGAGTACCTTCCGCTGCGCGGCCTGGTCGGCGCGATCAACAAGGACTGGACGGGCATGGTCCGCCAGGACTTCAGCCGGGGCAGCGAGCCGGGCGTCTTCGACTTCGGCGGCGCCAGGGTCGGACTCGCCACCTGCTACGAGGCCGCCTTCGACTGGGCGGTCCGGGACACGGTCACGCACGGCGCGGAGATGATCTCGGTGCCGAGCAACAACGCCACCTTCGACCGCAGCGAGATGACCTACCAGCAGCTCGCCATGTCCCGCGTCCGTGCCGTCGAGCACAGCCGGACCGTGACCGTGCCGGTCACCAGCGGCGTCAGCGCGGTCATCATGCCGGACGGCAGGATCACCGGGAAGACCGGCATGTTCGTGCCCGCCTACCTCGTGCAGAAGGTGCCGCTGCGCACCTCCGAGACGCCCGCGACCCGGCTCGGCATCCTGCCCGAGATCGCCCTGGTGCTGGTCGCCGCGGGCGGACTCGGCTGGGCGATCGGCTCCGGTGTGCGCGCCCGGCGCGCCGGTGGCGCGTAGCCGTACGACGGCCGTGGGCCCCCTGACAAGCGCGGGAGCCGTGGACCGGCCCGTTAGGGTCGGTCCATGGCTACTCCTGACTTCATCCGCACCCTCCGGGCCAGCGCCGGTCAGCAGCTGCTGTGGCTCCCCGGGGTCACCGCGATCGTCTTCGACGACGACGGCAGAGTGCTGCTGGGCCGGCGGTCCGACACCCGCAGGTGGTCGGTGATCGGAGGCATCCCGGAACCCGGCGAGCAGCCCGCGGCCTGCGCGGTGCGGGAGGTGTTCGAGGAGACGGCGGTGACGTGCGTCCCCGAGCGGGTCGTCCTCGTCCAGGCCCTTGATCCGGTCACCTACACCAACGGGGACGTCTGCCAGTACATGGACATCACCTTCCGCTGCCGTGCGGTGGGCGGCGAGGCCCGGGTCAACGACGACGAGTCGCTGGAGGTGGGCTGGTTCACGGTGGACGCCCTGCCGGACCTCAACGAGTTCGGGCTCTTCCGGATCAAGCAGGCCATGTCCGAGGCACCCACATGGTTCGACCCTATGACTATTGGCTGAAGTGTGGGTGGCGACCACATGTGGTGAGGGGTGGGCCCCGCTTATCGTCGGCTCATGACCACGTCCAGCCCGCCACCCGCCGTCCAGCCCCCCGCCGCGCACCACTCCCTCGACCTCGGCGGCCGCACCGCCCTCGTCACCGGCGCCGCCAGCGGCATCGGGCGCGCCTGCGCGCTGCGGCTCGCCGCCGCCGGCGCCGAGGTGAGAGCCGTCGACCGGGACGCGGCGGGCCTCGCCGAGCTGGCGGAACTCGCCCAGCGGGCCGGCGACCTCACGGGCACGGTCGTACCCCACGTCCTGGACCTCACCGACCTCGACGCCGCCGAGCGCGTCGCCGCCGGCACCGACGTCCTGGTCAACAACGCCGGACTGCAACTGGTGCGCCCCCTGGAGCAGTTCCCGCCCGAGGTCTTCCACACCGTGCTGACCGTGATGCTGGAGGCACCGTTCCGGCTCATCCGGGGCGCTCTGCCGCACATGTACGCGCAAGGGTGGGGGCGGATCGTCAACGTGTCCTCCGTGCACGGACTGCGCGCCTCGGCCTTCAAGTCCGCCTATGTGGCCGCCAAGCACGGCCTCGAAGGCCTGTCCAAGACGGCCGCGCTGGAAGGCGCCCCGCACGGGGTGACCTCCAACTGTGTGAACCCCGCCTATGTGCGCACCCCACTGGTCGAGAAGCAGATCGCCGATCAGGCGCAGGCCCACGGCATCCCCGAGGAACGCGTCCTGTCCGAGATCCTGCTGAAGGACAGCGCCGTCCAGCGGCTCATCGAACCCGAGGAGGTGGCCGACGCCATGGCCTACCTGTGCGGGCCGCAGGCCTCCTTCGTCACCGGCACCTCCCTCGTCCTCGACGGCGGGTGGACGGCCCACTGAGCGGGCCGGCGCCGCCGGGCCCGGGACTTTTCCACAGGCCCGCCAGGCCGGGCCGCCGATGCGGAATCCTGTGACCATGTCTCGCGATCACGTCCAGCCGGCCGGACCCCCCGCCTCCGAGGGCGCCAAGGGGGTGCCCGACGACGGCGCGGGCGCCCCCTACCTCGAACTGCTGGCCCGCGACGCCCCGGTGGAGGCCTACGAGCAGCCGGTGCTGCTGGCCCGCGCCGAGGGACAGCCGGCCGACCGGGTCGCCGCGCTGGAACGGGCCAAGCTGCTCGCCCTGCGGGTCCGCTCCGAGCTGGAGGGGCGCCGCAGGCGCGAGGCCGAGCTGTCGGCGCTGTTCGAGACCGCCCACGACCTGGCCGGCCTCCGGGACCTGGACGCCGTCCTGCCGGCCATCGTGCAGCGCGCCCGGTCCCTGCTGAGCACGGACGTCGCCTACCTCAGCCTCAACGACCCGGCACGCGGCGACACCTACATGCGCGTGACCGAGGGCTCCGTGGCCGCCCGCTTCCAGCAACTGCGCCTCGGCATGGGCGAGGGGCTCGGCGGGCTGGTCGCCCAGACCGCGCGGCCGTACGTCACCGACGACTACTTCAAGGACGCCCGCTTCCAGCACACCCGCGCCATCGACGCCGGCGTCGAGGACGAGGGCCTGATCGCCATCCTCGGCGTACCGCTGATGCTCGGCCCGAACGTCATCGGCGTCCTCTTCGCCGCCGACCGGCGCGCCCGTGTCTTCGAACGCGGGCAGATCGCCCTGCTCGGCTCCTTCGCCGCGCTCGCGGCGGCCGCCATCGACACCGCCAACCTGCTCAGTGAGACCCGCTCGGCGCTGGCCGGTCTGGAGCGGGCCAACGAGATCATCCGGGACCGCAGCGCGGTCATCGAGCGCGCCTCCGAGGTGCACGACCGGCTCGCCGAACTGGTGCTGCGCGGCGGCGGGGTTCACGACGTGGCCGCGGCCGTCTCCCAGGTCATCGACGGCACGGTCGAGTTCACCGAGACCGGCACGGCGCCGGCCGGGGCCCTGAAGGCGTCCCGGGCCGAGGGACACGCGGTACGGCACCAGGGCGACTGGATCGCCGCGGTGGTCGCGGGCGGCGAACTGCTCGGCGCGCTCGTGCTGCGCGGCCACCCGGACCTCGACCCCGTCGACCAGCGCACCCTGGAACGCGCGGCGATGGTCACCTCGCTGCTCCTGCTGGCCCGCCGGTCCGCCGCCGAGGCCGAACACCGGGTGCGGGGCGAACTGCTGGACGACCTCCTGGACGCCCGCGACCGCGATCCACGCCTGCTGCGCGAACGCGCCGCCCGGCTGCACGCCGACCTGGACGCCACCCATGTCGTCCTCGCCGCCCGGCTCGACGGGCCGGCCGCCGACGCCGACGAGGAGGCCGCCGCCCGGCGGCGCCTGTGGTCCGCCGCCTCCCACCTCGCCGCCACCCGGCACGGTCTGGCCGCCTCCCGGGACGGCGGCACGGTCCTGCTGCTCCCGCTCGCCGCCGGCGACAGCGCCACGGAGCTGGCCCGCCGGACCGCCCGCCACCTCGGCACGGCCGTCCACCAGGCCGTCACCGTCGGCGCCTCCGCCCCGGTCACCGATCTCACCGTCCACCACGACACCGTGGCCGGCGCCTACGCCGAGGGCCGCCGCTGCCTGGACGCGCTGCGCCTGCTGGGCCGGGGCGGAGACGGCGCGGCGGCCGAGGACTTCGGCTTCCTCGGCCTGCTCCTCGCCGGCGACCGGGACGTGGGCGGCTTCGTCGGCCGCACCATCGGCCCTGTCGTCGACTACGACGAGCGCCGCGGCACGGAGCTGCTGCACACCCTGGACGCCTACTTCGCCTGCGGAATGAGCCCGGCCCGCACCAAGGACGCCCTCCACGTGCACGTGAACACCGTCGCCCAGCGGCTGGAGCGGGTGGGCCGGCTGCTGGGCGAGGACTGGCAGACGCCGGCCCGCGCCCTGGAGATCCAGCTGGCCCTGAGGCTGCACCGACTGGCGACCCCGGAACGGCACTGACCGGCCCCCCCCACGAGGGAGCCGGTCGGTGCGGTGAGCCGTACGGCCGGTCAGACGGTGCCCGCCCTGGCCGCCGGGTTCGCCTCGGTGGGGTCGCCGTCCCGGGGCTCCACCTCGGCGAGGTCCCGGTGCCGGGTCTCCTGGGCCATACCCACGGCGATCAGTGTGAGCACGGCCGCCGCGATCACGTACAGGGCGATCGGAGTGGAGCTGCCGTAGTCGGCCAGCAGCGCCGTGGCGATCAGCGGTGCGGGCGCACCGGCGGCCACGGAGGCGAACTGGGCGCCGATGGAGGCGCCGGAGTACCGCATCCGGGTCGCGAACATCTCGGCGAAGAAGGCCGCCTGGGGCGCGTACATGGCCCCGTGCAGCACCAGCCCGACGGTGACCGCCAGCAGCAGGTACCCGAAGGAACCGGTGTCGACGAGCCAGAAGAACGGGAACATCCACAGCCCGACGCCGGCCGCGCCCAGCAGGTACACGGGCCGCCGTCCGACCCGGTCGGAGAGCGCGCCCCAGGCCGGGATCACGGCGAAGTGCACGGCGGAGGCGATGAGTACGGTGTTCAGCGCGGTCTGCTTCGAGACACCGGCGGACGTGGTGGCGTACACGAGGATGAACGCGGTGATGACGTAGTAGCTGATGTTCTCCGCCATGCGGGCACCCATGGCGACGAGCACGTCCTTCCAGTGGTGGCGCAGCACGGAGACGAGCGGCAGCTTCTCCGGCTTCTCGGCGCGCCGGGTCTCGGCCCGCCGCAGCGCCTCCTTGAAGACGGGGGACTCGTCCACGGAGAGGCGGATCCACAGACCGACCATCACCAGCACACCGGAGAGCAGGAACGGTATCCGCCATCCCCAGCTGCCGAAGGCGTCGTCCGAGAGCAAGGCGGTGAGCAGCGACAGCACACCGGTCGCCAGCAACTGCCCGGCCGGCGCGCCCGTCTGCGGCCACGATGCCCAGAACCCGCGCCGCCGCGCGTCCCCGTGCTCGGAGACCAGCAGGACGGCACCGCCCCACTCGCCGCCGAGCGCGAATCCCTGGATCAGGCGCAGCGTGGTCAGCAGCACCGGCGCGGCGGAGCCGACGGTCGCGTGCGTGGGCAGCAGTCCGATGGCGAAGGTCGCCCCGCCCATCATCAGCAGACTCAGCACCAGCAGCTTCTTGCGCCCCAGCCGGTCACCGTAGTGCCCGAACACCAGGGCCCCCAGCGGGCGGGCCGCGAACCCGACGGCATACGTCAGGAACGACAGCAGCGTTCCGACGAGCGGGTCGGAGTCCGGGAAGAAGAGCTTGTTGAACACCAGCGCGGCGGCGGAACCGTACAGGAAGAAGTCGTACCACTCGATGGTGGTGCCGATGAGGCTCGCGGCGACGATGCGGGGGAGGTTCGAAGGAGCGGGTGGGGCGCTTGCTGGCGACGACATCGGCACCACTTCCTGCGTGTGACGGGGACGTTTGTGTGTCGCCACACCGTAGGAACGTGTGGGTCGTAGGCGTATGTGGTGGGGCACCATAGTTTTGCGTGTGGGAGTGCGTGCACCGACCATGGAGGACGGCACCTCTCAGCCACTCTGGGGCCTTGACCGTACGGAACCCCGCCTCCCGCCTGACCGTGTGGGGGCCCGCCTCGGGTCTCTACGAGCTTTCATGCCGTGGCGCGGCGCACGCCTCCGGCTACAGCGGCGCCGGTGAGGAAGCACCCGCGATCAGCAGGCGGGGGGTTCCCGTGCCGTCGGCGGGCACGGTCCACAGGTCGCTGCTGCCCACCTCGCCGTTGGCGGGCAGGGCGTAGGCGAGGGTGCGGTCGTCCAGCCAGGTGGCCTGGTCGTCGACGCTGTGGCGCTCGGCCAGCGGTGTCTGGCGCAGGGTGCGCAGATCGAGGACGTACTCGTGCCAGAGCGTGGCGCCGGACAGGACCCGCTTCTTGAAGGCGACCCGGGTGCCGTCGGGGGAGAGCGAGGGGCACTCCACGTTCTCCACCAGGGTGGTGACCGAACGCCGGGAGAGCGAACCGCGCACCAGATACGTCTTGTCGGCGGTGTTGAGGGTGGCGTAGAAGGTGTCGTCGTCGGAGGCGAAGGTGACGCCCCAGAAGTTGATGTCCGAGGCGTGGTACGGCTTGCCGTCCTTGACGACCGAGAACTTCTCCAGGCTGGGGATCAGCCGCATGGTGCGGGTGTCCAGGATCGAGGTCCGGGTGGAGAAGAAGGCGGAGGAGTAGGACTCGCCGGAGACGAAGACGGTCCAGGCGGCGAAGCGGCCGCTGGGCGAGACCCGGGCCCGGCTGGGCGTGCCCGCGAGCGGGAAGTCACGCCGGGTGCGGAGGTTCGCGTCCAGGAGCAGGGCGCGGTTGCTCTGCTTGAGGACGCCGGGATTGGACTGGAGGCAGACGCCGGTGCCGGCCGCCGTGTAGAAGCGCGCGCACTTCAGCTCCGAGGCGACCCGCCGGCCGCCGGGGTCGGCCGACGGCACCGAGGCGACCGCGGTGCGGTGCGGGCCGGCGGCCGCGTTGACGAACGCCAGGCGGTTCTTCTGGCCGAGCGTCAGCCTGCCCTCGCCGACGGCGGGCCCGCCCGCCTGCGGCCGGTCGGCGCGGTCGGCGCGGTCGGCGGCGTGCAGGACCACGCCGGTGCCCAGGCCCGCGAGCAGCAGGACCGCCGCGACGAGTATGAGCAGACGGCGGTGGAGCGTGGTCATCCGGATCCTTGGGGCTGAGGTGGTCATCGGGTCCCGCCGGCCGGCCGCAGCACCAGGCCCGCCACGGCCCCGCAAGCCAGCAGGCCGACCGCCGATCCGGCCAGCGCCGGGCCGTCGCCCCACACCGTCCAGGCGGCACCGAAGGCCAGCGAGCAGCAGAACCGGGCCAGCGCCTGGCTGGTGCCGACGATGGCGAGGCCGCTGGCGCGCAGCTCCTCGGGCACGATGCCGGCGAGGGCGGCCGGGAGCACACCGTCGGTGGCCGCGTAGAACATGCCGTGCAGGGCGAGTACGGCGGGGGCCAGGACCGGCGTGGCCGGCGCCCACAGCAGCAGGGCGTAGGCGATGAGCAGGCCCACATGCCCGGCGAGGAACACGGTGCGGCGCCCGATCCGGTCCGCCAGCGCGCCGGCGGGTACGGCGAGCAGCAGGAACACCGCGGCGGTGCCCAGCGGCAGCAGCGTGAACCACTGCTCGCCGATGCCCGCGCGGCGTTGCAGGAGCAGATAGACGAAGGCGTCGCTGACGGTGGTCAGACCGAGCAGCGCGGCGCAGCCGGCGAGCGCCCGCAGGCGCGGCAGACGCAGCAGCGCCAGTGCCTCGCGCACCCGGACCGGCGGCCTGCCGTCCGGCCCACCCGGTTCGTCCGTCCGCGCCTCCCGCCGCCTGCCGGGTACGAACAGCACCAGCACGAGCACGCCGAGCGCGGCGACGCACGCGCTCACCCCGAACACGGCGTCGTAGCCGTCGGCCGCCGCGCGCAGGATGAGGAAGGCCGCGAGCGGGCCGAGCATCGCGCCGGTGGTGTCCATCGCCCGGTGCACGCCGAAGGCCCGGCCCTGGTTCGCCGCCGGCGTGGACAGGGAGATCATCGCGTCGCGCGGGGCGGTGCGCAGGCCCTTGCCGGTGCGTTCCAGGGCGAGGACCGTGCCGAGCGTGCCGAGGCTGCCGGCGAGCAGCAGCAGCGGCTTGCAGAGCGCGGACAGGCCGTAGCCGAGCCCGGCCATCAGCTTGTGGTTGCGCACCCGGTCGGCGAGATGGCCGCCGGTGAGCTGGACCAGGGCGCTGACGCCGTTGTAGACACCGTCGAGGGTGCCGAACCCCAGCGGGCTGAAGCCGAGTTGGCTGACCAGATACAGCGGCAGGACGGCGGTGACCATCTCCGAGGAGATGTCGGTGATCAGGCTGACCGTGCCGAGCACGAGCACGACCGGGGCGACCCCGCGTCCGGGGCCGCGCCTTCGGCCACGCTCGGTGTCCGCCCCGGCGGGTGTGGAGCGGTCGGTGAGGTACATGATCGGGGACTCCAGGTGCGGTGCGATCAGTTCTGCCGGCTGCTCTCGTCCCGCAGCCAGGTGCCGAAGTCCTCGGCCCCGATGGCCTTTCGGGCCCGCCACCGGGCGACGACCGCCGTGGCGACGAAGACCACGACACCCGCGAGGAGCCTCGGCTCCTCGCGGACCACGGCCAGCAGATCCGCCCTGCTGGTGCGCGCCGACACCTCCCGCGGTTCCCGGTGCCGCTCGACCTGGGCGGTGGACACCGCGGCCCGGATCCGCCGCCTGACCAGATCCGGCCAGGTGCGCGGCGGGTGGACCACGACCCGGGCCGCACCGACCACGAGCCGCTCCTCGGGGGCGAACGCCAGGGACGCGGCCAGGTCGTCCGCCATCAGCGGCGGCAGCGCCGCGATCCGGGCGTACCCGGCCTTGGAGACCGCGATGACGCCCCGGCCGAACAGCCCCTCGCGCACGGCCGGGAGCCGCTGCCACACGCGGTAGTAGGCCCGCACCGGCCAGGCGCAGGCAGCCAGCGGGAGCTGCCGTTCGGGGGCGGTGGCGAGAATGCCGGAGGCGTCGTCGTCGAGGGGCCCGGTCAGCGCCCGCACGTCGGCGCCCGTGATCACGACGTCGGCGTCCACGTAGATCCGCGGGAAGCCGCGCGCGTGGTCGTCACCCGCCCGCAGGGCCGCGTGCTTGGAGGGCACGGGAATCTCCACCACCCGGACGCGCGGGCCGCGTTCGGCCGCGATCCGCGCGGTGTCGTCCGTGCAGCCGTTGCACACGACGACGATGTCGGTCTCGCCCCCGGAGGGGTCCGCCAGCAGCGAATCGAGGAGCCGGCCGAGGACGCGTGCCTCGTTGTGGGCCGGGATCACGATGCTCGTCACCCGGGCAGTATGCCGTCGGTATCGCCCTTGCGCGGTGTGTTTCGTCCAACTGTTCCCGCGACTGCGTCCAGTGGTCTAGATTGAGGTCCGCCGGGCCGGTTTGGGAGGGACGCCTGCACTTGACGGTAAGTCAAGTCGCAGAGTCAGAAGCCGGATACGGCACAGGCAATAGCCAACATGCAGGGTGCGTCGCGCGGTTGGGGAACCGTTGACCGCTCCCTGGTTTTCCGGCGCCGTTGTGTTGAGGAGACGCGACGGCGCTGTTCCGGCCCTGGCCGCGGACTTGCGACCGTATGTCCGCATCGCTCGGTCAGGGGTAGCCGCGCATGTGGTGGGGGGCGCATGACCATTGAGGTCACGCATGAGCAGGTGGTTCTGGATCACAGGAGTCCAGAAGCGCGCCGAAGACCTTGGGAACGGAAGTACCGCACGGTCCTGTTGGTCGCGGACGGCCTGGCGGCCGTGGCCGCGGCCTTAGTGATCCACGGAGCCTACGGCCGCTGGACGGTGGCCCTGGTGCTGCCGCCGATGTGGATCGTGGCGATGCTGGCCTATCGCTCCTACGACCGGGGCGCCCTGGGCCTGGGAACCGAGGAGTACCTGCGGGTGCTGCGCGGGGCCGTCGCCCTGCCGGCACTGGCCGCGTGCGCGTACTGGCTGTTCGCACGCGACCTGGGGCTGCTGCACGACATGATCGCGGCCACGGTGCCCGCCGCCGTGATCGCCCTGTCGGTCCGGTACGCGCTCCGCCGCCGGCTGCACCGGCGCTGGGCGCGGGGCCGGGGCCGCACCGCGACGCTCCTCGTCGGGCCGTCGCACGGGATCGTCGAACTGGTCGCCGTGCTGCGCAGGGCAGGCGGCGCACAGGAGTTGCAGGTCGCCGGCGTGTGCCTGAGCGACCCGGAGAACGCGGTCGCGATCCGCGAGCTGGGGCTCCCCGTCCTCGGCGGGATCAGCGACATGAACGACGTCGTCCGGGCCTTGGGCATCGGCACCGTCGTGGCGCTGCCGGCGCCCGAGTTCGACGCCTCCGTCCTGCGCCGGATGTCCTGGACGGCGGCCGTGCAGGACGTCGACTTCCTGCTGGCACCCGTGTTGACCGACGTGTCCGCCTCCCGGCTGGTGGTACGGCCCACCAACGGAATCCCGCTGATGCGGATACAGGCACCGAACCTCTCCCGGGCCTCCCGGCTGCCCAAGGAACTGCTGGACCGGGCGCTCGCCGCGGCGCTGCTGGCGGTGCTCCTGCCGCCCATGCTGGTGATCGCCCTGGTCGTCCGGCTGGACAGCACCGGTCCCGCGCTGTTCCGGCAGCGCCGGGTGGGCCGCTACGGAAACCACTTCACCATGCTGAAGTTCCGCACGATGCGGGAGGACTCCGAGGCCCTGCGGGCGGAACTGGAGCACCTCAACCAGAACAGCGACGGCCTGCTGTTCAAGGTGAAGGAGGACCCGCGGATCACCCGGGTCGGCTCGCTGCTGCGCCGCAGCTCGCTCGACGAAATCCCGCAGCTGATCAACGTGGTGCTGGGCCACATGTCGCTCGTCGGCCCCCGCCCGTCGCTGCCCGAGGAGGTCGAGGAGTACACGCCGGACATCAAACGCCGGCTGCTCGTGAAGCCCGGCCTCACCGGGCTGTGGCAGGTGAGCGGCCGTTCCGACCTGCCCTGGGACGAGGCGGTCCGGCTCGACCTCGGATACGTGGACAACTGGTCGATGGGCCTCGACCTGACCATCCTGCTGCGCACCGGGTCCGCCGTGGTGCGCGGAGCGGGGGCCTACTGATGGACCGAAGGAAGAGGAACACAGTGACGCAGACCACGGATCCGCTGGGGGTCGCGGTCGTCGGGGCCGGCTACTGGGGCCCCAACCTCGTACGCAACTTCCAGGCCAGCGAACGGTTCCGGCTGCGCTGGCTGTGCGACCTCGACGTGGACCGGGCCCAGCGGGTCCTCGGCGGCTACTCGACGGTCCAGGCGACCTCGGACTACGCGGCCGTCCTGGCCGACCCCGACGTCGCCGCCGTCGCCGTGGCAACTCCAGCCGGGACCCACCTCGACATCGCCCTGGCCGCCCTGCGCGCCGGCAAGCACGTCCTGGTGGAGAAGCCACTCGCGGCGACCTACGCCGACGGGATGCGCCTGGTCGCCGAGGCGGAGGAGCGCGGGCTCACCCTGATGTGCGACCACACCTACTGCTACACACCCGCCGTGGGCCGCATCCGCGACATGGTCCGCTCCGGCGAACTCGGCGAGATCCACTTCGTCGACTCGGTGCGGATCAACCTCGGACTCGTCCAGAAGGACATCGACGTCCTGTGGGACCTGGCCCCCCACGACCTGTCGATCCTGGACTTCATCCTCCCCGACAACGTCGAGCCGGTCGCCGTCGCCGCCCACGGGGCCGACCCGATCGGCGCGGGACAGGCCTGCGTGGCCTATCTGACGCTGCAGCTCAACACGGGGGCCATCGCCCACGTGCACGTCAACTGGCTCTCCCCGACCAAGGTGCGCACCACCACGGTGGGCGGCTCCAAGCGCACCCTGATCTGGGACGACCTCAACCCGGTGCAGCGCGTCGCGGTCTACGACCGCGGAGTGGACCTGGCCGCGCCGCAGGAGATCGGCGCGGACGAGCGCCGGGAGATGCTCGTCTCCTACCGCTCGGGGGACATGGTCGCCCCCGCGATCGGCGAGAAGGAAGCGCTGCGCGGCATGGTCGACGAGTTCGCCGACGCGATCAGGAACGGGCGGGCTCCGCTGACCGACGGCCGGGCGGGCCTGCGCGTGCTGGACATTCTCGAAGCGGCCTCCCGGAGCCTGGAGTTCCGGGGCGCGGTCGTCGGCCTGCGCGCCGGGCATTGACAGTTCCACCGATGGAGAGGGCACTTCAGTTGAGCAGCGTACGGGGCAAGAAGATCCTGGTCACCGGAGGGGCGGGGACCATCGGGTCCAATCTCGTCGACCTCCTGGCCGAGGGCGGTGCCCGCGAGATCGTCGTGCTGGACAACTTCGTCCGCGGGCGGATGGGCAATCTGGCCGGGGCCCTGCGCAGCGGCGTCGTCGAGGTCGTCGAGGGCGACATCCGCGACGCCGCCGCCGTGCGGAAGGCCACCGACGGCGCCGACCTGGTGTTCCACCTCGCCGCGATCCGCATCACGCAGTGCGCGGAGGAGCCCCGGCTCGCCAACGAGGTCATGGTCGACGGCACCTTCAACGTCCTGGAGGCGGCGGTCGGGGCCGGGGTCGCCAAGGTGATCGCCTCGTCCTCGGCCTCCGTCTACGGCATGGCCGAGGACTTCCCGACGACCGAACGCCACCACCCGTACAACAACGACACGTTCTACGGCGCGGCCAAGGCCTTCAACGAGGGCATGCTGCGCAGCTTCCACGCCATGTACGGCCTGGACTACGTGGCGCTGCGGTACTTCAACGTCTACGGCCCCCGGATGGACATCCACGGCCTCTACACCGAGGTACTCATCCGCTGGATGGAGCGCATCGAGTCGGGCGAGCCGCCGCTGATCCTCGGCGACGGCAGCCAGACCATGGACTTCGTCGACGTCAGGGACATCGCGAGGGCCAATGTGCTGGCCGCCGAGTCGGATCTGACCGACGAGGTCTTCAACGTCGCGAGCGGTACGGAGACTTCACTGAAGGAGCTCGCCGAGGGCCTGCTCGAGGCGATGGGGGCCCGGGGCCTGGAGCCTGAGCACGGGCCCGCCCGCGCGGTGAACGGGGTGGTCCGGCGGCTCGCGGACACCACGCGCTCCGCCGAGCGGCTCGGCTTCACCGCGCGGATCGACCTGCGCACCGGGCTCCGGGACCTGGTCGACTGGTGGCGTGCGGAGCGCGCCGCGGGGGAGGCCGCCCAGTGAGCACCGACCGCATCCCGGTGATGATCCCCTGGCTCGGCGAGGAGGAGGCCCGGGCCGCCTCCGAGGCGGTGCTCTCCGGATGGGTCGCCCAGGGCCCCCGGGTCGCCGCGTTCGAGCGGGCCTTCGCGGAGCGGGTGGGCGCCGAGCACGCCATCGCGGTCAGCTCGTGCACCACCGCCCTGCACCTGTCCCTCGTCGCGCTCGGCCTCGGGCCCGGCGACGAGGTCGTGGTGCCCTCGCTGTCGTTCATCGCCACCGCCAACGCCGTGCGCTACGTCGGCGCCGAGCCGGTGTTCGCCGATGTCGAGCCCGCCACCGGCAACCTGACCCCGGCCACCGTCGACGCCGTCCGCACCTCCCGCACCAGGGCCGTCCTCGCCGTCCACCAGGGCGGCGTACCGGCCGACGTGCACGCCCTGCGGGCCGCCTGCGCCGACTGGGACCTGCCACTGGTGGAGGACGCGGCCTGTGCCATCGGTACGACCGTCGGCGGCAAGCCCGTGGGGCACGGCGCGCTGATCGCCGCCTGGTCCTTCCACCCCCGCAAGGTCGTCACCACCGGCGAGGGCGGCATGGTCACCACCGACGACGCCGAATGGGCCGAGCGCCTGCGCCGGCTGCGCGAGCACGGGATGAACGCCTCGGCGGCCCAGCGCCATGCGAGCACCAAGCCGGTCCTGGAGAGCTACCTCGAGGTCGGCTACAACTACCGGATGACGGACATCCAGGCCGCGGTCGGCCTGGTCCAGCTGGACAAGCTCGACGCGATGATCGTCCGCCGCCGCGAACTGGCGGCCCGCTACGACCGGTTGCTGCGGGACGTCCCCGGCCTCACCCCGGTCCGCGACCCCGCGTACGGGCAGAGCAACTTCCAGTCCTACTGGGTGCTGCTGGGCGAGGACTTCCCCGTCGGCCGGGACGACCTGCTGGCCGCGCTCTCCGGAGCCGGAGTCTCCGCCCGGCGCGGGATCATGGCGGCGCACCTGGAACCCGCCTACGCCGACCACCCCCGCGCGCCGCTTCCGGTCACCGAGCGGATCAGCCGTGACTCGCTGATCCTGCCGCTGTTCCACACGATGACCGAGGCCCAGCAGGACCGCGTCGTGACGGCGCTGCGCGAGCAGGCCCGAGGATGAACGGACTGCTGATCATCGGCGCCGGCGGCTTCGCCCGGGAGACCGCGCAGGCCGTACGGGACGCGGGCGGCACCGACCTGCTCGGGCACCTCGATGACGACGCCGCCCTGCACGGCACCGAAGTGGACGGCGTCCCCGTCCTCGGCGGCTGCGACCTGGTCCACGACCTGTCCCGGGCCCGCGTGGTCGTCTGCGTGGGCAACCCGAGGGACTACGCGGCCCGCGCCCGGCTGGTCCGCAGGCTCGGCCTGCCCGCGGACCGCTACGCCACCGTGGTCCACCCGACGGCCACGGTGTCGCGGACGTCCGAGATCGGCCCCGGCTCGGTCCTGCTGGCGCACTGCGCGCTGACCGCCGCCGTGCGGGTGGGCGCGCACGTCGCGGTGATGCCGCAGGTCGTCCTCACCCACGACGACGTGGTCGAGGACTGCGCCACCATCGCCTCGGGCGTCCGCCTGGGCGGGGGCGTACGGGTGGGGCGGGGCGCCTATCTGGGCTCCGGCGCCTTGATCAGAGAAGGCACGACGGTCGGCGCCTGGTCGCTGATCGGGATGGGGAGCGCCGTGCTCGGGGATGTGCCGCCGGGCGAGGTCTGGGTGGGGAGCCCGGCCCGGCGGCTGCGCGCGGCGGATGCGCCCGCGCTCGACCAACTCGCGTCGCGAGAGGACGACTTCGCGACGCACGCACTGGGGGGACCAGTCACATGAACCAGATTCCGCTCGTGGACCTCAAGGCGGCCCACGAGGAGGTCGCCGACGAGGTACGGGCCGGCTTCGAACGTGTCCTGGCGGGCACCGCGTTCATCGGCGGCGAGGAGGTCCGCCTGTTCGAGCGCGAGTACGCGGACTTCGGCGGCGTCGCGCACTGCGTGGGTGTCGCCAACGGCACGGACGCCGTCGAACTCGCCCTGCGCGCATGCGGGGTGGGGCCGGGCGACGAGGTCGTGGTGCCCGCCAACACCTTCATCGCCACCGCGGGCGCGGTGGCCCGCACCGGCGCCCGGCCGGTCCTCGCCGACTGCCTGCCCGACACCTACCTGCTCGACCCGCAGGCCGCGCTGGACGCGGTCGGCCCGGCCACCCGCGCGGTCGTACCGGTCCACCTCTACGGCCAGATGGCCGACGTGACGGCACTGACCGGCCAGCTGCCCGAACACGTGCCGGTGGTCGAGGACGCCGCACAGTGCCAGGGCGCCACCCGCGACGGCCGGTCGCCGGGCAGCGGCGGCATCGCGGCGACCAGCTTCTACCCGGGCAAGAACCTGGGTGCCTACGGTGACGCGGGCGCGGTGCTCACCGACGACGAGGAGCGGGCCGGCCTGGTGCGCGCCATCGCGAACCACGGCGGTGTCGCCAAGTACCGCCATGACGTGCCCGGTTTCAACAGCCGGCTGGACGGGCTGCAGGCCGTCGTCCTGCGCGCGAAGCTGAAGCGCCTCGCGGCCGGCAACGCGGCCCGGCGGGCGGCCGCGGCCCGCTACGACGAGCTGCTCGCCGGCCTCGCGGCGGCCGGACGGGTCGTGCTCCCGGTGACGGCACATGGCAACGTCCACGTATGGCACCTCTACGTCGTCCAGGTCGACGGGGCCGACCGCGACGACATCGTCGGCAAGCTCAACGCGGAAGGCATCGGCGCCGGGGTGCACTATCCGGCACCGGTCCACCTGACCCCGGCCTACCGCCATCTCAGCCACTCCCGGGGCGACTTCCCGAACGCGGAGCGGACGGCGGAGCGGATCCTGTCGCTCCCGCTCCACCCGCACATCACCCCCGACCAGCAGCAGCGCGTAGTGGACGCACTCGCCCACGCCCTGCGCGGCTGACCGGTCACGGCTTCACGGCTCCACCCCGACCGCACGGGTCGATCCTGCACAGCACCGTGAGAGGTACACATGAGCAAATGGAGCAGACGGATCCGGGGCAGCCGCCTCGCCGTCGTAGCAGCGTTGATCTGGGCGGTGCTCCCGCAGGCGGGGACCGCCCTGGCAGCCTCCGATCCGTGCGGAACGGGTTCGAACCCCGTCGTCTGCGAGAACTCCAAGCCGGGCAGCCCGAAGTCCGACTGGTTCTCGCCCAACGCCTACGGTGACATCAAGGGCTTCTCCACCAAGGAGAGCGTCCAGGCCGGTGACACCGTGCAGTTCAAGGTGCAGTCGAAGGTTTCGTACCACATCGAGATCTACCGTCTCGGCTGGTACGGCGGCGACGGCGCGCGCGAGATGTCCACCGCGGCCCAGGCCGCCGTCACCTACCCGG
Source organism: Streptomyces sp. NPDC058145 (assembly GCF_042884245.1). NCBI lineage: Bacteria > Bacillati > Actinomycetota > Actinomycetes > Kitasatosporales > Streptomycetaceae > Streptomyces > Streptomyces sp. NPDC058145. Next base: position 274,280 of record NZ_JBHVUH010000003.1, on the reverse strand, counting down.
CCAACTACCTCACCAACCCCGCCGGCTGCACCAAGAAGAGCGGCACCGGCCTGGTCGACTGCGGCAACTGGCCGGTGACCGCCAACTGGACGGTGCCCAGCGACGCCGTCTCCGGCCTGTACATCGCGAACCTGACCCAGACGGACGGCGACGGCCTGATGCCGTACCCGTTCGTGGTCCGCAACGACTCCAGCACCTCCGACATCGTCGTGCAGACCAGCGACCAGACCTGGCAGGCCTACAACGACTACGGCGGCCAGGACCTCTACGGAGGCACCGGACCCGCTCCGGACGGCCGCGCCTACGAGGTCAGCTACAACCGTCCGCTGGACATCGGCGGCGACAACGGCATCTACGGCTCCGAGTACATGATGCTGTCCTGGCTGGAACGCAACGGCTACGACATCAGTTATCTGTCCGGCGTGGACGTGTCGGTCAACGGCGCCACCCTGCTGAAGAAGCACAAGGTGTACCTGTCCTCCGGCCATGACGAGTACTGGACGCAGAGCCAGTACTCCAACGTCCTCGCGGCCCGGAAGGCCGGCGTCCGGCAGGCCTTCTTCAGCGGCAACGAGGTCTTCTGGAAGACGCGGCTCACCCCGAGCATCGACGGCGCGAACACGGCCAACCGCACCATGGTCTGCTACAAGATGACCAAGATGGTGCAGAACAACGGCGTCGCCGACCCCAGCGGCACCTGGACCGGCACCTGGATGGACCCCGCCAGTACCCAGTACGGGCAGGACTACCAGCCGCCGAACATCCTCACCGGCTCCATGTTCACGGTGAACGGCTACCGCAGCGACGCCATCACCGTCCCAGGCGCGTACGGGAAGAACCGGATCTGGCGCAACACCTCCATCGCGAACCTGACGTCCAGCCAGACCGCCACCTTCCCGACGGGCACCCTCGGTTACGAGTGGGACAGCGACATCGACAACAGCACCCGGCCCGCCGGGGCGATCGACGTGTCGTCCACGACGGTGGACATCAACGACGCCAAGCTCCGCATGGACTGGGGCAACGTCTACGGCAACGGCACGGCGACCCACAACCTCGTCGAGTTCCGCGACCAGGACTCCGGCGCGCTGGTGTTCGGCGCGGCGACCGTGCAGTGGTCGTGGGGACTGACCAACATCCCGACGTACAACCCCGACGACACCGTGGTCACCGAGGACGCCCGCATGCAGCAGGCGACCGTGAACATCCTCGCCGACATGGGCGTCCAGCCACTGACCCGGCAGAGCAACCTCGTCGCCGCGACGGCCACCACCGACACCACCGGCCCGGCCGTCACCGTGACGGCCCCGGCCTCCGGAGTCACCGTCCCGGCGCTGAAGCCGGTCACCATCACGGGCACCGCCACCGACTCCGGCGGCGGCGTGGTGGCCCGGGTGGAGGTGTCCACGGACGGCGGCAAGACCTGGAACGCCGCCACCGGCCTCGCGTCCTGGAAGTACACCTGGACCCCGACCACCCCCGGCGCCGCTTCCGTCAAGGTCCGCGCGGTGGACGACAGCGTCAACATCGGCGCCGTCAACACCGTCCCGCTCACCGTCGGCCCGCAGGCCTGCCCCTGCACCGTCTGGCCGGCCTCGGCCGTGCCCGGCACCGTCAACGGCGGTGACGGCAGCTCGGTGGAGCTCGGCGTCAAGATCCGCACCACGGTGGCCGGTTCGATCACCGGTGTCCGCTTCTACAAGTCGCCCTTCAACACCGGCACCCACACCGGAAGCCTGTGGAGCGCCTCCGGCACCCGCCTGGCCACCGGCACCTTCACCGGCGAGACGGCCTCCGGCTGGCAGCAGCTGAACTTCTCCACCCCGGTCAGCGTCAAGGCCAACACCACATACGTCGCCTCGTACTTCGCCCCCAACGGCGGATACTCCTACGACGGCGGCTACCTCTCCGGCGGCGACGCGGGCCTCGCCCCGCTCACGGCCCTGAAGTCCGGTACCGACGGCGGCAACGGCGTCTACCACTACGGCTCGACCAGCGCCTTCCCGTCCTCGCAGTCCTCGGGCAGCAACTACTGGGTCGACGTGGTGCTGGACACCTCGACGGCCAGCACCACCCCGCCGACCGTCACCTCGACCTCTCCGACGTCCGGGGCGACCGGCGTGTCGATCACGTCACCGGTGTCGGCCGTCTTCAGCTCGGCCGTCGACGCCGACAGTCTGACCTTCACCCTCAAGGACCCGGACGGAGACACCGTGCCGGGTACCTGGACGCTTCCCGCGTCCAACAAGGCGACCTTCACCCCGTCGACGGAACTGGCGCTGCACACCACGTACACCGCCTCCGTCCAGGCCTCCGACCTGTGGGGCAATGCCATGGCGGACCCGGTGACCTGGGCCTTCGGTACCAGCACCACCCCGCCGGCGGTCACCTGCCCCTGCACGCTGTGGAGTTCCTCGGCCGTACCCGCCACCACCGACATGACCGGCGACACCAACTCCGTGGAGCTGGGAACCCGGTTCACGTCCTCGACGAGCGGCTGGGTCACCGGTGTCACCTTCTACAAGGGCACCGGCAACACCGGCACCCACACCGGCAGCCTGTGGTCCGACGACGGCACGCTGCTCGCCACCGGCACCTTCACCGGCGAGACTGCCTCGGGCTGGCAGCGGATGACCTTCGCCACTCCGGTGGCCATCAGCGCCGACACTTCGTACGTCGTCTCCTACCACGCGCCGAACGGCCACTACGCGGTCGACGGCGGCTACTTCGCCGCGGCCCACCAGTCCTATCCGCTGACCGGCACCGCCGACACCACCGCGCACCACAACGGGCTCTTCCGGTACGGCGCCGACCCGGCCTTCCCCAACGGTTCCTACGGATCCGCGAACTACTGGGTGGGCCCTGTCTTCACCGCCGACAACCCGAGCGGGTCCCTGGCGGCGCCCGGCGCCTCCGAGGACAACGCGTCCACGCTGACGCACACCGCCGACGCGGGCAGCCCGCTCGTCACCACCCTGCCCGCCAGGACCGCGGTGTCGTCCGTCAGGGCGACCGTGACCGTCCTGTCCGGCCCCCGGGCGGCCGCGGCCAGGAAGCTGCATGTCACGGCCGTCACCTCCTACGCCCGGGCGGGCCACAAGGTGTCCGTCCACCTGTCCGGCCCACTGCCGGACGGCACCCGGTTCAAGGTCACGGTCACGGCCCGGGACAAGCACCGCCACGCGGTGAAGTCCCACAGCTGGACCCTGACGGCCAAGACCGTCCACAAGAAGAAGAACTGACCCGTCACAGCGCACCGGTGGTGGCCCCCGGCGAACCCGGGGGCCGCCACCGGGGATTGGCATTCCCACCGATGAGCAGCGTCAGTGTTGTGATCCCCTGCTACAAGTACGGCCACTTCCTCGCCGACTGCGTGAGCAGCGTCCTGGACGAGCAGGACGGCGTCGACGTCCGGGTCCTCATCATCGACGACGCCTCGCCCGACGACTCGGCGGAGATCGCGCACAAGCTGGCCGCCTCCGACCCGCGGATCGAGGTCCGCGTCCACGAGACCAACAAGGGCCACATCGCCACCTACAACGAGGGCCTGCTGGAATGGGCCGACGGCACTTACGTCGCCCTGCTCTCCGCCGACGACCGGCTGGTCCCGGGCGCCCTGGTCCGGGCCGCCGCGCTCCTGGACGCCCACCCCGAGGCGGGGTTCGCCTACGGGCGCCCCCTGCGCTTCCAGCACGGCGGGCCGCTGCCGCCGGCCCGGACCCGCGGCACCGGCTCGGCCGTCTATCCCGGGCAGTGGTGGCTGGAGCGGCGCTTCCGTGAGGGCACCGGCTGCATCACCTCGCCGGAGGTCGTCGTCCGCACCAGCCTCCAGCGCGAGGTCGGCGGCTACGACCCGGCGCTGCCGCACGCCGGCGACATCGAGATGTGGATGCGGCTCGCGGCGCACGCCGACGTCGGCTACATACGCGGTGCCGACCAGGCCTTCTACCGTGTCCACGGCAAGAACATGTCCACGACGGACTTCGGCGGTCAGCTCGACGACCTGCGCCAGCGCCTCGTGGCCTTCGACTCGGTGCTCGCCAAATGCGCCGACCGGCTGCCCCACGCCGACCGCCTCGCCGACGAGGTCCACACCCGGCTGGCCCGCTTCGCGCTGCGCCGGGCCTACCGTGCCTACGACCGGGGACGCACGGAGGCCGTTCCGGTCGACGAGTGCGTGGCCTTCGCCGAGGAATGCCTGCCGGGGTACGCGGCGCTGCCGGAGTACCGCGCGCTGCGGCTCAGACGGCGGATCGGCCCGAAGGCGATGCCGTACCTCCAGCCGCTGGTGTGGTCGGCCGTGGCCGAACGCGGCCGGGAGTGGCTGTGGTGGGAGTCGTGGAAGCGCCGCGGTATCTGATGGGCGATCAGTTCGGTTCAGCCGGCCGTGGGGACGGGTCCGGCGTGCCGGCCGGGCGCGGCCTCACGACGGCTGATCACGTACCGGTCGAGCCACAGCGCGCCGAGAACGCCGCCGGCCAGGCCCAGCAGACCCGTGCCGGCCAGGCCCCGGCTCCGGTCGCCCCGCACCTCGGCGGCGCTCGGCGAGGTCAGTACGGAGGCGGTGATCCGCGAACCGGCGGGCACCCGCTGGGCCGTCTGCATCTCCTCGACGTGCCTGGTGTAGACGTCGATGACGCGGCGCACCGCCGTCACGGCGGCATCCGGCCCGGAGGCCTGCGACTGGATCTGCAGGGAGGGGATCAGATAGCGGGGCGTCGCGCTGGTGCCGCTGTTGCGGGGGACGAGATGGTAGGTCCCCTGGACTCCCGCCGCCTTCAACTCCCGTGCCCCGGCCGGGGATTCGAGCTGCTGCACGACCCCGTAGGAGACCAGGGCGAGCGGCGGCTGCAGATTGGTGTACTGGTTGGGCTGGTTCCGGGTCACCGGCGGTTTCAGGACGACGACCGCGGAGCCGGTGTACTGCGGCGCGGGACGCACCACCTGGTACGCCGCGGCGGCCGTCAGCAGCAGCGCGACCAGCACCACGTACCAGCGGCGGAGCAGTGCGTCGGCGACGTTCCCGGGCGACATACGAGATCCTTCCGTCAGCCCCGATACTGGCAGGACGCGTGGCGGGATGCCACCGAATGGGGGGATGGTTCATGAGTCTTGGTGAGATCTGGGCCATTCTGCGCAGACGTTGGTACTTCGTGGTGCCCCTCACCCTGCTCAGCCTGGTCTGCGGCGGATACCTGTACGTGACCGTCCCCGTCTCCTACCAGTCGCAGAGCTCGGTCACGCTGCTGGACTCCTCGGCGGTCTCCCGGCTGCCCCCCACCTTCGGCAACCCCATCTCGAACGCGGGCGGTTCGCTCATCGTCACGGCCGACGTGCTGATCAGGACCCTGGAGTCGAACGACGCCGCGAAGGAGCTGCGCGGCCGGGGCGTCACGGACCCCTACACGGCCGGCTTCGCGCCGACGGCCGACAGCCCGCTGCTCACGCTCAGCGTGACCGGGACCGACCGGGCGAAGGTGCTGGAGGAGACCAACACCCTGACCGAGTTCGCCGGCGAGCAACTCAAGGCCCTGCAGGCCGCGGCCAAGGTCCCGCCCGCGTACTTCGTGCAGACGGCGCCCGTCGTCCTGCCGCAGACCCCGGTGGCGAAGTCGAAGAACCGCTACCAGGACATCGCCGCCGTCGTCATCCTCGGTGTCGTCAGCGCCTTCCTGCTGTCGATCCTGATGGAGGGCGTCGCGGTGGTCCGCCGCCGGCGGCACGCCGCGAAGAGCGCCGCCCCGCCGGCCAGGGACACCCGCGTTCCCGGACGGGTCCGCGCAGGACTGCTCGGCCGGCGGGTCGACGCCACGGCGATCCTCACCGTCTACCTGGTGCTGGCCTTCTTCATCCCGTCGAACCTGGCCCTGCCCGCGCTCGGCGGCGTCGGCACCCCCGCCAACGTCTTCGCCCTGCTCGGCCTGCTGTGGTACCTCGCGACCTGGCTCGGCGGACGCGTCCTGCCCGCGCCGGCAACCAGGCTCGCGCGTGTCGCGATGTGCGTGCTGGGGCTGGCCGTCCTGGCGGCGTACATCTCGGACGCGGCGCGGGAGAGCTCGCACGCGGAGGTCCTCGGCGCCGATCGCGGGCTCATCGGGTTCCTGGTGTGGGTGTCGCTGGTCGTCCTGACCTCGGCGGGCGTGCAGGAGCGCGGCCGGCTCGACGTCCTGATGCGCCGGCTGGTGGTGATGGGCTCCGTCGTGGCCGCGATCGGCTTCTACGACTTCTTCTCGGGCACCAACATCGCCGACTCCATCCACATCCCCGGCCTGCAGACCAGCGTCGCCCAGGTGAGCGTCATGGACCGCGGTGCCTTCACCCGGCCCCGGGCCACCACCGCCCAGCCGCTCGAGTTCGGCGGCATGCTGGCGATCCTGCTGCCCTTCGCCATCCAGCAGGCCTTCGATCCGGTGCGCCGCCACCTCCACTGGACGCGCCGCTGGGGTCCGGTGCTGCTCATCGCCGGCGCGCTGCCCCTGACGGTGTCGCGGACCTCGATCATCGGCCTGCTGCTGGTCGCCGCGGTGATGGTGCCGCGCTGGAAGCCGGCCCGGCGATGGGCCGCGATCGGCGTGATGACGGCCTCCGTGGCCGTCTTCAAGGTGCTCGTCCCCGGGCTGATCGGCACGATCACCGGCCTGTTCGCGTCGTTCCTGTCCAACTCCGACAGCAGCACCCAGGCCCGCACGGTCAAGTACAGCGCGATCGTGCCCTATCTGAAGGAACATCCGCTGTTCGGGCGGGGCTTCGGCACCTTCACCCCGGACCGGTACTTCTTCACGGACAACCAGTACATGCTGACCCTGGCCGAGATGGGCGCGCTCGGAATCCTCGCGATGCTCGTCCTGTTCATCGCCGGCATCCACCAGGGCGGTGCCGTCCGGCGGCTGGCCCGTACCGAGGCCGACCGCGAACTGGGGCAGGCGTTCTTCGCCTCGTCGCTGGTCGCGCTCGTCGTCAGCGCCACCTTCGACTCGCTCAGCTTCCCGATGTTCGCCGGCCTGTTCTTCCTGCTGCTGGGGGCGGGGGCCAGCCTGCTGGGCTTCGTCCGGGGCGAGGCGGCCACCGCCGCCGTGCCGGCTCCCGTCAAGACGTCAGAACCCCAGCACCCTCAACTCGTGGAGTCCCGATGAGCCCCGTCGCCGTCATCGTCGTCACCTGGAACAGCGCGTCGGTGCTGCCCGGGTTCCTCGCCGCGCTGCCCGAGGGCATGGCCGGACTCGACTGGCGGCTCGTCGTCGCCGACAACGACTCCGCCGACGACACCGTCGAGGTGCTCCGGTCGCTGGCGCCCGACGCCACGGTCGTCCAGACCGGCCGCAACGCCGGGTACGCCGCCGGGGTCAACGCGGCACTGAAGGCCGCCGGTGAGTGGGAGGGCGGTTACCGGGCCGCGCTGGTCTGCAACCCGGACATCCGGATGCGGCAGGGCTGCGCCGAACGCCTCGTCGACACGCTCGGTGCGCGAGTGGGCATCGCCGTCCCCCTCCTGTACGAGGACGGCCGGGAGGCGCCCCTGCACTCGCTGCGCCGTGAGTCGAGCGTGACCCGGGCCCTCGGCGAGGCCCTCATCGGCAACCGCCGGGCCGGGCGCTTCCCGCGCCTGAGTGAACTGGTCACCGACCCCGCCGCCTACGCGCGGCCCACGCGCCCGGACTGGGCGACCGGCGCGCTCATGGCCCTCTCGGCCGACTGCCTGGCCGCCTGCGGGCCGTGGGACGAGTCCTTCTTCCTCTACTCGGAGGAGACCGAGTACTGCCTGCGCGCGCGGGATCACGGCTACGCCACCCAGCTCGAGCCGACGGCCGAGGCCGTTCACCTGGGCGGTGACTCCCGGGTCTCGGCCCGTCTGTGGACCCTGCTCACGCTCAACCGCGTGCGCCTGTACGGGCGGCGCCACGGGCCCGGCGCGACGGTGTGCTTCCGGGGCGCCGTGTTCCTGCGCGAGGCCTCCCGCGCGGTCCTCGGCAGGAGGGCCAGCCGGGCCGCGGCGGTCGCGCTGCTCAGGCCGGGCGCGCTGCGGGTCACGCCCGGGCCGTGAGGCGCGGCCGCCGGCACGCGCTCAGCCGGACCAAGTGGTGTAGAAACTCTCCGGGTTCACCAGGTACCGCACGGTCGCGTGCGGCACGTGGCGCACGGTGTGGCCACGGCTGTAGCGGTGGACCAGCTCCCAGTCCTCACGGGGCAGCACCTTCGGGGTCCGGCGCAGCCGGCTGAAGTGCAGGGTCCTGTCGCGCCGCGCGACGAAGGCGTTGGTGTCCAGGAAGGACTCGCGGGCGGCCCGGCGGCGGTCGAACGGCACGGACAGGACGTCCCGTTCGGTCCCGTCCGGCAGGACGCGGCGCAGCGCCGTGTAGACGCCGTCCGGCCCGCCGGGGGCCTCCAGCACCGCCAGCGCCCGTTCCAGATGGTCGGGCTCCCAGAGGTTGTCGTCGTCCAGGAAGGCCACGTACCGCGAGCGGGTCAGGCGGATGCCCACGTTGCGCACCACGCCGGCCACTTTGGTGTTGCGCGCCAGCGAGACGGCGAACAGCCGTGGGTCGTCGGGGAGTCCGGGGAGGCCGGCGCCGTCGTCGACGACGATGACGACCTGGTCGCGGACGGTCTGGTCCAGCGCCGAACGGACGGCCGCCCGCAGTTCGTCGGGGCGGCGGTGGGTGGCGATCACCGTCGCGACGAGGGCGGCGGGCGGGGGAGCGGTGGCGGCCGCGAGGCGGCGGGTCTCGGCGGTCTCGACGCGACGCAGCCGCAGCGCGGTGGGGGCGAGGAGGACCTTGTTGCGGAGCTCGAACAGGACGAGCCAGCCGAAGGCGCGCTTGAGCAGTTCCCAGGGGGCGCGGGCGATACGTCTCATGATCCTCTTCCTCAGCCGGCCGGCTCGGGGGCGATCGAGTGCCCGTGGGTGAACCGGTTGCCGCGCCAGACGTTGCCCGAACCGCCGGCGTTCCAGGCGGTGACGGCGCCGTAGTGGCCGGAGTTGCGGTGGTACCGGGTGGAGAAGACGTTGTCCGTGACCTTGATCCCGGTGGCGCCCTCACCGCCCCCGTACAGGGCGTAGGCGCCGCCGGCCAGCAGATTGCCGTCGATGACGGTGTTGGAGACGGGGCCGGTGTCGGCGAACAGGCCGATGGCGGCCGAGGCCCCCCGGTCGACGGGGACGGCGTTGAGCAGGGTGTTGTGCCGGATGATCAGGCTGCCCTTGTTGCTCCCGCCGCTGATCACCGCGTCGGTGTGCTGCCACTCGCCGCCGGCGTTGTGGAAGGGCACCAGGTCGTGGACGTAGTTGTCGTGGAGGTTGCCCTGTCCCATGGAGAGGGCGTTGCCGAAGACGGAGACGTCGCACCAGCCGACCTCGATGGAGCTGGTGCCCATGTTGGAGACGGCGTAGTCCACGCCCCCGTTGTCGGGGCCCTTGCCGGGGACGGCGGTGATGGTGCTGTGCAGGATCCTCAGACCACTGTGCCCTGGACGCAGGTTGACCCCCCACCAGTTGGTGGAGGTGATCCTCGAGTCGATGATGGTCACGTCGTTCGCGTAGACGTCGAGTGAGCCGGTGATGTCCCACCCTCTGATGACGGTGCCGTCGGTCTTGACGCTCATGTTCCCGGTGGAGTGCGGCTTGAGCGGGATGCGCGGGCCGGTGGAGCGGGTGTCGGGGAAACCCGCTTCGGCGCGTGCCGCCGGTGCCGCGGGCGGCGAGGATGCCCTGCGCGGCGAGGGGCTCCCGGGCGACGACCCGGCCGGGGACGGTGCGAGGACTTCCGGCGACGAGGGGGTCCCGGACGCCGGGGGAGGCGGGTGGGCCGTGCCGCGGGAGGGGCCCGGGGCGGACGGTGCGGCGTCGGCACCCGAGGAGCACGCGGCGCAGAGTAACAGGGCGAGTACGGCGAGCAGTCGGTGGAGCCTGGTCACGCGGCCTCCGGGATTCGGGCGCCGAGCAGGAAGCGGCGGCTGGGCAGGACGCACACCACATAACAGGCCAGGGCGGTGGCGCCGATGACGAAGAGGGCGACGGTGCCGTCGCCGAGGAGCCGCTTCGCGGCGAGCGTCACCAAGGTCATCACGGCTCCCCCCAGGAAGGGCCAGGTGCAGGCCCTGACGATGTGGGCGAGGCCGATCCCGGCCCGGCCGAGGGCGTACAGAAAAGCGGGGACGACAAGACCGGCCGCGACGATGACGTGTCCCTGGGAGACGCCGACGATGCCGCCCAGGCGGGCGCCGGCGATGAGGACGGGGACGAGGGCGACGACCCACAGGCCCTGGACGAGGATGAGGGAGCGCCGCTGTCCGGCGGCGACGAGGCAGTCGTAGGCGAGTTCGCAGCCGATGCGGACCAGGCCCAGGGCCATCAGCCAGGGCAGCGCCGAGGCGGCGGGCACCCACGTGCTCCCGTAGACGAGGTGGACGACCGGCGCCGCCAGCCCGCCGAGCAGCACGCACAGCGGGACGGTGCCGGTGACCAGCACGCCCAGGGCACGGCTGAAACCCTGCGCGAGGGCCTCCGGGGAGCCGGCCAAGCGGGAGAAGCCGGCGAAGGAGACGCGGCGGGCCGCCTCGGAGATGATGCGCACCGGCCAGCCCGACATGTTGAACGCCAGGACGTAGAAGCCGAGGGCGACCGAGCCGAGGGAGGAGCCGACGACCATGGTGTCCACGTTGACGACGGCGAGCGCGAGAAGGCTCGCGCCGGCCAGCGGAAGCCCGAACCTCAGCAGGGCGCGGGCCTGTTGGGAGTCCCAGCCGAACCGCAGCATGCCGGGGGCGGCGAGCGCGCAGCCGGCGAGCGCGGCGACGTTGCCGGCCACCGCTCCCCAGGCGAAGCTCATCGCGCCCCAGCCGGCGAAGGCCAGCACCAGCGTCACGGTGGTGCTGAGGACAAAGTTGAGCGCGTCGATCACCATCCGCCTGCCCTGGGCGAACTCCCGGGTCAGGAAGCCGGCGGGCACCTGGGCCACCCCGTCCAGCACCAGGCACAGGCACATCACCCGCAGCACGCCCGAGGCCCCGGGCGAGTCCAGCAGGCCGGCCACCGTCGGCGCCGAGACGAAGATGGCGGCGTACAGCAGGACGCTGGACGCGGTGCCCAGGGTCAGCACGGTCGGCGCGAAGCGGCGCGGGTCGCCGTCCCAGCGGACGATGGCCAGGCCGACACCCAGCTCGTTCGCGGAGAGCAGGACCAGGAGCACGGTCTGGGCGATGCCGTAGACGCCCCATTCGGCGGGGCCGAGGGCGAAGCGCGCCAGCAGGATGCCGGTGGCGAAGTTGCCGAGGCGCATGACCACGGTGTTGATCAGACTCCAGCGGGCCGCGGAACGGACCTTGCGCCCGAGGGAGGGGGAAGCGGGGGTGTCGCTCGGCTCAGCGGTCTCGCTGTCCGGTGTGCGAACGCTGTCCATGAGTCGACTCCTCGTCGAGCGGCTCGGCGGCGGGCGCCACGGCCACGGCGGGCCGTCCGGCCCCCGGCTCCGCGGCGGGCCTGTTCTCGGCGGACCGCGACCAGCTGGGCGGCGTCCTGAGGGCGATCGTCCGTTCCACGGCCGATTCCCCTGCTGATTCCCCGGTCGCGGGGTCGGCTGCGGGCGGCCCGGAGACGGCGGCAGGCCGCGCGGGTTCCTCCGCGCGAACCGGCGGGCGCGGCCGGCGGCGCGCCTCCACGTAGAAGGCGGCGACCAGGCTCAGCACCAGGCCCAGGCCCCCGGCCATGACCAGGTACTCCAGCCTGGTCTTGGTCTGCGCCACCGGGTTCTGCGGGGGCACGATCGTGGTCATGCGGATCATGGCCTTCGGGGCGACCGACTGCTGCTTCTGGAACTGGTCCAGCCGCTCCTTGGCGTACGCGGTCAGGATGCGGTCCGAGGCCAGGACGGCGGCCTTGTCGGTGCCGGTGACGGTGAGCCACATCAGCGGCCCCTGCGCGTTGTCGGCGAGCTTGGCCTCGAACGTGCCCTTGACGCCACGGGACTTGAGTTCCCGCAGGGAGCCGTCGGAGCTGAGGTTGCGGGCCAGGCTGTCGGCCATGCCGGTGAGCGAGGTCTGGGTGCTGAGGAACGGATTGCCGTCATAGGCCACGGTGGCCTTCTGAGAGTTCAGAAGGGCCACCGTGCTCTGCGACTGGTAGGTGACCGGAACCACCAGCGCCACGCCGACCGCCAGCGCGGCGGTCAGCAGCAGTCCGGGCAGCAGGACGTACCAGCGCCTGCGCATGACCCGGAAGATCTCAGCGAGATCCATGGTGGTCCCCCCTCACGCCCCGACCCCCGATGAGCATATGTTGCAAGCGGATCATATGGTGGATGTTTGGTCGGTGGGCCTCGGCCGGCTGCTCGCGGTCCCTCCCTCCAGCAGCACGCCGGCGATGCGGTCGCTCGCCCGGCCGTCCCACAGCTCGGGCAGGCGCGGCGCGGGCGGATCGTCCAGCACCCGGTTCACGGTGGACACGATGCGCGCCGGATCCCGGCCCGCCAGCACATTGGTGCCCTGCTCCACCGTGACGGGCCGCTCGGTGTTGTCCCGCAGGGTCACGCAGGGCACGCCGAGCGCGGTGGTCTCCTCCTGCACGCCGCCCGAGTCGGTCAGCACGAGGCGGGCGGAGTCCTGCAGCGCGATGAAGTCCAGGTACCCGGCGGGCGGCACCAGCCGGATGCCTCCTGGGACGCCGATGCCGGCCAGCCGTTCGGCGGCGCGCGGGTGCACGGGCAGCAGCAGCGGGCAGCGGCCGGCGATCTCGCCCAGGGCCTTCAGGAGCCCGGCGAGGACCTCGGGATCGTCCACGTTGGCGGGGCGGTGCAGGGTGACCAGACCGTACTCCCCCCTGGTCAGGCCGTACCGGTGGAGGACGTCCGAGGCGCGGGCCCGTTCCAGGTTGGCCAGCAGCGTGTCGATCATGACGTTGCCGACCAGGTGGATCTGGTCGTCCCGGTACCCCTCGGCGCGCAGGTTCCCGGCGGCGTCGGGGGAGGGGGCCAGCAGATAGTCGCTGACGCGGTCGGTGGCGACCCGGTTGACCTCCTCCGGCATGCTCCAGTCACGGCTGCGCAGTCCGGCCTCGACATGGGCCAGCAGCGGGCCCGCCTTGGCGGTGACCAGGGCGCAGGCCAGGGTGGAGTTGATGTCGCCGACCACCACGACGACGTCCGGGGACAGTTCGCCGAGCAGTGGCTCGAACGCGGTCATCACCCGTCCGGTCTGCTCGGCGTGGGTGCCGGAGCCGACCCCGAGGAAGTGGTCGGGCGGCCGGATGCCGAGGTCGGTGAAGAACACCTCGTTCATGGCCGGGTCGTAGTGCTGACCGGTGTGGACGAGGATCACCTCGGCGCCCCGGCGTTCCAGCGCGTCCATCACCGGTTTGATCTTCATGTAGTTGGGTCGCGCACCGGCGACGCAGACGATGCGGGGCATGGTTCAGAGCACCTCGATCGTGGGCCCGGCCGACAGCCGGCGGCGGCAGTCGAGGACGAAGCGGGCGTGTTCGGCGATGAGTTCGTAGTCGAAGCTGTCGTGGTCGGTGAGCAGGACCACCACGTCGGCGGCGGCCAGCTCGTCCGGCACCGGTTCGACCCGCACCAGCCGGGTGTCCACCGGGAGGCTCTCGACCACGTGCGGGTCCGCCGCCTTGACCTGGGCCCCCATGTCGAGCAGCAGCTGGGAGATGCGCAGGGCGGGCGACTCGCGGGCGTCACCGGTGTTCTTCTTGTACGCCAGGCCCAGCAGCAGGATGTTCGAGCCGTTCACGGACCGGCGTCTTTCGTTGAACAGGTCGCTGATGCGCCGTGCCACGTACTCGGGCATGTGGTTGTTGATGTCGTTGGCCAGCTCCACGAAGCGGAAGCTCTGCCCGAGTTCGCGCTGCACCCGCCAGGACAGGTACGAGGGGTCGATCGGCAGGCAGTGGCCGCCGACGCCCGGTCCGGGCGTGAACTTCATGAAGCCGAAGGGCTTGGTGGAGGCGGCGTCGATGGCCTGCCAGACGTCGATGTCCAGGTGGTGGGCGAACATCGCGATCTCGTTGACCAGCGCGATGTTGACGTGCCGGAAGGTGTTCTCCAGCAGCTTGGCGAGCTCGGCCTCCTTGGGCGAACGCACCGGCACGGTGGTGTCGACGAGCTGCCCGTAGAAGTCCCGCACGGCCTCCAGCGAAGCCGCGTCGACGCCGGACACGACCTTCGGGGTCTCCTTGAAGCCCCAGACGGCGTTTCCGGGGTCGATCCGCTCCGGGCTGTAGCCGAGGTGGAAGTCGGGGCCCGCGGCCAGACCCGAGCCGTCCTCCAGGATCGGGGCGAACAGCTCCTGGGTGGTGCCGGGATAGGTGGTCGACTCGAGGACGACGGTGGCGCCGGGGCGCAGATAGCGGGCGAGGGTGACCGCCGACTCCCTGATGTACCGCAGGTCGGGGGTGCCCTCGTGCAGCGGCGTCGGCACGGTCACCACGGCGACGTCGAAGCCGCCGCAGTCCCGGGCCGCGTCGCTGGGGCGGTAGCTGCCGTTGTCCAGTGCGGCGCGGATCCGCTCCGAGGAGACGTCCTCGACGAACGACTCCCCGGCGGCGAGGCTCTTGATCCGCCGGGAGTCCACGTCATAGCCGATCACCTCGTGACCGACCTCGGCGGCCCGGATGGCCAGTGGCAGGCCGACATATCCCTGTCCGACCACGACGACGCGCATCAGTGACTCCTGTTCGCGGAGGCGGGCGACGGGGTGAGCCGGATGAACTCGCGCGCCGTCATGAGGACGAAGGCAGCATTGGTGGTGAGGTAGCGCCGGCCCAGTCGGCGCGGCTCCTGCAGCGCCCGGTAGAGCCACTCGACGCCCCACCGCTGCCAGGACACCGGGGCCCGTCTGGTGACCCCGGCCAGGATGTCGAAGGAGCCGCCGACCCCGTGCACCACGCGGGCGCCGGTGCGCTCGCCGTACGCGGCGGTGAAGATCTCCTTCTTGGGCGAGGTCATGCCGAGGAACAGCATCTGGGCGCCGCTGCGGGCGATCGCGTCCGCGACGGCCTCCTGTTCAAAGTCGTCGAAGTAGCCGTTCCGGCTGCCGGCCAGCTTCAGGCCGGGGAAGCGGTCGGCCACCTCGCCCAGCATCCGCTCCAGCACCTCCTGCCGGGCGCCGAGGAAGTACACGGACATGCCCGCCGACTCCGCCTCCGCCAGCAGCCGCAGGAACAGGTCGATACCGGCCACCCGTTCCGGCAGCGGGGCGCGCAGGAGCCGGCCGGCCCAGACCACGGCCTGTCCGTCGGCGAGGACGAGATCACAGCCGGCCACGGCCTCGGCGAGCCGCTTGTCCCGCCGCATGTTCACCAGCTTCGCGGCGTTGACCACCCCGATCTCGAGCTGCCGGCCCTCCCGGACCGCGGCCAGGCAGCGCCGTACGGTCTCGTCCATGGTCAGTGGGTCCAGTTCGACCCCGAAAAGGGACTGACGCCCGCTCATACGTGGCCTCCCTGCCAGGCGTGGAGCATCCAGCCGAACTCGTACGGCCGGCATTCGCGGTCCACGGAGACCGGGCGGTACACCCGGTCCAGGGGCTTCAGCCGGAGGTTCGGAGCGACCCGGGTGCCCAGGCCCCGGGCGGCGCGTACGGCCTTCTTCGGGTCGCCCCGGAAGACCTTGCGCCAGGTGACGCCGAGCTCGTCGAGGATCAACGACTCCTGTTTCCGCGGGTGTTCCGCCAGTTCGGGTACGTCCGTCATCCAGCCGAGGCCCTTGCGGACCGACGCCGCGAAGTCGGTGCCGCCGGCGTCGGCGAGGTCGAACAGGGCGGTCGGTGCCATCGCGTGCTGGTGGACGCTGTAGACCGGGTAGCCCTCCACGACGCCGCCGGTGCGCGCGTCGTAGTGCCACCACCACTGCCCGCCGTCGCCCTGCAGCTCGCAGATGCGCGCGGCGCAGGCCTCGGCCGCGGCCAGTGCCTCCGGATCGCCGTCCCCGTCACCGCAGGCGTGCGCCCGGGCCAGGGCCTGGAGCGGGTACGTCTGGTCGGCGAAGCAGCTCACATGGGCCCGGTACCAGGGCACCAGGCCGGGGCCCGTGGCGTGCGGGAACAGCGGGCTGTTCCCGATCCGGGCCCGCAGCAGACGGTCGCGGGCCGAGCTGAGACGCCCCTCCACGTCGACCGTGCCGTGCGACGCCGCGAGGGCGGACAGCACCCACGCCGCCTCGACGGTGTACTGCGGCCGGCCCTCCTCGTCCAGGGCACCCATCCGGTCGAGGGCGTCGGACAGCTTGGGATGCCCGGTGTCGGCGGCGGCCCAGGCGATGAGCGCCGCGTCACCGAGGTTGGTCACCGCGGGCAGTGACTCGATCAGCAGACCCGTGAACTCCTGGGCGGTGCGGCCGCCGAGCACCGCGCGCTGGCGGTTCTCGGGCAGGAACCGGACCCCGAGCGCGGTGATGGCCGCGTACCGGGTGCTGGTCCCGCGCCGCTCCAGCGTCCAGGAGCCGTCGGGTGACTTGTGCCCGGCCATGGTGAAGGCGAAGGCCTCCTTGCCGGGAAGCAGCATCGACGGAAGCCCCGACTCGGCGACCGTGAGCAGTCGTTGGGCGAGCGTGAGCAGCGCCGGCTCCTCACGGCCGAGCGCCGCCAGACGTGTGATGGTCATCGTTCGGACACACCAACCCCCCTGTGGGTCCTGTTTTCGCGCAGACTTGAGAACGCCGCGGCGCGAACGGCCGGGCGGTGTAAAGGCAATGCGGATGTCAGGCGCCGGAGCGGCTGCCGCTCCTCGCTTCAGGCACAGATGTCCCCCACTCTGAAACCCCCCCCGGGCACTGCCGAATCGTGTGCTCCCTGTGCTGAGTCTGCACAGTTCGCACACATGTTATGCCTGCAGATGTTCGGCGTTCGGTGTTTTGGGAGAATCGACATCGGTACGTCGGCAGATCAACTCGTCATACGCGCGGGACGAGTTCGCCGTCCTTCTCGTCGTACCGCTCACCGGTCTCGGGGCACTCCCAGCAATCCGGCTCGCCCTCCCGCTCCACCAGCCGGACGCCGGCCCGGCCGACCCAGCCGATCCGGCGCGCGGGCACCCCCGCCACGAGGGCGAAGTCCGGCACGTCCCGGGTCACCACGGCACCCGCCGCGACCAGGGCCCAGCGGCCGACGCGCACCGGCGCCACACACACCGAGCGGGCCCCCAGCGACGCCCCCTCGCCCACCACCACGGCCACGGCCTCCCAGTCGCCGCCGCGCTTCAGCCGGCCCCGCGGGTCCACGGAACGGGGGAAGTGGTCGTTGGTGAGCACCGCCGCCGGGCCGACGAACACCCCGTCGCCGAGCACCGCGGGTTCGTAGACCAGTGCGTAGTTCTGGAGCTTCACGTGGTCGCCGATCCGCACCCCGGGACCGACGTACGCCCCCCGGCCCACGATGCACCCGCTGCCCAGCCGGGCGTCCTCCCGTATCTGGGCCAGATCCCAGACCGTCGTGCCGTCACCGATCGCGGCCGCCTCGTCGACCTGGGCGGTGGGCTGGATCCTGGTGTTCACCGGGTCGGTCTCCTCTTGTCGTCGGTGCGGCCGGCACGGCCGGTCACCGGGCTGCCGGTCGTCATGAAGAGATCTGCACCTTGCTGTGGTCGCCGAGGACGAACCGGTGGGCGGCGGGCTTGCGGGGGGAGGGGGTCACCTCGACGTTGCGGCCGATGAGGGAGGCCTCCACCCGCCGGACGCCGCTCACCGAGGAGTCGCGCAGCACGATCGAGTACTCGATCTCGCTGTCCTCGATCCGGCAGTCGCCGGCGATCGAGGTGAAGGGGCCGATGTAGGAGTCGGTGATCACGGTGTTCCTGCCGACGGTCACCGGGCCCACGATCCGGCTGCCGGTCACCTTCGCCCCGGGCTCGATCCGCACCCGACCGATGATCTCGCTGTCGTCGTCGACGGTGCCGTCGATCCGGCGCTCCAGGGTCTCCAGCACCGAGCGGTTGACCTCGAGCATGTCGGTGACGTTCCCGGTGTCCTTCCAGTACCCGGAGATCGTCGTGGAGCGCACGTCACGTCCGGCGTCGATCAGCCACTGGATGGCGTGCGTGATCTCCAGCTCGCCGCGCCAGGAGGGCTCGATGGAGCGCACGGCCTCATGGATCGCCGGGGTGAACAGATACACGCCCACCAGGGCCAGTTCGCTCTTGGGGTGCCTCGGCTTCTCCTCCAGGCCGATCACCCGCCCTGCGGCGTCGAGCTCGGCCACGCCGAACGCGGTCGGGTCCGGCACCCGCGTCAGCAGGATCTGGGCCTGGGGCCGCTCGGCGCGGAAGGCGTCCACCAGGTCCGTGATGCCGCCGACGATGAAGTTGTCGCCGAGGTACATCACGAAGTCGTCGTCGCCCAGGAACTCACGGGCTATCAGCACCGCGTGGGCCAGGCCCAGCGGGGCCTCCTGCGGGATGTAGGTGACGGCGAGCCCGAACGCGGAACCGTCGCCGACCGCCTCCCGGATCTCCTCGGCCGTGTCCCCGACGATGATCCCGACCTCGGTGATGCCGGCCTGGGCGATCGCCTCCAGGCCGTAGAACAGCACCGGTTTGTTCGCGACGGGTACGAGCTGCTTCGCCGAGGTGTGGGTTATGGGGCGCAAACGGGTACCTGAGCCACCAGACAACAAAAGTGCCTTCATGCGTATCAGCCTACTTACAGCGGACTTGCTGACGGAGGGATTCCGGGTACGGAACATCCCGTCCTCATGGACCGTCATGCCGCCGAGGCCGCACTACCGTTCGGCGGACGCGCGGGAGGGCAGGTTGATGCCGCCGGTCAGCCGGTCTTGTGCCCCCACCGCGGACCGAACAGGGCCCACTCCCGGTCCCATTCCCCGATGCGCCGCCGGTCGAGCCACCACCGCCCGGCGCACCGGACACCGAACGCCGCGCCGGTCAGGGCGAGCGCGGCCGAGGCGCCCAGCAGTGCCGACTCGGCGGCCGCCTCGCCGGCGGTCAGCGGCGCGCTGATCGGCCTGCCCTGGGCGTCGAGCCAGATCTCCACGGCGGCCCCGGCCCGCTGCCCGCCGGACACCAGCGTGCTGCCGCTGTGCGGGGTGCCGTCCGGAGCCGTCCAGCGGACCCGCGCCGAGGTCAGGTCGTTGCCCGTGCCCGCGATCGCCGAGCGCGGGGCGTCGGCGAGCAGCACGGCCCGGACCGGTGTCCGCTCGGCCCGCTGCCGGCCGAAGGAGTGGCCGGCGGCCTGGGCGGTCACCAAGCCGACGAGCGTGCCGCCCACCACGACGAGCACCCATACGGCGAGCAGGAACCATGCCTCGAGCACGTCGTCGCGGCGCCGGAGCGGATTGCTCCGCCACCGCCACAGCAGGACCCCCGGCCGTCCCCGCTTGCCGCTCATGAGGCCGCCCTCGCGCATCTGTCCGCACCTCCCGTCGTCACACTCAGAAGGTCGCAGCCCGGGCGGTGCCGTGGCATGGGCCGGCCAGGCGCGGTCGCTGGGCCGACCGGGGCACTCCTGGGGGGCGCCGATGGGCCGCCCGGCCCTCCCGCGGCGCCGTGCATCCACGGGCCGTTCTCCGGGGCCGGAGGGACCGGTGGCCCCTCCCATCGCGGCCGGGATCCGGCAGAGCATGGAGCGTGATCCGGTTCACCAGGCGAAACCGGTCCACCAGGCGAAAGACGGGCTGTCCGATGTACCCGAACGATGGTTTCCGTGAACTCGGCCGTCACGAGTGCATGCGCCTGCTGGCCACGGCACCCGTCGGCCGGATCGTGCACACGCGCCAGGCGCTGCCCGCCGTCGTGCCGGTGAACTTCTGTCTCGACGACGACGGGGCGGTGCTGCTGCGCACCTCGGCGGCCTCGGAGATGGCCCGCGCGGTCGACGGCTCGGTCGTGGCCTTCGAGGCGGACGCGGTCGACGCGGACAAGCAGTCCGGGTGGAGCGTCGTCGTCACCGGACGGGCCGGGGTCGTCACCGACCCGGCCGAGGTGGAGCGCCTGGACCGGATCGGCCCGCGCTCCTGGGTGCCCTCGCCCGAGGAGATCTTCGTGCGTATCGAGCCGGAGCTGGTCACCGGCCGGGAGCTGGTCGGCGGCCGCACGATGTACGGCGTGCATCTCTCGGCCGGAGGCGCGGCACACGGGGCGTGATCGCCCTCCTCCGGCACGTGGCCGGCCGCACGCCGTGGGTACCCGGCAGAGCGGACGTCACGCCGGGCACGGGCCCGTGACCGGCATGGCGCGGCGCCGCGCACACCAGGGCCGTTCGGCCCTGGCTGTCCGGCCCGGACGGGGCAAGGATCCGTAGGGAAGCCGCCGGCACCCACGGGCGGCCACGGAGAGCGCGAACAAGGAGCGGTCAATGGCGGACGGCGAGCGGGGCAGCCCGATCCGGGTCTTCCTGCTGGACGACCACGAAGTCGTTCGGCGCGGTGTGCGCGACCTGCTGACCGACGAGCCGGACATCGAGGTGATCGGCGAGGCCGGCACCGTGGAGCAGGCGCTGGTGCGGGTGCCCGCTCTTCGCCCCCAGGTGGCGGTGCTGGACGTCCGGCTGCCCGACGGCGACGGCGTGAGCGTGTGCCGGGAGCTGCGCTCGCGCATGCCCGAGCTGGCCTGCCTCATGCTGACCTCGTTCGACGACGAGGAGGCGCTGCTCGACTCGATCATGGCGGGGGCCTCCGGCTACGTCCTCAAGCAGATCCAGGGCTCGGACCTGGTGTCCGCCGTACGCACCGTGGCCCGCGGTCAGTCCCTGCTCGACCCCAGCGCCACCACCAAGCTGATGGCCCGGCTGCGCGGAGGCCCGCAGCAGCATGAGGAACCCGACGAGCTGCCCGGCCTGACCGACCGCGAACGGGAGATCCTGGCGCTCATCGGTGAAGGACTGACGAACCGTCAGATCGGCCAGCGGCTGTACCTCGCCGAGAAGACGGTGAAGAACCACATCTCCCGGCTGCTCGCCAAACTCGGCGTGGAGCGCCGCATCCAGGCCGCCGTGATCGCCACCCAGATCCAGGACAGGCGGGAGCGGGAGGGGCGCTGACCGGACAACGTCCCCTCAGGACAGGGACGTTCGGCCCGCGGGGGGAGACCTTCGGCATCCGGCGCGGCGCCACGCACCCGGCCAGAGTGAGTGGCACGACGCCGTGACGGCGTCCCCCGATCCACGAGAGGTGGACATCATGTCCCGCACCATCACCGTAGGCATCGACGGTTCGGCCGAGAGCCGCGCCGCCGCGGAGTGGGCCGCCCGTGAGGCGCTACTGCGCGGCCTGCCGGTGAAGCTGGTCCAGGTCTGGCAGCCGGTGCCGGAGCCCATGGCCGAGGCCCCACTGCTGGGCGCCGACACCCACCAGCACTGGACCGAGCGGATCCTCCGTGAGGCCGCCGACGCCCTGCGGTCGGGCCACCCCGGCCTCGAGGTGAGCACCGAGCAGCTCACCGGACAGCCGGCCGAGCTCCTGACCGCCGCGGCCGGCGAGGCCGAACTGCTCGTGCTCGGCTCGCGCGGCCTCAGCGGGCTCGGCGGCTTCCTGGTCGGCTCGGTGGGGCAGTCCGTCGTGGCGCACAGCGAGCGGCCCGTCATCCTGGTCCGCTGCGGCGAGCAGGCCGCCGGTGAGCACGGCACGGGCGCGGTGGGCGATCCGGTGGGCCCCGTCGTGCTGGGACTGGACGTCAGGGCGCCGGACGCGGCCCCGATCGAGTTCGCGTTCGAGGCGGCCGAGCGCGGCTCGGTGCCGCTGCGGGTGGTGCACGCCTGGAACCCGCCGTCGTACTACTACTCGTACGGCATGGCCATGGACCCCGAGGTCACCACGACGGTGGCGCACAGCCACGCCGCCGCCCTGGACGAGGCCCTGCGGCCCTGGCGGCAGAAGCACCCCGGCGTCGAGGTCGTCACGGAGTCCCGCTGGATCAGCCCCTCGCTCCTGCTGATCGAGGCCTCCCAGGACGCCTCCCTGGTCGTGGTCGGCCGGCGCGTCCGCCGCTCTCCGGTCGGCGCCCACATCGGCACCGTCGCCCACGCCGTCCTGCACCACGCCACCGCGCCCGTCGCCGTCGTGGCGCACGACTGACGCACGGCTCCGCCCACCCGGCCGCCGCCGCACCCCGGCGAGGGCGCGGCGGCGGCCGTCGTGCGGGGCGGCCCGTGGCATGGGCGGCCGTGGCGTGGGGCGGCCCGTGGCTTGGGCCCGGCCGCTCAGAGGCCGGCGGCGTGATCGGGCACGTAGGTCTGCAGATCGCGCGGCGGACGCTCGTATCCGGTCGACGGCGGCCTCGGCGGCAGCCGCAGCACCTGCGGCGGCACCTCGTGGTAGGGGACGGAGTCGAGCAGGTGGGCGATCATGTTCAGCCGCGCCCGCCGCTTGTCGTCGCTCTCCACGACGAACCACGGTGCCTCGGTGATGTCGGTGTGGACCAGCATCTCGTCCTTGGCCCGGGAGTAGGCCTCCCAGCGCGTGATCGACTCCAGGTCCATCGGGGACAGCTTCCACTGCCGCAGCGGATCCTCCAGCCGGCGCCGGAAGCGTTCCTGCTGCTCGGTGTCGCTCACCGAGAACCAGTACTTGCGCAGCAGGATCCCGTCTTCCACCAGCATCCGCTCGAAGAGCGGGCACTGGCGCAGGAAGAGCTGGTGCTCCTCCTTGGTGCAGAAGCCCATCACGTGCTCGACCCCGGCCCGGTTGTACCAGGACCGGTCGAACAGCACGATCTCCCCGGCGGCCGGCAGATGCTCCACGTACCGCTGGAAGTACCACTGCGTGCGCTCGCGCTCGGTCGGCTTCGGCAGCGCCGCGATCCGGGCGACCCGGGGGTTGAGATGCTCGGCGACCCGCTTGATGGTGCCGCCCTTGCCCGCCGCGTCCCGGCCCTCGAAGACCACGACCAGCCGGGCGCCCTCGACTCGCACCCACTCCTGCAGTTTCGCCAACTCGGCCTGCAGGCGCAGCAGTTCCCGCTCATACACCTCGCGCGGCAGCTTCGCTGCCTTCTTGCCGGCCATGCCGCCTCCACCACCGCCCGCCGGCCCGCCCGGTCGCTCACGCCCGGGGCCGGACACCAGGACGCCACCGTACTTTCCGCCGGAGACCGTCCGCCACCGCTGACCGCTCCCCGGCGGCCGTCCGCCACTGCTGACCGCTCTCCGGCGGCCGTCCGCCACCGCTCTCCGGCGGCCGTCCGCCACCGCTCACCCCCCGGAGGCGGGCCACCGTCCCGCCCGGCCGGCGGACCGGGGACGTACGGCCCCGTGCCGTGCCCGGACAGCCCATGGGAGCGGCGCCCGAACCGCTGGATGCTCGAGACATCGAGACGCCTTGAGGAGATCCGTGATGTCGGACGACGTGCTCAACCGCCCCCCGGTCCACGCGCTGCTCGCGGACGGCACCACCGCGTGCATCCGTCCCGTGACCCCGGCCGACCACGACGGCGTGCGGCGGTTCTACGAGGAGATGTCACCGGAGAACCTGCGACTGCGGTTCTTCTCCGTCAGCCGGCGGTCCGCCGGCCTCGCCGCCGACCGGGCCTGCGCCCCGGGCCGCCCCGGATATCGGGCCCTGCTGGCCCGGACCCAGGACCGGGTGCTCGGGCTCGCGGAGTACGACACGGCGGGGGAGAAGGACACGGCCGAGATCTCGATCGCCGTCGGCGACACCCTGCACCACCTCGGCGTGGGCACCCTGCTCGTGGAGCACCTGGTCTCGGCGGCCCGCGCCGACGGCGTCACCACCTTCACCGCCGACGCGCTCAGCGAGAACCGGGAGGTGCTCCGGCTCTTCTCCGACCTCGGCCTGCGTGTCACCCGCCGCTTCGAGGGGCCCGAGGTCCGGTGCACCATCAGGCTCGACCAGGACGACACATACCTGTCGGCCGTGGAGGCCCGGGGCCGGGCCGCCGACGTCGCCAGTCTCGTGCCGCTGCTGCGCCCCGACGCGGTCGCCGTCGTGGGCGCCGGACGCACCCCCGGCTCGGTCGGCCGGGCGGTCCTGCACCATCTGAGGGCCGGCGGATACACCCGCCGCCTGTTCGCGGTGAACCCGGGCGTCGACCACATCCTCGGCGTGCCCTCCTACCCGGCCGTCGGCGACCTGCCGCTCACCCCCGACCTGGTGGTCGTCGCCGTGCCCGCCGCGGCGGTCCCGGCCGTCGCCGAGGAGTGCGGCAAGGCCGGCGTCCGGGCCCTGGTGGTCGTGACCGCCGGCCTCGACGCCGACCAGGCACGGACCCTGCTGGCCGCCTGCCGCACCCACGGCATGCGGCTCGTCGGCCCGAACTGCCTCGGCGTCTCGAACACCGAGTCCGGCCTGCGCCTGGACGCCACCTTCGCCGCCGGGCATCCACGCCCCGGCACCGCCGGTGTCGCCGTGCAGTCCGGCGGCGTCGGCATCGCCCTGCTCGACGGCCTGTCCCGGCTGGGCATCGGCGTCTCCTCCTTCGCGGCCCTCGGCGACAAGTACGACGTCAGCGGCAACGACATGCTCCAGTGGTGGGAGAGCGACGGCCGCACCGACCTCGCCCTGCTGCACCTGGAGTCCTTCGGCGGCCCGCGCGCCTTCTCCCGCACCGCCCGCCGGGTCACCCGCCGCATGCCGGTGCTCACCGTGGACGCCGGCCGCACCGTCGCGGGCCGCCGCGCCGCCGCCTCGCACACCGCGGCCGCCGCCACCCGCACTATGACCCGGCAGGCCCTGTTCGACCAGGCGGGCATCACCGCGACCCGCTCGGTGGGCGAACTCCTCGGTACCGCCGCGCTGCTGCACTCCCAGCCGCTCCCCGCCGGCCCCCGCGTCGCGATCGTCACCAACGCGGGCGGCGCCGGCGTTCTCACGGCCGACGCCTGCGCCGAGGCGGGACTCGCCCTGCCGCCGCTCCCCCCGGAACTGATCGACGACCTGCTCGCCGTGCTCCCCGAGGGCGCCGCCGCCGGCAACCCGGTCGACGCCACCGCCGCCGTCACGGAGGAGCAGCTCACCGACTGCCTGGAGCGGCTGACGCGGCACCCGGGCGTCGACGCCGTCCTGGTCGCGCTCGTGCCCACCGCGGTCGCCGCCGCGACCGGCGACGACCTGGTCCGGGCCCTCACCGGCGCACCCGGGCACGGGGCCAAGCCGGTGGCCGCGGTGCGCCTCGAACAGGACCTGCCGGTCCGGTTGCTGCCCGCCGCCGGCGGCAGTGCTGTTCCGTCCTACGCCGAGCCGCAGGCGGCCGCCCGGGCGCTGGCCCACGCCGCCCGCCGCTCGTCCTGGCTCGCCCGCCCCGCGGGCACCGTCCCGGACCTGGACGGCGTCGAGACGGCGCGCGCCCGCGAGGTCGTGCGGACCTTCCTGGCCGCGCACCCCGACGGCGGCCGACTCGACCCGCGCACCTGCGCCGACCTGCTGGCCTGCTACGGCATTCCGCAGCTCCCCTGGGCGTGGGCGGAGACCGAGGACGAGGCCGTCATGGCCGCCGAACGGCTGCGCGGCCCGGACGGCCGGGTGGTCATGAAGGCGCACTGGCCGGGACTGGTCCACAAGAGCGAACAGCGCGCCGTCCACCTCGACCTCCAGGGCGACTCACAAGTGCGCGCCGCCTTCCGGGACTTCGAGAACAGGTTCGCGGGGCTGCTCACCGGAGCGGTCGTGCAGCCGCTGGCGGCGCGCGGCACCGAACTGTTCGCCGGTGTCGTCCAGGACGAGGTCTTCGGACCACTCGTGCTGTTCGGGCTCGGCGGCACCGCGACCGAGGTGCTCGGCGACCACGCCGCCCGGCTGGCCCCGCTCACCGACCACGACGTGCACGACCTGATCACCGCGCCGCGCTGCGCCCCGCTGCTGTTCGGCGCGCACGGCAGCGGCCCCGCGGACCTCGAGGGCCTCGAGCAGTTGCTGCACCGGCTGTCCCGCATGGCGGCCGACCTGCCGCAGCTCGCCGAGGCCGACTTCAACCCCGTGCTCGCCACCCCGGACCGGGTCTCCGTGCTCGACGCGCGGGTGCGCCTGGTCCCGCGCGATGCCCAGGACCCCTATCTGCGCCGGCTCCGCTGAGGCGGAACCGCGGACGGACCACGGTGGGGCCGGCGACCGGCCGCACCGGAAGTGAGAGGAGGTGGACCGCCATGACCGGCAGGGTTCTGGTGGCCTACGGTTCGACGAACGGATCGACGGCGCGGATCGCCGAGACCGTCGCCGGGGTGCTGCGCGAGGCGGGGCTCGCGGCCGATGCGCGGCCCGCCGGGTCGGTCCCGGGCGTCACCCCGTACGACGCCGTGGTGGTCGGCGGCGCGCTGTACGCCGGGCGCTGGCAGAAGGACGCACGCCGGTTCGTGCGCCGTCACCGCCGGGAGCTGGCCGGGCGCCCGGTCTGGTTCTTCAGCAGCGGGCCGCTCGACCCCTCCGCCTCGGAGCGCGACATCCCGCCCGAGGCCGGAGTGCGGCGCGCCATGAACCGGGTCGACGCCAGGGATCACATCACGTTCGGCGGCTGCCTGGAGGAGGGCGCCAAGGGCAGGATCGCCCGGATGATCCTCAGCGGCGGCAAGGGCGGCGACTTCCGGGACTTCCCCGCGATCGAGACGTGGGCGGCCGGGGTCGCGGCCGAGCTGACGGCCCGCTGACCGGCGACGGGGCGCCGTGGCACGCATGGTGACGCGGCGTCCGGGGACGATGGGCCCCGTCTCCCGGCCCGGTCGGCCCTCTCGTCCGGGGCGGTCCCGTCCTACGGTGGAGGGGTGATCGCCGGATGCGACCGAGGAGAACACGTGGAGATCGTTGCGTATGGCGTCCTCGCCGACGAGGAGCCACTGCTGAGGGAGGCGTTCGACAGCGCGTTCGCCGGCCGCCATGAGCTGCGCTGCCTGCGGCTGTTCCTGGACCGGGACACGACACCGACCGCCCTGGGGCACGAGATCGTGCTCAGCAGTGTCAACGACACCCTGGACGCCGGGGTGCTGCGCTCCCTCGCCGAGGGCGGCACGCGGATGATCGCGCAGCGCTCCACCGGGTACAACAACATAGACCTGACCGCCGCGAGGGAACTCGGGCTGACCGTGGCCCGGGTCTCGTACTACTCGCCTTACGCGGTCGCCGAGTTCGCCTGGACCCTGGCCCTGGCGGTCGACCGCCGGATCGTCCGGGCCGCCCAGCGCACCCGGGACTTCGACTTCCGGCTCGACGGACTCATGGGCCGCGACCTGCGCGGCCGCACGGCCGGGGTGGTGGGCACCGGGAAGATCGGCGCCGCGTTCGCCCGGATCGCCCACGGATTCGGCATGCGGCTGCTGGGCTGGGACGTCGCCGAGAACCCGGACTGCCTCGCCCTCGGCATGGAGTACGTCTCGCGCGAGCGGCTGTTCACCGAGGCGGACCTGGTCAGCCTGCACGTCCCGCTGCTGCCCGACACGCACCACCTCGTCGACGCCAAGTCCCTGGCCCTGATGAAGGAGGACGCCATTCTGGTCAACTCCAGCCGTGGCGGCCTGGTGGACACCGACGCCCTGCTGGAGACACTGCGCGCGGGCCGGCTGAGAGGTGTCGGCCTCGACGTGTACGAGGAGGAGGCCGGCGTGTTCTTCCTGGACAAGTCGCTGGAGGTGATGACCGACGAACGCCTCGCCAGGCTGATGACCTTCAGCAACGTCCTGGTCACCTCCCACCAGGCGTACTTCACCAGGGACGCCGTCGGCCAGATCGCCCGGACCACCGTGACCAACATCGAGGACTACGTCGTCGGCCGCTCCGGCGAGAACGTGCTCGTCCGTCCCGGTACGGCCTGAGACACACCCGGCACCGCAGGGCCCGCGGCGCCGTCCGGCCGGATACTGGAGACGGGGAGCCGAGGGGGCCCGATCCGCGAGGAGGGCGTGATGGACCCGCAGCAACTCGACGCGAAGGCCGCGGCCGCACTGGTCGCGGAAGCCGTGGTCGCCCCGTCCATGCACAACGCGCAGCCATGGCGCTTCCGCCTGCGGGAGGACGAGGGCGTGCTCGAGCTGCGCCCCGATCTCGACCGGGCCATGCCCCGCTCGGACCCCGGCAACCGGGCGCTGTACATCGGCTGCGGCGCGGCGCTGTTCAACCTGCGCGTCGCCGCCGCGCACGCCGGACTCGCCCGTGAGGTACGGCTGCTGCCGGATCCCGCGGAACCGCTGCTGCTCGCCGCCGTCCGGCCGGCCCCGGCGGAGGGCCGCGGCGTGCCGGACGAGGACGACCTGGCGCGGCTGCACCCGGCGATCCGCCGGCGGCACACCAGCCGGCACCCCTTCGACGAGAAGGACATCCCCGAGGACGCCCGGGCGGCCCTGCGGGCGGCGGCCGCGCGCGAGGGGGCGGAGCTGCTCTTCCCCGGCCCGTGGCACGTGGAGACCGTGCTCGACCTGGTCCACGACGCGGAGAGCCGGGACGCCGTGCGCCCCGAGGGCATGGAGGACCTGCGGCGCTGGACCAGGCTCGGACCCGAGGCGGACATCGCCACCGACGGCGTGCCCGAGTACGCGTTCGGACCCCGGATGCGGGACGGCCGCGCCCCGCTGCGGGACTTCGCCGGACGCCGGCCGGTGGCCGACCGCGGCACCACCGCCTTCGAGCACAACCCGCACCTCGCCCTGCTGAGCACACCCGGCGACGCCCCCGCCGACTGGCTGCGCGCGGGCCAGGCGCTGGAACGCGTCCTGCTGGAGGCCACCCTCGCGGGACTCGCCACCTCCCTGACCTCCCACGCACTGGAGAGCCCGGACCTGCGCCTGCTGGTCCGCGATCCGGTCGTCGGTCGGGGCCACGTCCAGATGGTGTTGCGGCTGGGCTACGGCCCCTTCGGCCCGGCCACTCCCCGGCGTCCCGTGCGAGAGGTTCTGGACATCGTCCAGACGGCTTGACCCCGTGACGGCCAGGGCCCGTGACGGCGAAGTCCCGTGGCCGCCAAGCCCCGTGACGGCGAAGTCCCGTGCCTGCCAGGGTCCGTGAAGGTGGCGTCCGTGCCTGCCAAGCCCCGTGACGGCGAAGTCCCGTAACGGCCGGGCCCTGTGTCGGCGAAGTCCCGTGCCTGCCAGGGGCCGCGACGGCGTAGTCCCGTGCCTGCCAAGCCCTGAGACGGCGATTCCCGTGACGGCCGGGCCGTGTGACGACCAAGTCCCGTGGCAGCCAAGCGCCGTGCAGGGCAGCGCCGCACCGAACTCCCACCCCGCCACCCTCCGCCGCGTGCCGTCCGGCCGCCCGAACCGGACCGACAGGCCCTGCGCACAGAGCGGTTCGGCCCCATGCGCCGTCACGGCCCCACCGAGATGATCGACACGCCGGTCCGATCCACACCCCGGATCCCGGCCGAGACGGTGAGTGCCGTCCCCAAGTGCCCGCATCCACGGAGGATCCCCATGCTTTCGCCCGAGTCGGCCGCCGTCGTCCGTGCCACCCTGCCCGCCGTCGGCGGTGCCCTGGACGAGATCACGGCACGGTTCTACGGCACCATGTTCGCCGAGCAGCCCGAACTGCTGGACGGCCTGTTCAACCGCGGCAACCAGGCCAGCGGCGAACAGCGCAGGGCGCTCGCCGGATCCATCGCGGCCTTCGCCCAGGCCCTGCTGGCCGCCCCCGACACCCGGCCGGACGCGATGCTGGCGCGCATCGCCCACAAGCACGCCGCGCTCGGTGTGACGGCCGACCAGTACACCATCGTGCACAAGTACCTGTTCGGCGCCATCGGCGAGGTCCTGGGCGAGGCGGTCACACCGGAGGTGTTCGGGGCCTGGGACGAGGTGTACTGGCTGATGGCCGGCGCGCTCATCGCCCAGGAGGCCAGGCTCTACCAGGAGGCGCGGATCGACCCGCGCGACCCGTGGCGGCAGTGGACCGTGGTGGAGCGGCGGGAGGAGACCCCCGGCGTGGCCTCCTTCCTGCTGCGCCCGGCCGACGACGGCCCGCTGCCCGCGGCCCGGGCCGGCCAGTACGTCAGCGTCCGGGTGCGGATGCCCGACGGCATCCACCAGACCCGCCAGTACAGTCTGTCGGGCGCCCCCGGCGACCGGCTGCGGCGCATCACCGTCAAGCGGGTGGCGGGCCTCGCCGACGCCCCCGAGGGCGAGGTCTCCAACCAGCTCCACCGCTCCGTGCGAGCCGGTGACGAACTCACCCTGTCGGCCCCGTTCGGGGACGTGGTCCTCGACGACGCCGGCACCCCGCTCGTGCTGGTCTCCGCCGGCATCGGCTGCACCCCGATGGTCGGCATGCTCGAGCACCTCGCCGCCACCGGCTCGGCGCGCCCGGTCAGGGTCCTGCACGCCGACCGCAGCCCGGTCGACCACGCCCTGCGGGCCGACACCCGGCGCCTGGTGGACCAACTGCCGGACGCGCGGGCGGACTTCTGGTACGAGCAGGACGCGCGGACGGAACCCGGGGCGCGCCCGGGGCTCATGGACCTCGACGGTCTCGACCTGCCCGCCGACGCCGACGTCTACCTGTGCGGCTCGCTCCCCTTCATGCGCGCCGTCCGCGCCCAGCTGCTCGGCGCCGGAGTCGCCGCCCGCCGTATCCGCTACGAGGTCTTCGGCCCCGACCTGTGGCTGGCCCACACCGGGGACTGAGCCCCGGCCCGGGACCCGGCGGCACGCCGCGGATCCGCCCCGCCTCAGTGGGCCTCTGGGCTGCCCGTCAGCTCCCGCCCGGTGACCAGCTCGGCCTCGATGCGGACGAAGACCCCGTCGTGCGTGACCACCCAGGAGCGCGGCCCGGTGCGTGACAGCCGTTCGTGCTCGGCGGGCCCGGTCACCACCGTCGCGCGACCGGTGACGACCACGCTCCACCCGGACCGGGCCCCGGCGTCGAAGTCGTCGGCCTCGAAGGCCACCACGACCCCGTCGATCGCCCGGACGAGGTCCGAGCCCGCCGAGGTGCGCAGCACGACGGAGGAGTCCGCGTCGACGGAGAAGTTGACCGGCAGCGCCGTGGGCAGCGCCCGTCGGGTGTACACGACACGGCCGACCGGCACCTTGGCCAGCAGGCGCAGGCACTCCTGCCGACCGAGTACACGGAAGCCGTCGGTGGGGTACATCCGTCCATGGTCCCTCCCGGGGGCCGGACACCGTTAGGGCCGGACGGCCCTTGGCGACGTGCCCCGGGGGGGCCGGGAGGGGCACCCACCGGGTGTCTCCGCCGGGCCCCCCGGGCAACCCGCCACCGGAGCAACCCGCCACCGGAGCAACCCGCCACCGGAGCAACCCGCCACCGGAGCAACCCGCCGCCGGAGCCGCCCGCCGCCGGACGGCCGGAAGCGGGACCGACGGGCCGGCCGCAGGGGCCGTTCGGCCCCCTCTTACGCGGGACCCGGGCACGGATAGTGGGATCAGGCCAGTGGCACGCACCGCGCGGCCGAAAGACCCGCGGCCCGTGCCGACCGCCCGGCCGCGACTGCCCACACGAAGGGGGACGGCATGCTTCAGCCGTCGAGGAAGCAGAGCGAGCGGCCGGAACGGACCGCGTCCGTGTCCGGCCGGGCGTGGCTGATGCTGGCACTGGCCACGGTGGGCTTCGCCGTCAACTTCTGGGCCTGGGCCCTGCTGAGCCCGCTCGGCCCGCGGTTCAAGGACAGCCTGGGCCTCTCCTCGTTCCAGCAGTCGCTGCTGGTGGCGGTGCCGGTGGTGGTCGGCTCGCTGGGACGGATCCCGGTGGGCGCGCTGACCGACCGGTTCGGCGGGCGCGTGATGTTCCCGCTGGTCTCGGCGGCCGCCATCGTGCCGGTGCTCTACCTGGGTCTGGCCGGGCACTCCTCGCTCGCCGCGCTGCTGGCCGGAGGGTTCTTCCTCGGTATCGGCGGCACCGCCTTCGCCGTCGGCGTGCCCTTCGTGAACGCCTGGTTCCCGCCGGAGCGGCGCGGCCTGGCCATCGGGATCTTCGGGGCCGGCATGGGCGGCACCGCGATCAGCGCGCTGACCACGGTCAACCTGGTCAAGGCGCACAGCATGGCCACCCCGTTCCTGATCACCGCCGGTGTGCTCGCCGTCTACGCGGTCGTGGCCGCCCTCGTGCTCCGCGACGCGCCCGGGCGCCCGGTGCCCACCGAGCCGCTGTCCCGACGTCTGACCGCCACCCTGAGGCTCCCGGTCACCTGGCAGGCGTCCGCGCTGTACGCGGTGGCCTTCGGCGGCTATGTCGCCTTCTCCGTCTACCTGCCCACCTACCTGAGGACCGGCTACGGCCTGACCCAGGCGGACGCGGCCAACCGGATGGCGGGGTTCGTACTGCTGGCGGTCGCGATGCGTCCGGTGGGCGGCTGGATGTCCGACCGGATCGGCCCGGTACGGGTGCTGGCCGGGTCCCTGGCCGCGGTGCTCGCCGGAGCCCTCGCCCAGTCGTTCACCCCGGCCCTGGCGCCGGCCGGCACGATCGCCTTCCTCGCGATGGCCGCCGCGCTCGGAGCGGCCAGCGGCGCCGTGTTCGCCCTGGTGGCACTGCTGGCCCCGGCGAACATGGTCGGCTCGGTCACCGGTGTCGTCGGCGCCGCCGGCGGCCTCGGAGGATTCATTCCGCCGCTGGTCATGGGAACGCTGTACGGCGCCTACGGCTCGTACGCCATCGGCCTGGCCCTGCTGGCGGTCGTGGCCGCCGCCGCTCTCACCTTCACCGGCACCGGTGTGCGCCACGCCCTCGGCCGGCGCGCCCCGGCCGACCGGGCCCACTGACGACGAGGAGAACCGCGAGATGTGCGAGTACTGCGGCTGCCAGGCGCTGGAATCAGTCGGCGAGTTGACCCTGGAGCACGAGACGGTGGTCGGCCTGATCAGCCGGGTGCGCGACGCCCACCGGGACGGGGACCTCGGGCGGATGGCGGAGGCCGCCCGGACGATCGCCGATGTGCTGGGCCCGCACACCGAGGTCGAGGAACACGGACTGTTCCCCGCGCTGGCCGGCGACTTCCCGGAGCAGCTGGCCGCCCTGGAGGACGAGCACCGCCGCATCGAGACCGTGCTGCGCGAGGCCGCCGGCGGAACACCGGCCGACCCCGCCTGGCCGGAACGGCTGATCGAGGTGCTGAACCTGCTGCGCGACCACATCCTCAAGGAACAGGACGATGTCTTCCCGGCCGCGCCGGCCTTCCTGGACACCGAGCAGTGGGAAGCCGTCGAGGCGGTACGCGCCCGGGCCGGCACCCGTATGCCGCAGCCGCGGCCGTCGACCTGACCCGGTGTCCGCACCGGGCCGGGGCCGGTCCGTGCAGAGGTATTGGCCCGACGCGTCGGTGCCGGGAATTGTGACAGCACGTGCGATGACGTTCCCTGGGACAGGGACCGAGGCGAGTATCCGAAGGGCCGTCAGGCCCGGGAAGGGGCGAAGCGGTGGCCACGGAGACGGAGCCGGCACCGGACGGGAAGCGCAGGCCGGGACCCCCGGGTCTGGACGGCGGGCTGTCGGAGGCGCTGGTGCGCTCCCGGCGGTACTTCACCCGGGCGGAGGTCTCCGAGGACCTGCGCACCCTGCACCGCAAGGGCGGCCGGCAGGCCGACGACTTCTACCGGGACCGCTGGTCGCATGACAAGGTGGTCCGCTCCACCCACGGAGTGAACTGCACCGGATCCTGCTCCTGGAAGGTGTACGTCAAGGACGGCATCATCACCTGGGAGGCCCAGCAGACCGACTACCCCTCGGTCGGCCCCGACCGCCCCGAGTACGAGCCGCGCGGCTGCCCGCGCGGCGCCGCCTTCTCCTGGTACACCTACTCGCCGACCCGGGTCCGCTACCCGTACGTGCGCGGTGTGCTGCTGCAGATGTACCGCGAGGCCAAGGCCCGGCTCGGCGACCCCGTCGTGGCCTGGGCGGACATCGTCTCCGACCCCGAGCGCTCCCGCCGCTACAAGTCGGTGCGCGGCAAGGGCGGCCTGGTACGGGCGAGTTGGGACGAGGCGGTGGAGATGGTCGCCGCCGCGCACGTGCACACCATCAAGGAGTACGGGCCCGACCGGCTGGCCGGATTCTCGCCGATCCCGGCGATGTCGATGGTCTCGCACGCCGCCGGTGCCCGCTTCTACTCGCTGCTCGGCGGCGTGATGCTCTCCTTCTACGACTGGTACGCCGACCTGCCGGTCGCCTCCCCGCAGGTCTTCGGCGACCAGACGGACGTACCGGAGTCGGGGGACTGGTGGGACGCCGGCTATCTGATCATGTGGGGCTCCAACCTGCCGGTGACCCGGACCCCGGACGCGCACTGGATGGCCGAGGCCCGCTACCGCGGCCAGAAGGTCGTAGCCGTCTCCCCGGACTACGCCGACAACGTGAAGTTCGCCGACGAGTGGCTGGCCGCCCAGCCCGGCACCGACGGCGCCCTGGCGATGGCCATGGGCCATGTGGTGCTCAAGGAGTTCTTCGCCGACCGCCGCACCTCGTACTTCGACGCCTACGTCAAGCGGTTCACCGACCTGCCGTTCCTGGTCGCCCTCGACGAGCGCGAGCCGGGGACGGGGACGTACACGCCGGGGAAGTTCCTGACCGCCGCCGATCTCGGCGGAGAGCACGCGGCCGCGGAGCACGCCGAGTTCCGCACGGTGCTGCTGGACGCCGAGGGTGTCCCCGTCGTGCCCAACGGCACCCTCGGCGACCGGTTCGGCGAGAGCGGGGCCGGCCGGTGGAACCTGAACCTCGGCGGCGTCGACCCGCTCCTGACGGCCGACGGCGGTGGCGAGGCGCCGGTGGCGGTCGAGCTGCCCCGGTTCGACGCCCCCGACGGCAGCGCCGGCGTGCTCAGGCGTGGCGTCCCGGTGCGGCGGATCGCCGGCCGGCTGGTGACCACGGTGTACGACCTGCTGCTCGCCCAGTACGGAGTTGCCCGCCCGGGCCTGCCCGGCCGCTGGCCCGCCTCGTACGACGACGCCACCGAGCCGTACACCCCCGCCTGGCAGGCCGCGATCACCGGGGTGGACGCCGGGCGGGCGGCCCGCATCGCCCGGGAGTTCGCCGCCAACGCCGAGGAGTCGCGCGGCCGTTCGATGATCATCATGGGTGCGGGCACCAACCACTGGTTCCACTCCGACACCATCTACCGTGCCTTCCTCACCCTGACCACGCTCACCGGGTGCCAGGGCGTCAACGGCGGCGGCTGGGCGCACTACGTCGGCCAGGAGAAGGTCCGCCCCATCACCGGCTACTCGGCGCTCGCCACCGCCGCCGACTGGAACCGGCCCGCGCGGACGATGATCCAGACCGCGTACTGGTACCTGCACAGCGACCAGTACCGCTACGACCCGTTCTCCGCCGACACCCTCGCGGCGGCCGGCGCCGGCGGCCCCTTCGCCGGGATGACCACCGCGGACGTGATCGCCGCCTCGGCCCGGATGGGCTGGATGCCCTCGTACCCGACCTTCGGCCGCAACCCGCTCGACCTCGCCGACGAGGCGGAGGCGGCCGGCCGGCCGGTCGCCGACCATGTGGTGGACGAACTGAAGGCCGGACGGCTCACGTTCGCCGGCGAGGACCCCGACGCGCCCCAGAACTTCCCGCGCGTGCTCACGATCTGGCGGGCCAACCTGCTCGGCTCCTCCGCCAAGGGCAACGAGTACTTCCTCAAGCACCTGCTGGGCACCGACTCCTCGGTGAACGCCACCGAGGCGCCGCCCGGGGCCCGCCCCCGGGACGTGGTGTGGCGGGAGGAGGCCCCCACCGGCAAGCTCGACCTGCTGCTCACCCTGGACTTCCGGATGACCAGCACCACCGTCTTCTCCGACGTGGTGCTCCCGGCCGCCACCTGGTACGAGAAGCACGACCTGTCCAGCACCGACATGCACCCCTACGTGCACGCCTTCAACCCGGCGATCGCCCCGCCCTGGCAGACCCGCACCGACTGGGACGCCTTCAACACCCTCGCCCGCGTGTTCAGCCGGCTCGCCGCCGGCCACCTGGGCGTGCGCAAGGACGTGATCGCCGCCCCGCTGCTGCACGACACCCCGGACGAACTGGCCACCCCGCACGGCCGGGTCCGGGACTGGAGGGCCGGCGAGTGCGACCCCGTGCCCGGCCGCACCATGCCGAGACTCGTCACCGTGGAACGGGACTACGGCGCCGTCGCCGAGAAGATGACCGCCCTCGGCCCCCTGCTCGACACCCTCGGCGCCACCACCAAGGGCGTCACCTTCAAGGTGGAGCGCGAACTCGACTACCTGCGGCACAAGAACGGCACCGTGCGCGGGGGAGTGGCGGACGGCCGGCCCCAGCTCGCCCGGGACGTGCACGCCTGCGAGGCGATCCTCGCCCTGTCCGGCACCACCAACGGCCAGCTGGCCACCCAGGGTTTCCGCACCCTGGAGGCCCGCACCGGCGCCCGGCTCGCCGACCTGGCCGCCGAACACGAGGGCAAGCAGGTCACCTTCGCCGACACCCAGGCGGCCCCCGTGCCCGTCATCACCAGCCCCGAGTGGTCCGGCTCGGAGACCGGCGGGCGCCGCTACTCCGCGTTCACCGTGAACGTCGAGCGCGGCAAACCCTGGCACACCCTCACCGGCCGCCAGCACTTCTACCTCGACCACGACTGGATGACCGCGCTCGGCGAACAACTGCCCGTCTACCGCCCGCCGTTGAACATGCACGCCCTGTTCGGAGAGCCACGGCTCGGGGACACCGGCGAACTCGGCGTGGCGGTGCGCTACCTCACCCCGCACAACAAGTGGTCCATCCACTCCGAGTACCAGGACAACCTGTTCATGCTGTCGCTGTCCCGGGGCGGGCCCACCATCTGGATGAGCACGAAGGACGCCGAGAAGATCGGCGTACGGGACAACGACTGGATCGAGGCGGTCAACCGCAACGGCGTCGTCGCCGCCCGCGCGGTCGTCTCCCACCGGATGCCCGAGGGCACCGTCTACATGCACCACGCCCAGGACCGCCTGATCGACGTGCCCCGCACCGAGACCACCGGCCGCCGCGGCGGCATCCACAACTCCCTCACCCGGCTGCTGGTCAAACCGAGCCATCTGATCGGCGGCTACGCCCAGCTCTCCTACGCCTTCAACTATCTCGGCCCCACCGGCAACCAGCGCGACGAGGTGACGGTCGTCCGCCGTCGCCGCGACCAGGAGGTGGAGTACTGACATGCCCCGCGGCGAAGCCACCATCGGACGCGTCATGGGCCAGATGGCGATGGTGATGAACCTCGACAAATGCATCGGCTGCCACACCTGTTCGGTCACCTGCAAACAGGCGTGGACCAACCGCACCGGCGTCGAGTACGTGTGGTTCAACAACGTCGAGACCCGCCCCGGCCAGGGCTACCCCCGGCGCTACGAGGACCAGGAGCGGTGGCGCGGCGGCTGGGAGCTGAACCGGCGCGGCCGGCTCTCGCTGAAGGCGGGCGGCCGGTTCAAGAAGCTGATCACCATCTTCTCCAACCCCGTGCTGCCGGCCCTGGACGACTACTACCAGCCCTGGACCTACGACTACGAGACGCTGACCAACGCCCCGCTGCAGGACCACACCCCCGTGGCCCGCCCCAAGTCCCTGATCACCGGCAAGGACATGAAGATCTCCTGGTCGGCCAACTGGGACGACGACCTGGGCGGTTCGGCCCAGCACGGCGAGAAGGACGTCCTGCTCGGCCAGGTCGCCGACAAGATCAAGCTGGAGTTCGAGCAGACGTTCATGTTCTATCTGCCGCGCATCTGCGAGCACTGCCTCAACCCCTCCTGCGCGGCCTCCTGCCCCTCCGGCGCGATCTACAAGCGCGAGGAGGACGGCATCGTCCTCGTCGACCAGGACCGCTGCCGGGGCTGGCGGATGTGCGTGACCGGATGCCCGTACAAGAAGGTCTACTTCAACCACCGCACCGGCAAGGCCGAGAAGTGCACCTTCTGCTTCCCGCGCGTCGAGGTCGGACTGCCCACCGTCTGCTCCGAGACCTGCGTCGGCCGGCTGCGCTACATCGGCCTGGTCCTCTACGACGCCGACAAGGTCCTGGAGGCCGCCTCCACCCCCGACGACACCGACCTGTACGAGGCACAGCGCTCCGTCCTCCTCGACCCGGAGGACCCCCGGGTGATCGCGGCGGCGGAGCGGTCGGGCATCCCCCGGGACTGGATCGAGGCCGCCCAGCGCTCCCCGGTGCACGCCCTGATCAACAAGTACAAGGTGGCCCTGCCGCTGCACCCGGAGTACCGCACCCTGCCCATGGTCTGGTACGTGCCCCCGCTCTCCCCGGTCGTCGACGCGGTCCGCGAGACCGGCCACGACGCCGAGGACCACCGCAACCTGTTCGCCGCCGTCGACGCGCTGCGCATCCCCGTCGACTACCTCGCCCAGCTCTTCACCGCCGGCGACCCCGCCCCTGTCGACGCCGTACTGCGCCGGCTCGCCGCCATGCGCTCCTACATGCGCGACATCAACCTCGGCCGGGAACCGGACGCCACCATCCCCGAAGGAGTCGGCATGGGCGAGGAGCAGATGTACGACATGTACCGGCTGCTGGCGCTGGCCAAGTACGACGAGCGGTACGTCATCCCGTCCGCGCACGCCGAACAGGCGCACAAGCTCGAAGAACTGGCCACCGAGTGCAGCCTGGACTACGAGGGCGGCCCCGGCATGGGAGGCAGCGGCCCCTTCGGGGAGACCTCCGGGGGCGCCGCACCCATCGCCGTGGAGAACTACCGGGCCCTGCGCGACCGGCAGACCTCCGACACCCCGGCCGCGCCCGTCGGCAAGGACACCCGCGTCAACCTCCTCAACTGGGACGGCAAGGGCTCCCCGCCCGGCCTCTTCCCGCCCCCGGCCTCCGGCGGCACCGCCGGTGACGGCGGCGACACCGGCGGGGAGGTCGAGCCCAGGCCATGAAGAGGAGACTCAGGCCGGCGGCCCGCACCGAGCCCTGGCACCCGTACGCCTGGCAGACGCAGTCCCTGCTCCTGGCCTACCCGGACGAGCAGCAGGAGCGGCGTCTGTCCCTGGCCCGCCGCGCCGCCGCCGCACTGCCCGGCCGGGTCCGCGACCCGCTCCTCGCGTTCACCGGGCACGCCGAACGCACCCCGGCCGCCGAGCTGGCCACCGCCTACGTCGCCACCTTCGACCACCGCAAGCGCTGCTGCCCGTACCTGACGTACTACGCCCACGGCGACACCCGCAAGCGCGGTATCGCCCTGCTCCGCCTCAAACAGGCCTACGCCGCCGCCGGCCTGAGCCTGTCCGAGGACGAACTGCCCGACCATCTCGCCGTCGTACTGGAGTTCGCCGGCACCGACCCGGCCGCCGGGCACCGGCTGCTCGCCGAGCACCGCGCCGGTCTCGAACTGCTGCGCCTGGCCCTGCGTGCGGAGGAGTCGCCCTGGGCCTGGGTGCTGGAGTCCGTCTCCGCCACCCTGCCGCCGCTCAAGGGCGACGATCAGGACGCCGTCGCCCGGCTCGCCGCCGAGGGGCCGCCCGAGGAGGAGGTCGGGCTCGCCCCCTACACGCCGTCGCCGTTCATGCCCGACCCCGCAGGAGGCCCGCGATGACCGCAGCCGTGCCGTCCGTCACGCCGTCCCTCACCACGGCCGCCGGGGCCGGACCCGGCGGCATCCTGCTCTGGGTGATCCTGCCCTACGTGTCCCTGGCCTTCTTCGTCCTCGGCCACCTCTGGCGCTACCGCTACGACAAGTTCGGCTGGACCACCCGCTCCTCGGAGCTGTACGAGAACCGGCTGCTGCGCATCGGCAGCCCGCTCTTCCACTTCGGCATCCTGATCGTGCTGGTCGGCCACGTCATCGGCCTGGTCCTGCCCGAGAGCTGGACGGCGGCCGCCGGCGTCTCGGAGACCGCGTACCACGTGATGGCCGTCGCCCTCGGCACCGTCGCCGGGGTGTGCACGCTGGGCGGACTGGCCATCCTGATCTACCGGCGCCGCACGGTCGGCCCGGTGTTCTCCGCCACCACCCGCAACGACAAGGCCATGTACGTCGCGCTCGCAGCGACCATCGTGCTGGGCCTGTCCGCCACCGTCGACGCCAACATCGTCGGCGGAGGCTACAACTACCGCGAGACCATCTCCGTCTGGTTCCGCTCGGTCTTCTACCTGGAACCGGACGGCAACCTCATGGCCGGCGCGCCACTGCTGTACAAGCTGCACGCGATCAGCGCGCTGCTGCTGTTCGCCTTCTGGCCCTTCACCCGCCTGGTCCACGTGCTCACCGCGCCGGTCGGCTATCTCACCCGCCCCTACATCGTCTACCGCAGCCGGGACACCCGCCTCGGCACCCGTGCGCCCCGCCGCGGCTGGGAACGCATCGGATGACGACCCACCCCCAGGGCCCAGGTCCCCGACCCGGTACGGAAAGGAACCCCGATGTCCGTCGACACCCAGCAGGCGCCCGACCGCCTCACGCAGGAGGAGCTGCGGTCGCTGGACGCCCACTGGCGCGCCGCGAACTACCTGGCCGTCGGCCAGATCTACCTCATGGCCAACCCGCTGCTGTCCGAGCCGCTGCGCCCGGAGCACATCAAGCCGCGGCTGCTCGGCCACTGGGGCACCTCACCCGGCCTCAACCTGGTGCACACCCACCTCAACCGCGTCATCAAGGCCCGCGACCTGAACGCCCTGTGCGTCTGGGGCCCCGGCCACGGCGGACCGGCCGTGCTCGCCAACTCCTGGCTCGAGGGCTCCTACTCCGAGACGTACCCCGACATCACGCGCGACGTGGCCGGCATGGCACGGCTCTTCAAGCAGTTCTCGTTCCCCGGCGGGGTGCCCAGCCACGTGGCTCCGGAGACGCCCGGCTCGATCCACGAGGGCGGCGAACTCGGCTACGCGCTCTCCCACGCCTACGGCGCCGCGCTCGACAACCCGGACCTCCTCGTCGCCTGTGTCATCGGCGACGGCGAGGCGGAGACCGGACCGCTGGCCGCCTCCTGGCACTCCAACAAGTTCCTCGACCCGGTCCACGACGGCGCCGTCCTGCCGATCCTGCACCTCAACGGCTACAAGATCGCCAACCCGACCGTGCTCGCCCGGCTCCCCGAGGCCGAACTCGACGACCTGCTCAAGGGCTACGGCCACGACCCGATCCACGTCACCGGCGACGACCCGGCCACCGTGCACCGCGCCATGGCCGCCGCCATGGACACCGCCCTGGACCGCATCGCCACCGCCCAGCGCGCCGCCCGCGAGAACGGCGCCACCGAACGGCCCCGCTGGCCGGTGATCGTGCTGCGCACCCCGAAGGGCTGGACCGGCCCGGCCGAGGTCGACGGAGTGCCCGTGGAGGGCACCTGGCGCGCCCACCAGGTCCCGCTGGCCGCCGTCCGGGACAACCCCGAGCACCTGCGGCAACTGGAGCGGTGGCTGCGCTCGTACCGGCCCGAGGAGCTCTTCGACGAGCGGGGCGCCCCGCGGCCGGAGGTCCTGGCCTGCGTGCCCGAGGGCCCCCGCCGGCTCGGCGCCACCCCACACGCCAACGGCGGCCTGCTGGCGCGCGAACTGCCGCTGCCGCCGCTGGAGCGGTACGCCGTCGGGGTCGACAAGCCCGGCGCCACGCTGCACGAACCGACCCGCCTCCTCGGCGACATGCTGGAGGACGTCATGCGGGCCACCACCGAGCGCCGCGACTTCCGCCTCGTCGGCCCGGACGAGACCGCCTCCAACCGCCTGCAGGCGGTCTACGCGGCCAGCGGCAAGGCCTGGCAGGCCAAGACCCTCGAAGTGGACGAACACCTCGACCGGCACGGCCGGGTGATGGAGATCCTGTCCGAACACACCTGCCAGGGCTGGCTGGAGGGCTACCTCCTCACCGGCCGGCACGGACTGTTCTCCTGCTACGAGGCCTTCGTCCACATCGTCGACTCGATGGTCAACCAGCACATCAAGTGGCTGCGCACCACCCGCCGGCTGCCCTGGCGGGCCCCCATCGCCTCCCTCAACTACCTGCTGACCTCGCATGTGTGGCGCCAGGACCACAACGGGTTCTCGCACCAGGACCCCGGCTTCGTCGACCACATCCTCAACAAGAGCCCGGAGGCGGTCCGGGTCTACTTCCCGCCGGACGCCAACACCCTGCTGTCCGTGGCCGACCACGCCCTGCGCAGCCGCGACTACGTCAACGTGATCGTCGCCGGCAAGCAGCCCTGCTTCGACTGGCTGCCGATGGAGCAGGCGAGCGTGCACTGCGCGCGCGGCGCCGGCGTCTGGGAGTGGGCGGGCACCGAGGACGGGTCACGGGACCCGGACGTGGTGCTGGGCTGCGCCGGCGACGTGCCCACCCAGGAGGTGCTGGCCGCCGCCCAGCTACTGCGCCGGCACCTGCCCGAGCTGGCCGTGCGGGTGGTCAACGTGGTGGACATCGCGCGGCTGCTGCCGAGCGAGGAACACCCGCACGGGATGAACGACTTCGAGTACGACGGGCTGTTCACCCCGGACAAGCCGGTCGTCTTCGCCTACCACGGCTACCCGTGGCTGATCCACCGCCTGGCCTACCGGCGCACCGGTCACCGCAACCTGCACGTGCGCGGCTACAAGGAGATCGGCACCACGACCACGCCGTTCGACATGGTGGTCAGCAACGACCTGGACCGCTACCGCCTCGTCATGGACGTCATCGACCGCGTCCCCGGACTGGCGGTGCGCGCGGCGGCCGTACGCCAGCACATGGAGGACACCCGCCAGCGTCACCACCTGTGGATCCGCGAGCACGGGACGGACCTGCCCGAGGTGGCCGACTGGACCTGGGACGGCTGAGCGCGCCCTGATGGTCACGGGGCCAGCGGCACGGCCCACTCGACGACCGTGCCGCTCGGCTCGTTCGCGGACAGGGCGAACGTGCCGTCCATCTCCTCCGCGCGCCGGCGCAGATTGACCAGACCGCTGCGCCGGGTGACCGCCGGATCGATGCCGCGGCCGTTGTCGGCCACCCGCAGCCGCAGGGCGGCGTCCGTGACCTCGACCCCGACGTCGACCGACGTGGCGTGCGCGTGCCGGGCCGCGTTGGACAGCGCCTCGCCCAGCACGGCGAGCAACTGCTCGCCCTGCTCGGCGGAGACGACGGTGTCCAGCAGCCCGGTCATGCGCAGCGCCGGGGCGAAGCCGAGCGACTCGATGGCCCGTTCGGTGGCCGCGACCAGCTGGGCGCGCAGCCCGCTGCCGCGTCGCGCCTGGTCACGCTCGCGCAGGGCGTAGATGGTGGAGCGGATGATCTTGATGGTGTCGTCCAGGTCGTCCACCACCCGCTGGATCCGCTCGCTCGCCTGCGGCCGGTCGGAGACCCGGCCCAGGGTCGACTGCAGCGACAGCGCCCCCGCGAACAGCCGCTGGATGACCAGGTCGTGCAGGTCCCGGGCGATCCGGTCACGGTCGTCGAGCACCACCATCCGCTCGGTGTCCCGCCGGTGCTCGGCGACGTCCAGGGCCAGCGCCGCCTGGTTGCCGAACCCGGTGACCATGTCGCTCACGGCGTCGGCGAAGAGGGCACCGCCGGGCAGGTTCGCCACCTGCAGCACCCCGCGGATGTGCTCCGGGGTGCCGAGCGGCACGAAGAAGGCCGGCCCCAGCTCCACCACCGAGGCGCTGCCGCCCTCCGCGCGCGGATCGGCGCTCAGGGCGTCGCTGGTGATCGTCTCACCCGAGATGAAGACCTTGGCGGCCAGTGCCGAGGGGGGCAGCACCAGGCCGCTGACCTTCTCGGCCCCCGCTCCCGAGGCCGCCTCGATGACCAGCTCACCGCGGTCGCCGACCGGCACCGCGAGGGTGACCAGGGCCGCGCCGGCCACCTCCCGCACCTTCGCGGTGAAGGACTCCAGCACCGCCCCCGGTTCGGCGCCGGACAGCAGGCTGCGGGTCAGGTCGTTGCTGGCCGCCAGCCACCGCTGCCGGCGCTGCGCGTCCTCGTACAGCCGGGCGTTGTCGATCGCCACGCCGGCCGCCGCCGCCAGGGTGCGCAGCACCGCCTCGTCGTCGGTGTCGAACTCCGCGCCGCTGCGCTTGTTCGTCAGGTACAGGTTGCCGAAGATCTGCTCGCGGACCCGGACGGGGGCGCCGAGGAAGCTGTTCATCGGCGGATGCCCGGCCGGGAAGCCCACGGATGCCGCGTGC
Organism: Streptomyces sp. NPDC058145; assembly: GCF_042884245.1. Classification (NCBI taxonomy): domain Bacteria; kingdom Bacillati; phylum Actinomycetota; class Actinomycetes; order Kitasatosporales; family Streptomycetaceae; genus Streptomyces; species Streptomyces sp. NPDC058145. The sequence goes on along the minus strand of NZ_JBHVUH010000003.1, from coordinate 230,347 downwards.
CGGTGGAGGTCCGCCAGCCGCAGCGGCTCCGGGTGACGGATGAGCAGGCCCAGGATGCCCTCGCCGCGCGGATAGTGCCCGATGCGGGCGATGGTCTCCTCGTCCATGCCGACCGTGACGAACTGCTTGATCGTGCCCTCGTCACCCACCACGCCGAGCGCGCCGTACTGGGCGTCGACCAGGGTGACGGCCGACTCCACGATGCGGTGCAGCACCACTTCCAGGTCCAGGTCCGAACCGACGGCCAGGACGGCTTCGAGCAGCGTGTGCACCCGGTCCCGTGCCGCCCGTACCTGCGCCACCTGAGTCTGAAGATCGTCCAGCAGCGCGTCCAGACGCAACTGCGGGGACATCCCGGATGCCTCCGCCTCACGCCCGTCCTGCGCGCGCTCGTCCACTACGGCTCCCCTCACCGTTTCACCGACTCACCCCCCAGGATGCCCGACCGGCCGGGGGCGTTCCACGGCAGCCCGGGGCTCCGCCGGGCGGGGCGGCGCCCTCAGCCGAACAGGCTCGGTACGCGGATCGTCCGGACGTGCCGCCATGTGCCGCCGGGCAGCAGCATCCACTCACCCGACGCGCCCCGGGACCCCCGGGTGACGTGACCGCCCTTGGCGCGCACGGCCTCGGAGCGTGCGGTTCCACGGGACGGCAGCCGGGCGCCGCAGCGCTCGGACTCGATACGCGGCAGGGTTCGGACACGCTTGCTCACTGTTCCTCCCGGGGTGTGCGGCGGACCGTGTCACCCGCCCGCGCTCCTTCGCGGGCCGCTGTGCCGTGCCGACCGGCGGGGCATCGGGGTCCGCGGCCGTCCACGGACCCGTCCGCCCCGGTTCACGCCGGCGGCGACGGAACGACCAGGACGGGGCAGCGGGCGTGGCGCAGCAGGCCCTGACTGACCGAGCCCAGCATCATGCCCGTGAAACCGCCGTGCCCCCGGGTACCCACCACCAGCCCCAGCGCGTGGGCCGAGGCGTCGGCGAGCACCGGCACGGGATGCCCGGTCAGCAGCTCGTGGCGCAGGTCCACCTCCGGATAGCGGGCCCGACGGCCGGCCACCGTCTCGGAGAGCAGCCGCCGGCACTCCTGCTGCGCCGCGTACTCGTCGAAGATCCGCAGCGGCCCCGGCTGCCAGACGTACAGCGCCCGCAGCTGGGCTCCGCGCAGCGCGGCCTCCTCGAACGCCAGGTCGACGGCGACGGCGGAACGCTCGCTGCCGTCGACGCCGACGACGAAGTACGCGGGCTCCTGGGTGACGTGCTCCGGCTCGGGCACGACGACCACCGGGCAATGCGCGTGGGCCGCCACCGGCAGGGCGACGGCGGCGGAACCGAACACCTCCTGGGTCCGGTTCAGATGCCGCGAGCCCAGCACCACCGCCGTGGCGTCGCGGCTCTGTTCGCACAGCACCCACACCGGGTCGCCCTCCGCGAGCAGCGGATCGACGGCGGCGTCCGGGCAGCGCGCGGTGACGAAGTCCACGGCGTCGTCGAGCACCTGCTTGCCGGCCCGGTGCAGCGCGTCGTTCCACTGCTCCCAGGACGACGGGACATCCGGCGCCTGGGTGCCCCTGGTCGGCACGCCCTCGACGTGCACCGGGCGCAACGGGACCCGCCGCCGGCCCGCCTCGTCGGCCGCCCAGGCCAGGGCCATCCGCCGGCCCGGGTCCGGATCGACGCCCACCACGACCGGCCGGCGGTCAGCGGAGCCGGCCATGGCCGCGTCCCTCCTCCGCGGTGGCCGGGGCCGGGGGCCGGGGCAGCACGTTCATCGTCCTCGCCTCCTCGCGACGGTGGCACGGGGGGAGAACCACCGCTCCTTCCATGGAAGTCCCGGTACGGCCGGACTGCCAGTGCCAGGAGTCCCCGGCCACCGGCGCCGACGTCGGAAAGGACCCAGGGGCCCGGAAGAAGGGCTGTTCGGCCTACGCGCGACGGGGCCGCACGCGCTGCACTGGAGGTGTCGGCAGACCCGACGACCGCCGAGGAGGTCACGGCGATGGCCACATTGACACGCAGGCAGAAATTCCCGTTCCCGGACATGCCCGACTGGTTCGAGACGATTCCCAGCAAGTTCACGATGCCCGCGGTGCGCATCGAGGACTACACGGAGAGCGGCCGCTATGTCATGCGCGCCGAGCTTCCGGGCATGGCCCCCGAGGACATCGACGTCGTCGTCGGCGAAGGGGTCCTGACGGTCCAGGCCGAGCGCACCGAACGGGACGTGGACAAGAACCACAGCGAGTTCCGGTACGGCGCCGTGAGCCGCAGTGTGACGCTGCCGCGCGGCGCCGACGAGGACGACGTCACGGCCGACTACACCGACGGCGTGCTCACCGTCAGTGTGGGCCTGGGCGCCGAGAAGGCGGAGGCCCGGCACGTCGAGATCCAGCACAAGCACTGACGGGCGATCCGTCCCCGGCCGGCGGGCCCCGCGCGGGCCCGCCGGCGCCTGCCCGCTCCTCTCGCGTCACCGGACGGCGTGCGTCGCGGCCCAGCGGCGCCGCACCGCCTCCTCGTGCTCCGCCTCCTCCAGGGCCAGCTCCACCGCCGCCAGCTCCCGACGCAGCCGGGGGATCCAGTGCCGGCGCAGGGCCCGGACCCGCTGCCGGGTCCGGGCGGCCTCCGCGGCGAGCAGATCGGCGGCGGCCCGGTGGACGGCGTGTTCGGCGGCGGCCCGCACGGCGGCCCGGTAGGCCGTCTCGGCGTGCGCCAGCGCGGTGTTCGGCGGCGCCGGCTCCTCCGGGGCGCGCACCGGGTCCGTCCAGGACAGGGCCGCCGGATGCCGTACGCCCATCAGCGCGTCCCACCGCACGCCGACCCGCGCCCGGTCCGCCGGAGCCGCCTCGGCCGGCGCCCGTTCACCGCCGAGCAGCAGCCCGCGCACCAGCCAGGTGTCCGCCTCGGCCAGCCGCTCCCGCCAGACGCGGCCCGCCTCCCCGGCCGCCGCGCGCGCCGCACCCTCCCGGTCCAGCAGCAGCCGGAGCTTGCGTTCCAGCAGGTCGGCCCCGCGCTCGGCGGTCGCGAGGCCGCGGCGCAACCGCAACCGGCCGGCCCGCCCCACCGGCACCCGGCCCCCGCGCCCGCTCACGGCGTCCCCGCCCCGTCCGCGCCGCCGGCGGGCGGGGGCCGCCGGGCGTCGAGCAGGTCGGCCGGGAGCATGCCGAGCTGGCTGCGCGGCAGCGTCAGCAGCACCTCCCAGGCCCGGTCCAGGGACTCGTCCAGCGAGCGGCTCTCGGTCATGTCCTGGGCGAGGAACCGCTCCCGGAAGGCGTCCTCCAGGTCCAGATGGCGCAGATCGGTCGGGGAGAGCGCCGGCCGCCCGATCAGGTCGGCCAGCTCCCGCACCTGCCGCGACCGGGCGAGCGCGGCGATCAGCTGCGCCGCGACATCCGGATGGTCGGCGCGGGTCCGTCCCGCCCCGGCGCCCTTGCGCATCATCCGCGACAAGGAGGCCAGCGGGTCGACCGGGGGATAGGTGCCGGCCGCGTGCGCCTCGGCGGACAGCACGATCTGGCCCTCCGTGATGTAACCGGTGAGGTCCGGCACCGGATGGGTGATGTCCCCCGCCGGCATGGTCAGCACCGGCAGGACCGTCACCGAACCCGGTCGGCCCCTGATCCGGCCGCACCGCTCGTAGAGGGACGCCAGGTCGCTGTACAGGTACCCCGGATAGGCCCGGCGGGCGGGTATCTCGCCGCGCGCGGCGGACACCTCGCGCAGCGCCTCCGAGTAGGCCGTCATGTCGGTCATCACCACCAGCACATGGCGGCCCTCCGTGAACCCCAGGTGCTCGGCCACCGTCAGGGCGATGCGCGGTGTCAGCAGCCGCTCGATCACCGGGTCGTCGGCGGTGTTGAGCAGCAGCACCAGGTCCCGCGCCGCCGAACGCTCCGCCAGCCCGGCCCGGACGAACGCCGCGTCGGCGTGGGTGAGCCCCATGCCGGCGAAGACGACGGCGAACGGCTCGCCCCCGCAGGCGGCCTGGGCCGCGATCTGCACGGCCAGTTCCAGGTGCGGCAGCCCGGCAGCGGAGAACACCGGCAGCTTCTGTCCCCGCACCAGGGTGGTGAGCACGTCCACGGCGGCCACGCCGGTGAGCACCGGCTCGTTCGGCGGCTCCCGGCGCACCGGGTTGATCGGGGTGCCGCCCACCGCCGCGTCGGTGGCGCCCAGCACCGGCGGGCCGCCGTCGGCGGGCTCGCCCCGCCCGTCGCAGACCCGGCCCAGCCAGCCGGCGCCGACCGGGACGCGCAGGGGCGCGCCCGAGAAGGCCACCCGGGTACGGGTCCGGTCCATGCCCGCCGTGTCCTCCAGCACCTGCACCACGGCGAGGTCCCGGTCCACCTCCAGGACCAGCCCGTGCCGTCGCTCACCCGAGCCGACCGCGATCGTGGCGAACTCGTCCCAGCCCACCCCGCTCACCCCCTCCACGACCACCAGCGGGCCGCGCAGTTCCCGCACCCCCGTGTACTCGACGTCCGGGGACCCGCTCATGGCGCCGCCCGCCCGAGCCGGTCCAGCACGGTGTCGCGGGCCCGGTCCACCGGAGCGGTCTCGGCGGGCCCGGCGGTCTCCCGGGCCCGCAGCAACGGGGTGAAGTCGACCGCCTCGACCGCGTCCGCCCCCGTACCGCCGTCGACCAGCTCAAGACAGCGGTCGATCACCGACAGCGCGGCCTCCACGAGCGCCGCGGTCTTCCCGGGCGCGCTGTAGGCGTCCGCCGGTGACAGCGCGCTCTGCTGGATCACCGCCTCGCGCAGCAGCCGTCCGGCGAGCACGCTGATCCGCTCACGGGGCGGCAGGGCCGTGACGCCGACCAGCCCGACGAGGTCGGCCAGCCGGTCCGCCTCGGCGAGCAGACCGGCCACCCGGGCCCGCCGGCCCGCCCACCCGGGATCGCCGGCCCGAGCGTGCGCGGCGGCCAGCGCGGCCGCGTCCCGGGAGAAGGAGTCCACCCAGGAGACGGCCGGGTAGTGGCGGGCGTAGGCGAGGTCCCGGTCCAGGCTCCACAGGCACCGTACGAACCGCTCGGTGTGCGCGGTGACCGGCTCGGTGCGGTCACCGCCCGGCGGGGACACGGCACCGATCACCGTGACGGAACCGGAGGCGCCGCCGAGGGTGCGCACCGGGCCGGCCCGCTCGTAGAACGCCGCCAGCCGGGAGGCGAGCCCCGCCGGATAGCCCTCCTCGGCCGGGAGTTCGCCCATCCGGGAGGCGAACTCGCGCAGCGCCTCCGCCCAGCGGGAGGTGGAGTCGGCGATGACGACGACGTCCAGGCCCATGTCGCGGAAGTACTCGGCGACCGTCGCGCCCGTGTGCACGCTCGCCTCGCGGGCCATCATCGGCATGTTGGAGGTGTTCGCGATCGTCACGGTGCGCTCCGACAGCCGTCCTCCGGTGCGCGGATCGGCCAGCTCGGACAGTTCCTCGATGACGTCCGCCATCTCGTTGCCGCGCTCGCCGCAGCCGACGTAGACGATCACGTCGGCGTCGCACCACTTGGCGATCTGCTGCAGCAGCATGGTCTTGCCGGTGCCGAAGCCGCCCGGCACGGCGACCGTACTGCCCCGGGCCACCGGGAACAGCAGGTCGACCGCGCGCTGCCCGGTGTGCAGCGGCTGGTCGGCGGGCAGCCGCCCGGCGGCCGGCCGGGGTCTGCGGACCGGCCAGCTCTGCGCCATGCGCACGCCGTGCCCGTCCACCTCGGCGAGCACGGCGTCCGCGCGGTACTCGCCCGCCGCCGCGACGCCGGTCACCGTCCCGGCCCGGTCGGCCGGCACGAGCAGGCTCAGGCGCACCCGCGCCCCGATCTCCCCCAGGACGTCACCCGCCGCCACCCGGGCGCCCGCGGCCACGCGGGGCACGAACGGCCAGGCGCGCCGGTCCGGCGCGCCGCCCTCGGCACCGGGCCGCAGCAGGTCACCGGCGCCGGACAGGGGCCGCAACAGGCCGTCGAACACCCCGCCGAGCAGGCCGGGGCCGAGCACGACCGACAGCGGGCGGCCCAGCGGTTCGGCGGGCTGTCCGGGTGCCAGGCCGCCCGTGTACTCGTACGCCTGGACGGTGGCCGTGTCGCCGTGGACGGCGACCACCTCACCCGGCAGCCCGGCGGTGCCCAGCGAGGCGAGATCGTGCATGGCGACCGCGGCGGGGCACTCCATCTCGACCAGCGGCCCGGCGACCCGCAGGACGCGGGGCCCGCCGCCGCGCCGGTCTGGGGCCGGGGCACCGGGCGGGTCCGGAGTGCCGCCCGCGCCTCGGTCCGGGGCATCGGTTGGGCCTGGGGCCGGGGTGCTGGGCGTGCCCGATCCTGGAGCGACAGGTGTGCCCGGGTCCGGAGTGCCGGGTGCGGTGCCGGGCCGTCCGCGTGTGCCGTCGCCGACCGGAGTCCGCCCGCCGCCCGGGCCGGTCACGGCCGCTCCCACAGGCGCTCGGCCAGTGCGCCCGTACGGTCCAGGGCCCGGTCGGCGAGGGCGTCCGCCGACAGGTCGACGCGGCGTCCGGGCACCTCGGCTACCACCCCGCCGCCCGGTGCGTCCGTGATGCGCGCCCGCGCCCCCAGCAGGGCCCGCGCCGCCGCCACCAGCCGGTTTCGCGCGAGGGCGTCCTCGGTCAGTGCCCGCCGCACACCAGCGCGGACCCCGGCCCGCAGGTCCGCGTAGACCTCGGCGCGGGCGGCGAGTTCGGCGGCCCAAGCGTCCTCGGCCGCCCGTATCCGCTCACCCGCGGCCGAGGCGGCCCCGTCCGCCGCGCCGGCCTCGCGGGCCGCCGCGAGCACCCGGTCCGCCGTGCCGTGTGCGAGACGCAACGTCTCCTCCGCGTCGGCCCGCGCCCGGTCCAGCGCCGCCCCGGCCTCGGCGCGCGCCGCTCGCAGCAGTTCGGCGCGCACCGGTTCCAGCGCGTCCACGGGCGCCGCCATCACGGCATCACCACGGTCAGCGGCCGGGACGGATCCGGCTCCGTCACCCCGGCCCCCAGTGCCTCGGCGGCCGGTGCCGTGAGGATCACCAGGGCGACGGTGCGCGGGAGTCGCCGCCAGGCCCGGCGGACGTCGTCCGGATCCTCCGCGACCAGCACGTCGACCCCGGCAAGGGCCAGCCCGCCCACGTCCGTGCGCGCCCCGATGGCGGCCACGGTGCCCATCGTCAGGCCTTTCCGATCAGCAGGATCGCGACCACCAGCCCGTATACGGCGATGCCCTCCGCCAGGCCGACGATCACCATCGCCCGGCCGAACATCTCCGGGCGTTCGCTGAGCGCGGCCAGCGCGGCGGCACCCGTGTAGGCGACGGCGATGGCGGCCCCGATCGAGGCCCCGGCCACCGCGATGGCCGCCCCGATCAGGGCGGCGCCGCCCACGCCGCCCGGCGCCGCCGCCTGCGGCGAGGCCTGCGCGGGTGACGTGAGCGCCGTGACCAGGACGGCACAGGCGCCCACCAGCAGGGCGAGGTTGGTGGCCAGCAGCCAGCGCACCGCGTGTCCGGGCCGGCGCCGGCGCAGCAGTCCCACGGCACCGAGCACCGCGAGGAGGACCGGCAGGACGATCAGCCAGGTGAGCATGGGATCACCTTCGTAGCAGCGCCTCGGCACGTTGCGCCGCAGGGACGTGCCAGGGACGGAACGGACGGCCCTCCGTCTCGAAGAGCCGGGAGAAGAGCTCGTAGAACGCGAGCCGCAGCGCCTGCACCCCGGCCACCAGCGCCTCCAGGCCCAGGGAGACGGCCGTGCCCACGGTGAACAGCACCACCGCGCCCGCCACCCCGCCCACCCCGCGGCCGGCCAGCGCGGTGGTGCCGCGCCACACCAGGTCGGCGAGCGCGGCGTGCGTGAGGCCGAAGGCCGCGAGCCGCGCGAACGACAGGGTGTTGGTCCCCGCGCGCACGACCACGTCGAAGAGCCGCACGGCCGTCTCGGCCACCCCCGCGCCACCGCCCGCCGTGGCCCGGAACAGGCCCGACGCCAGCAGCGCCAGCCCGGTCGCGGAGAGCGCGGCTCCGGCCACCACCGGCACCCACGCGTCCAGCACCAGGCCCGCCGCGGCCGGCGCCAGCCCCAGGTAGAACAGCAGCCCGGCACACCCGGACGCCGCGTACAGCCCGGTCGCCCAGCCGTCCTCACGCACCCGGTTCACCGCGCCGGCGGCGTGCGCGAGGGCCAGCAGCCCCGCCCCGAGCACCACGGCGGCGGTCAGCAGCCGGGCGGGGCTCTCCAGCGGGGCCAGCCACAGCACGGGCAGCAGGCCCGTCGGCCCGAAGAACTCCCCGTAGGCGGCGCCCGCCAGCATCGAGGCCAGCCCGGCGCCGGCGAGGAACGGCCACAGCCGGCGCAGCGGTACGAGCCGCCGGGGCCGGCCGAGGCGCAGCGCCATCGCCGCGAGCAGCAGCAGCGCCCCGTGCCCGACGTCGCCGAACATGATCCCGAACATCGCGACATAGGCGAGGCCCGCGGGCCACGAGGGATCGAGATCCACGTACCGCGGTGTGCCGTACGTCGTCACCAGCGGTGTGAACGACACCCGTCCGGCCTGCCGCAGCAGGGTCGGGGGATCGGTGCCGCGCGGCGTCGGCAACGGCACCAGGGCACCGCCCGCCGCGGCCAGCCGCCCCGCCACACCGGGCACCTCGGCCGCCGGGCACCACCCGGCGAGCGCGGCCACCTCACCCCGCCGTACGGCGCTCCCGGCGCGTTCCTCCAACTGGGCCTCGCCGGCCAGCAGCCCCACGCCGTCCCGCTGTTCCAGCCGGTCCAGGTCGGGCGCGGCGACGGCCAGAACGGCCGTGTCACCGGTCTCCGGAGCGGCCGGCCCGGCGCGCCCCCGCAGCCGCCGCAGCCGCAGCGCCGCGGGGCCCGGGGCCGCGTCCTCGGCGTGGTCCAGCTCCACACAGCCCGCCTCGGCGATCCGCACCAGCGCGTCCCGCAGCGCCGCCCGGGGCACGACCACCGCCACCCGGCGCATCCGGACCGGTGTCATCGGCTCAGGCCAGGGCATCGAACGCCTCCCCGACCCGGCCTCCGCGCGCCGCCGACTCCAGCGCGGCCCGGACCCGCCATGCGTCCACGGACAGCACGGCGACCGCGCCGACGACCGCGCGGGGACCGTACCGGACGTCGCGCAGCATGGCGGCACCGTCGTCCCGGAGCGTGCGCCACCAGCGCACCTCGGCCCGCCACAACGCGCCCGGCTCCCCGGCATCGGCCAGGAGCCGGCGGGCCGGGGCGGGCAGCAGGTCGCGGAACCGCGGATACGAGGCGGCGTCCGCCGCCCGCGTCCCCAGCAGCCGGGCCGCGTCGCGCCGCACCGGCTCCGTCAGCGGCCGCTCGTGCACGAACAGCTCACGCGCCGTCAGCAGCGCCGCGCGCCCCACCGCCCAGCCGCGCGCCTGGGGCACCGTGAGGGCGGTGCGCCGCGCCGCGGCCATCCGCATGCCGGTGAGCACGGCACCGACGGAGTCGCCCCCCGGATCGCCCCAGGCGGAGGCGGCCAGTACGGCACGCAGGTCCGCGCCGGTCCCCGCGCGTTCCAGCCGCCGCCAGGCGGTCTCCAGGGCGCCGAGCCGGTACGGCTCGGCGGGGCCCGGGCCGCGACCGTCAGCGGCCAGCCGGGCGGCCACGTTGGCGACCTCGAAGCCGCAGGCCAGCGGCACGAGCAGGCGGGCCCCGCCGCGCGGCAGCCAGCCCGCCAGCACCCGCAGATGCCACAGCAGCGTGGCGGACACCGCCCGCTGGGCCTCGGGCAGCCCGGCCGCCGGCGGCGCGTACCTCCCGTAGGGCGTCACGGCCAGCTGCCGCAACGCCTCGTCGAGGCCGGTGCCGGCCGCGAGCTCCCGCGCCCCGGCGGTGCCCGCGCAACGTTCGGCTAGGGCCCGGGCCCGGACCGTTCCGGCGACCCATGCGGCGCTCATGGCGCTCGGCCCGCCCCGGTCGCGTCGGCCACCGTCGGATGCACCAGTTCGGGCAGCGGCGGCGCGGGCTTCCGGTGCGGCGTTCCGGCCGGCTGCCGCAGGGCTTCGTCGAGGCCGGTGCCGGCCGCGAGCTCCCGCGCCCCGGCGGTGCCCGCGCAGCGTTCGGCGAGGGCCCGGGCCCGGACCGTTCCGGCGACCCATGCGGCGCTCATGGCGCTCGGCCCGCCCCGGTCGCGTCGGCCACCGTCGGATGCACCAGTTCG